>NZ_JBAWYV010000015.1:0-46258 GCF_037143375.1 Rhodoferax sp. | reverse complement strand
TTCGAGTCCAATTGCGCCTACCAACTTTCTCGGATGAAGATGACCAGTCTTCATCATCTCAGGGAAAGCTTGGAACTTTGTGTTAGTTCGATCCCTAAAATGTGTTGCTGTGCAATGCTGTCTGTTTAGGGTCGATTTTGGCCAAAGGAGTCCATATGCAAAACGCAAAATCCGCTGACTCAAAAATTCCTCAGCGAATCATCAAAAAATATCCTAATCGTCGTTTGTATGACACGGATACCTCAACTTACATTACCTTGGCTGAAGTTAAGCATTTGGTGATGGACAGTGAGCCTTTTGTTGTCCTCGACGTTAAAACCGGCGAGGACCTCACGCGCAGCATCCTTCTTCAAATAATTCTTGAAGAAGAAGCCAATGGTTCTCCCATGTTTACGGCACCCGTACTTGCCAGTGTGATTCGTTTTTATGGCCATGCCATGCAAGGAATGATGGGTGGTTATCTTGAGAAGAATATTCAATCCTTGATGGATGTTCAAACCAAATTCGCGGAACAGTCCAAAGGTTTAACGCCTGAAATGTGGACCCAGTTTGTGGCCATGCAATCTCCAGTGTTGCAGGGCATGATGGGCGGAAATCTGGATCAATCCAAAAACATCTTGCAGCAAATGCAGGAGCAGATGCAAAAGCAGACCGGCCAAATGTTCGGGGCCTTCGGAATCAAACGCTGAAAAGTGCAGCTGCGGCTGCCATCACTAAATGAATGAATTAATGACTAAGAGCAACACCGCACCCAAAGTAGGATTTGTCAGTCTTGGATGCGCCAAGGCACTGACCGATTCTGAGTTGATTTTGACGCAACTGAGTGCTGAGGGTTACCAAACATCAAAGACTTTTCAGGGTGCTGATCTGGTAATCGTCAACACCTGTGGCTTCATCGATGATGCCGTCAAGGAGAGCCTGGACACCATTGGTGAAGCCTTGGCAGCCAATGGCAAAGTTATCGTCACCGGATGCCTCGGTGCCAAAGCTGCTGATGGAGGTGGCAATCTGGTGCGAAAGATGCACCCTAGCGTTCTGGCTGTGACGGGTCCGCAAGCCACGCAAGATGTGATGGACGCAGTGCATCTTCATTTGCCCAAGCCGCATGATCCATTTTTGGATTTGGTGCCTAACGCATTTGGCGTTGCCGGTATCAAGCTCACGCCAAGACATTACGCTTATATAAAAATCAGTGAAGGCTGTAATCACCGTTGCACGTTTTGCATTATTCCTTCCATGCGGGGAGATTTGGTATCACGTCCGATTGGAGATGTTTTAAAGGAAGCTCGAGCGCTGTTTGAGGGTGGCGTCAAGGAGTTGCTGGTGATCAGCCAAGATACTTCTGCTTATGGCGTGGACGTCAAGTACCGGACTGGGTTCTGGGATGGGAAGCCAATCAAGACGCGCATGCTGGAATTGGTACAAGCGCTTGGAGATATGGCCGAGCCTTACGGTGCCTGGGTGCGCTTGCACTATGTCTATCCATACCCAAGTGTGGATGAAATAATTCCGCTGATGGCCACGGGCAAAGTGTTGCCTTATCTAGATGTTCCCCTGCAACACAGTCACCCGGATGTGCTCAAGCGTATGAAGCGCCCCGCCAGTGGTGAAAAAAATCTTGAGCGTATTCAATCTTGGCGTGTAGCTTGCCCTGATATCGTTGTGCGAAGTACTTTCATAGCGGGTTTTCCTGGGGAAACCGAAGCAGAGTTTTCACACCTGCTGGATTTCATGCGCGAAGCGAAAATTGACCGCGCTGGATGTTTTGCCTATAGCCCGGTGCAAGGTGCTGCGGCTAATGACATTCCTGGCATGTTGCCGATCGAGTTGCGTGAAGAACGACGCGCCCGGTTCATGGCGGTTGCGGAGGCCGTTTCTGTGGCCAAACTTCAGCAACGAATCGGTGCCACCATGCAGGTGCTGGTTGATTCGGCACCAGGAATGGGCAAAAAGGGCGGGTTGGGTCGATCCTATGCCGATGCGCCAGAGATTGACGGCATCGTGAAATTGCTGCCCCCAGAAAAAATAAGCAAGACGCTGAAGGTCGGCGAGTTCACAAAAGCCCGCATAGTAGGAGCACAGGGTCATGACCTGGTTGCGCAACCGTTTTAATAAAAAATCTGGTTGATAGTGATTACAAATGCCTCGTTGCAGAGATCCCGTAACTCGGATCTCCGCAACGGCATTGGAGTTATTTCTTTTTTGCATATTTTGAGCAGACAAAGAAAAAGCCCCATGTAAAACTTACATGGGGCTCATCTATTTTTGGTGCCCAGAAGAAGACTCGAACTTCCACGCCCTTGCAGGCGCCAGCACCTGAAGCTGGTGCGTCTACCAATTTCGCCATCTGGGCACAGGTGCTACTATATCACAGCTACCCGCGACAAACGGCATCCAATGATGATGAATTCATGTTGTCTTCAACTTTCAAATTTTGTTTCTAGCAACATTTCTTCGTCATTTATCTCACCTACATTATTCGTTTATCTTGCGAATATTAGTTTTGTTATTTCAATCAGAGCTATTGCGCTGCGCTAGCTCGGTTTCTCATCTTGCTACTTGAGCATTTAAGAAAAAAGGTTTTTTTATTAAAAATATTAGCCAAACCAGCGGCTTGCTGGATGAAGTTGAAGGCACTGTTCAAGGTCACCGTGATGGCCATGGATTTTTGTCCCGTGATGACGGTGAGTCCGACATCTATTTGCCGCCCAACGAAATGCGTGCGGTGTTGCATAAGGACCGCGTCTTGGTTCGCATTGTGCGCAGTGATCGCAAAGGTCGGCCTGAGGGCAGGGTGGTTGAAATCATCGAGCGACCCAAGCTGCCGATTATTGGTCGGTTGCTTCTGGAAAGTGGTATCTGGATCGTTGTCCCCGAGGACAAACGGTTTGGGCAGGATGTGCTTATTCCCAAGACCGCCACCGGCGCTGCCAAACCGGGGCAAGTAGTCGTTGTTGAATTGACGGAGGCGCCGGCCTTGTATGGTCAACCGGTTGGGCGTGTAAAAGAAATTTTGGGCGAGGTCGATGACCCCGGCATGGAGATTGAAATCGCCGTGCGGAAATACAGTGTTCCCCATGAGTTCTCTGACGCTTGCATTGCCTTGGCACGCACTTTGCCAGACAAGGTGCGTCCTCTGGATAAAAAACACCGCGTCGATTTGACCGATGTGTCACTGGTCACGATTGACGGCGAAGACGCCCGCGATTTTGATGATGCGGTGTACTGTGAGCCGACAAAAATCGGCAGAGGCAAAGCTGCTGTCAACGGATGGCGTTTGCTGGTGGCGATTGCCGATGTCAGTCATTACGTGCAAAACGGTTCTGCCATCGACATTGATGCCTATGACCGCGCTACCAGTGTTTACTTTCCGCGTCGGGTGATTCCCATGTTGCCGGAGAAGCTCTCTAATGGCTTGTGTTCACTGAACCCAGAGGTCGAACGTCTCTGCATGGTGTGCGACATGGTTGTGACTGAAGATGGCGAAGTGTCTGCTTACCAGTTTTATCCGGCCGTGATGTGGAGTCACGCCCGCTTTACCTACAACGAAGTCGCCGCCATTTTGGCGAATACGAATGGCCCTGAGGCGATCAAACGCAAGGACCGCGTGGCAGATTTATTGAATCTGCACGATGTTTACCGAGCCTTGCTCAAGTCGCGCGTTAGACGCGGTGCGGTAGATTTCGAGACGGTCGAGACGCAGATTGTTTGCGATGAAGGCGGGCGAATTGAAAAAATCGTGCCGCGCACCCGCAATGATGCCCACAAGTTGATTGAAGAAGCGATGCTGGCGGCCAATGTTTGCAGTGCAGACTTCATTGCCCACAGCAAACATGCCGGATTATTTCGGGTGCATGAGGGCCCGACGCCCGAGAAAATCGAGATTCTTCGAAATTACCTCAAAGTAACCGGTTTGGGATTAACGATCAGCGACGATCCCGCGACGGCTGAGTTCCAGGCCATTGCCAATGCCACCAAAGACCGGCCTGATGCGCAGCAAATTCATTCGATGCTGTTGCGCTCGATGCAGCAGGCCATCTACACGCCCGTTAATAACGGCCACTTCGGTCTGGCGTTTGATGCTTACACCCATTTCACCAGCCCAATTCGGCGTTACCCGGATTTGCTGGTGCACCGGGTCATCAAAGCCATTCTGGCCAAGACCAAATACCAACTTCCGGTGCTTCCCACGCCGGGCGAAGCGCATGCCAAGTTGTCACGTCGGCTTGAAAAAGGTTTGGCCGCCAAGGCAACTGAGCCAGGGCAAAAACCTAAAAAACTGAGTCCTGAAACTCAGGCCTGGCAATCTGCCGGCATGCATTGCAGCGCTAACGAGCGCCGCGCCGATGAGGCAAGCCGTGACGTCGAGGCCTGGCTCAAATGTAAATACATGCATGAGCACTTGGGTGAAGAGTATTCCGGTGTGGTCAGCTCTGTGACCAGCTTCGGACTGTTCGTCACACTGGACGCCATGTATGTCGAAGGCCTGATTCACATTACCGAATTGGGAGGTGAGTACTACCGGTTCGATGAAGCTCGCCAGGAACTTCGCGGAGAGCGTTCTGGAATGCGTTATGCCATCGGTACACGCGTTCAGGTGCAAGTCAGCCGGGTGGATCTGGATGGTCGCCGTATCGATTTCCGTTTGATTCAGGACGGTGAGGCGCTGACTTCCAGAGCTATGAAAGACAAAGGCGCTTTGCGGGAGGGCGGGAATCTCGCTGACTTGGATAAAAGGCCCGGTAACTCGGCTGCCAAGCGTGCGCCACGAAAAATTTCAGAGCCGCTGGCTCGGGTGCCAAGAGTCACTTCACAGTCCCAGAAGAATGGTGATCGACCCGTGGCAGTCAAGGGCAAGGATAAAAGTAAGAAACCTCGGCGTCGCTCATAGTAGTTTAAGGAAAATAGGCTTCTAGCGCTTGTTCAGTATGCGCTAGTAGCTATTAAATTAATAGCGATCTGGATAACCGTCCTGCTGTCAAAGGCAGGGCAGCAGGCCATTGGTCTGCCAATTGCCCGTGACGGTAGACGGCCTGACTTGCGGCCTGAAAAGCCGGCATGCCTGTTGCCAAGCGCGCCCCCACCATGCCCGCCAGCACATCGCCGGTGCCAGCAGTGGCCAGTCTGGCATTTCCAGTCGGGTTGATGGCGGGGATTTCACCAGGTGCTGCGATCACCGTTCCTGACCCTTTGAGCACCACCGTGCAGCCAAATTTCAGCACCAGTTGATGGGCCGTATTCAGTCGGTCACTTTGAACCTCCTGCGCCGTGATGCCCAGCAATCGCGCGGCTTCCAGGGGATGCGGAGTCAGTACCGTGATCTTGGCGTGTTGAGATCGGGCGGACAGGAGTGTTTGGAGTTGCTGATCTTCTGCTATTACATTAATAGCATCTGCATCAATAACAACGGGGGATGGTGAAGATAATACCTTCGATAGTAGATTGTGTAACCCGTGTCCCCCCCCACAGCCGAAGACCACTGTCATGCCCGAAAAATCAAGGTCATTGAGGGTTCTGAACATCAATTCGGGTTGGCTGGTATCGACTGTGAGTTTGCCGCCATCGAGCAGTCCGACAAAAACGCGACCTGCGCCCGCACTCAAGGCGGCTGTTGCCGCCAGCAGTGCCGCGCCGGTCATGCCCAAAGCCCCGCCGATGATGGCGACGTCACCAAAGCTGCCTTTGTGCGAGGCGTGCAGACGGGAGGCTGAAAGCGGTTCACCGGATAGCCAAGCGGTGGGTGCTTCTTCATCGACAAAGCGGGGATGACCCTCACCTAAATTGTCGAGCCAGAGGGTGCCAGCGGCGTCTCGCCCATTTGCTGTGAACAGGCCGGGTTTGAGGGTGAGGAGGCTTAGGGTGTGTGTGGCTTTGACGCAGTTTTCAGAGGCACGGCCGGTGTCGGCCTGCAAACCCGTTGGAATATCGACGGCGAGCAGGGACGTCATTCCTGCGTTCATTAGCGTAATCCATTCGACCATCAATGCCTCTGGTTCACGAGCCTGGGCGCCGATGCCCAGCAAAGCATCAACGCAAAAATCGAAATTTGCAGGCGGGACCTCTGAAAAAGTGACGCCTGCTTCCACCGCGCGCCAGTAAGACGCGACGGCATCTACAGGTGACTTTTCAACGCTTCCGAGCCAGGTCACCACAGTGGATTTGCCCCATCGCTGCAAGTGCATGGCGGCTTCCAGACCATCGCCTCCGTTATTCCCAGGACCGCAGGCCAGCCAAATGCAGCGTGCATGGGGTGCGATGGCCAACGCCAATTGTGCGACGGCGAGCCCAGCGCGTTGCATCAAGGTGTGGGGTGCTAATGTTGCCTGGGTGGCCGCTTCAATGCGGCGAGTGGCCGCCACATCCTGCAAAGTCTGACGCATTCCAAAATCAATTTTCAGCATAAGACCCTCGGAAAAATCAGAACTCGAAGGTGTCGCCCTCTCGGGCCAATCGATACTCCGGATCACCCGTTTTTGATGGGTTGTCTTCAAGCACCTGTTGAAATACGGCATCCAGCGCGTCGTCGCTGCGCATGGGTTCGTGGTGGGTGCAAAAAAGCACTTTGGCACCCGCTTCTTTGGCGTATTGAATACTGGTGTGGAAGGTGCCGTGGCCCCAGCCTTTTTTGGCTGGATATTCCTGTTCCGTGTAAGAACAATCAGCGATCAGCACATCCACACCCTTCATGGCACGGCGGATGTCGGCGGCTTTTTCATCGACAAAGGTTTGGTACTCGTCATAGCCTTCTTCACCGGGCTCGTAGATGTTTTGGGGCGGTTCATGGTCACCGGTAAAAAACACCGATTTGCCATTGGCTTCTATGCGGTAACCAAAGTCGATGACAGGGTGGTTCATCAGAAAGGGCGTGACTGTGGCAGATCCGATTTGAATACTTTGCTCGGGCGCCAGGGTGATGTATTCAATGCGCGCCTTCATTTCAGCTTCGCGTACCGGGAAGTAGCTGTATTGCAGTTGCACCGACATCACCTGTTCCACGCCTTTGCCTGATACCGGGTCAAACGCACCGTGTAGTCGCAATGCGTTACCTGGGATGAAGTTAGGGATGAAAAAGGGCAATCCCTGTATGTGGTCCCAGTGCGAATGAGTGATGAGCACATTGGCAGTCACTGGCATCTCAGCCAGAAGGGTTTGAGACAAAGGGAAAATGCCGGTACCCGCATCAATGATGATCAACTCGTTGTTGTCTGTGCGAATTTCGATACAGGTGGTGTTGCCCCCGTAGCGCACTGTTTTAGGTCCCGGCGACGCGATGGAGCCCCGCACTCCCCAAAATCTGATTTTCATGCCTTGTCCTCAAACTTTTGAAAATATCTTGGCTTCCTCAAACAAGGGCTCCAAGTTTCCTAGTGACGCGATCACCTCGTCAAGCGTACCACCGAGTCGGTTGGCAATAGTGGGCGTGAGTCCTTCAATATAAGGGTTGCCACCAAAACCGAAGCCCAGTTTTTTACTGATCTGGTTGGCTGCAAAGACACACGCAACCATGGGTGTGTCATTGAGTTCTGGACTGTATTGATGGCGAATGGTGTCGACCAGATCAGCGGGGAAACGCCATTTTTCCACCAACATGGCGCCAACCACCGCGTGGTCAGTGCCAACGACTTCGCGCAACGCCAGGTGCAAAGAACTGTTGTTACTCTGGCTGATCTGAAGCGCTTTTTTAAATTCCTTGGGCATGAACTGCGCAAAAACCACTTTGCCGAAATCATGCAAAAGGCCTGCAATAAAACAGTCCATGGGGTCGATATCATCCAATTGCAACGCGAGCTTCTTTGCGATGCCCGCCGTCGAAAGGGAGTGCAGAAGATATTGTTGAGCATCAAATCCGGCTTCATTGTTGGCCGGCAACATGCCAATAGCCGCAATACTCAAGGCGAGGTTCTTGATGGTGTTGAAGCCCAAATAAACCACCGCGTGGTTGATTGATGTAATTTGCTTGGGCAAGCTGTAGTAGGCCGAGTTGACCACCCGCAGTACCTTGACCGTCACCACCGGGTCTTTATCGATCACTTGAACCAGATCTTTGGGCGAGCAATTGACGTCCCGGGTCAGTTCCAGAATTTTCTGAACACTTTTGGGAAATGCAGGCATGCCGTCAACTGCAGCGGTCAATTTTTGAGAGAGTTCGGGGCTCATGGCGTGGATTGTCTGTCAAATTTTGCGGCGTCAAATAAATAGGCTTTAGGTCAGAATAAATTTAACTTTTGAGGCGGCTTATGCCCAGACCGCTGTTTTTCAGGTCAGGCGAACGACCACAGATCTGGTCAGCAAGAATCCGGGCTGAGCCGCAACTCAGTGTCCAGCCAAGGGCGCCGTGTCCCAGATTGAGCCACAGTCCAGCCATCGCGCTGGCACCCACCACGGGTAAGCCATCAGGCAGCATGGGGCGAGCGCCTTTCCACTCCTGAATACCGCCTGATAAATGGGCGGCACCGGGAAACCAAGTGTGCAATACCTTGTACAGCGTTTGAATCAGCGCCGTGTTTTTTTTGTCAGGATTTCCACCGATTTCGGCGCCGCCCGAGACCCGAACGCGGTTGCCCAAACGCGAAATAGCCACCTTGTCATGAGCATCCAGCACGGCACTGCGTGGACCATTGAGCGGTTCACGCAGGTTGGCCGTGATCGAATAACCATAAACAGCAGCCAGTGGAATTTTGAGGCCCAAAGGATCCAGTAGTCGAACCGAGTCCAGTCCAGTGCACAAAACTGCCGCATCAAATGGCCTGGGGGTGGTTTCGTTGGCCATTCTCAGGGTGACACCGTTTGTGGGCGTAATTTTTGTGACGGTCGCGTTAAAGTCAAACTTGACACCCAGGCGCAGGGCCTCATTTTTGAGGAGGTGGGCAAACTGACGACAGTTGCCAACTTCATCGTCGGGTAATTGCACTGCTCCAAAAAATGGCGTGTCCGGATTGAGGGCCATCTCAATCTTGCGGGCCTCAGTCTCACCCAATTCCTTGAACCTGACTCCCTCATCACGCAAGACCTGCAAGCCGGGTTGAGCGTTTTTACTGTCGCGCTCGGTTCGTAGAAGCACCAAGTTGCCCTCGCTGCGTTCGTACTCCAGATTCAGATCCGCCGTAATATGGTGCAACCGTTCTCGGCTGTAAAGCGCCAAATTTCGCAGGATCGTCTGATTGGTCTGAAAAATCTCCGGTTTGCAGGCGAGATGGCGCTTCCACTGCCAGGCCATTTCATGCCATGAAAATGGCAACCCCATTTTGATGGACGCCTTATTCAACAAGTGCTTGACTACCAGGGTCGGCATCCCGGGCGCAGTCCAGACGCTCAAACAACCCGGTGCCAAGATGCCGGCATTGGCAAAGCTGGATTCTTCGGCGACGGCGGTGCGCCGTTCCAACACGGTGACATCGTGTCCATCACAGGCTAACTCGTAGGCTGTGGTGACGCCAATGATCCCGGCGCCAATGACTGCAATCTTCATGAATCCCTTTTTTATAAGTAAAAATAGCTTCTAGCCCTCGTCTGATAAGCGTAAGCAGCTATTTTATTAGTAGCAATTATTTATTCCTATGCTCGCACATGGGGATTTTTCTGTTGGTAATCGCCCATTCGAGTCCTGTTTTTTGCTGAATTATTTCGTCGCACATCAGGTGCCGCGTCTTGTGACGGTCGTAAAGCATGGAGTACGCGGGGTGGGTTATAATTTTTGGCTTTACTAGACAGGCTGTTGTCTGTCTGGTGAAGAAATCAGCAAACCAGTTTCATCAAGGTGTTGCAGCTTTGCAAGTAATTTAAAATGCTTGTGGAGATGCAAAAAAGAACTGGATTTTAGACCTAACCTTTGGAGTTAAATATGTCAGTTACCATGCGCGAAATGCTCGAAGCCGGTGTCCATTTCGGCCACCAAACCCGCTTCTGGAACCCCAAGATGGCCCCGTTTATTTTCGGCCATCGCAACAAAATTCACATCATCAACCTGGAAAAATCGCTGCCGATGTTCCAGGAAGCTGCCAAGTTTGTGACCCAAATCTCCGCCAAGCGCGGCACGGTTCTGATGGTTGGCACCAAGCGCCAAGCTCGCGACACCGTCGCTGAAGAAGCCAAGCGCGCTGGCGTTCCTTATGTTGACCAGCGTTGGCTCGGCGGCATGTTGACCAACTTCAAGACGGTCAAGACCTCCATCAAGCGTCTGAAAGACATGAAGATTCAGTTAGAAACTGGTCTTGATGCTTTGAGCAAAAAAGAACAGTTGATGTTTGCCCGTGAACTCGCCAAGCTTGAGCGTGACATCGGTGGTATTCAAGACATGACAGTTCTGCCAGATGCCATTTTTGTGATCGACGTGGGTTTCCACAAAATCGCAATCGCTGAAGCCAAGAAATTGGGTATTCCTTTGATTGCTGTGGTTGATACCAACCACTCGCCAGAAGGCATTGACTACATCATTCCTGGTAACGATGACTCATCTAAAGCTGTGATTTTGTATGCCCGCGGTATTGCTGACGCGATCATCGAAGGCCGTTCCAACATGGTTGACGACGTTGTCAAGGCCATGGTTGCTGAAAGCACCGACGAATTTGTTGAAGTGGCTGAAGTTTCGGCTTAAGTTAGCTACGACCCCAAAAAAGGGGGCTTCTGTGCCCCTTTTTTTTAGTCTTTTTTTAAATAATTGAACTGAATACGGAGATATAAATGGCTGTAATTACCGCAAGCATGGTGGCTGAACTGCGTGGAAAAACCGACGCGCCCATGATGGAATGCAAACGCGCATTGACCGAAGCTGAAGGCGACATGGCTAAAGCTGAAGAACTGCTGCGTGTCAAGTTGGGTAGCAAGGCTGGTAAGGCTGCTAGCCGTATCACGGCTGAAGGCGTTGTCACCAGCTATATCGCTCACGGCGTGGGCGCTTTGCTTGAAGTCAATTGCGAAACCGATTTTGTGACTAAAAACGACAGCTTCCTGGCTCTCGCTAATGCCGCTGCTGAACTGGTTGCCAAGAACAACCCGGCTGATGTCGCTGCTTTAGGCGCTTTGGCTTACGCTCAAGACGGCTTTGGCCCGACACTGGAAGATGTGCGCAAAGGCTTGATCGGCAAGATCGGCGAGAACATGAGTTTCCGCCGTTTCAAGCATTTTGGGACCGATTCCAAGGTGGCTGCTTACTTGCACGGCACGCGTATTGGCGTGGTGGTCGAGTTTGAAGGCGACGAAACGGCTGCCAAAGATGTGGCCATGCACGTTGCCGCCATGAAGCCAGTGGCTTTGTCCAGCGCCGATGTGCCTGCCGAATTGGTCGCTAGAGAGCGTTCCGTGGCTGCCGCCAAAGCGGCTGAAGATGCATCGGTGGCGACTGCTGCTGGCAAGCCAGTGCAATCCGCTGAAATCGTTACCAAGCGTATCGAAGGCGGCGTGCAGAAGTTTCTCAAGGAAGTTTCGCTGTTTAACCAGTCTTTCGTAAAAAACGACAAGTTGACGGTTGAGCAAATGCTCAAGGCCGCCGGCACAACCGTCAAGGGTTTCACCCTGTACGTGGTCGGTGAAGGCATTGAGAAAAAGGTTGACGATTTCGCTGCAGAAGTCGCCGCTCAAGTCGCTGCTGCTCAGCAGGCTGGTTAATTTTCAATAGACAGCGCAAGGCGTTTTCCAACTATCCAAATTCAGATCGAGTTACTCGCCCTGAATTTGGATCAATCCCATTCAATATTCACCATATCAAGGAGTCCCACATGACCATCGCTAAACCAGCCTACAAGCGCATATTGCTCAAGCTGTCAGGCGAGGCTTTGATGGGGGACGATCAGTTCGGTATCAACCGTGACACCATCGTTCGCATGGTGCAAGAGGTGGCCGAGGTGACCCGGTTGGGCGTAGAGGTGGCTGTTGTCATTGGTGGCGGTAATATTTTCCGTGGCGTCGCAGGTGGGTCAGTAGGCATGGATCGGGCCACTGCGGACTACATGGGCATGCTGGCAACCGTCATGAATGCACTTGCTTTGGGTGACGCCATGAATAAGGCTGGCTTGGTTGCACGTGTGATGTCCGCGATTGCCATTGAGCAGGTGGTAGAGCCCTATGTTCGCCCTAAAGCCTTGCAATACCTCGAAGAGGGCAAGGTGGTAATCTTCGCCGCTGGAACCGGCAATCCTTTTTTTACGACCGATACCGCAGCCGCTTTGCGCGGTGCTGAAATTGGTGCCGAAATTGTGCTTAAGGCCACCAAAGTCGATGGCGTGTACACGGCTGATCCCAAAAAAGACCCCTTGGCCACTCGTTACAGCAAAATTTCATTTGACGATGCCATGTCGCAAAACCTGGGCATCATGGATGCCACCGCGTTTGCCTTGTGCCGTGACCAAAAGCTGCCGGTCAAAGTCTTCTCCATCTTCAAGCACGGTGCTCTCAAGCGCGTGGTGATGGGTGAAGATGAAGGCACCTTGGTCTACGCCTGATCGTGTCAAAATCACGGCGCTTCAATAGTGCCGATTGAACAGTCAAGTTAGGAAATAAAACATGCCGATTACAGACATAAAAAATACCGTAGAAGCCAAAATGGATCAGTCCATTGTTGCGTTCAAGAATAACCTGACCAAAATTCGTACGGGTCGCGCCAACCCTGCGCTGCTTGACTCGGTTCAGGTTGATTACTACGGTTCCTTGGTGCCGATTAGTCAGGTTGCCAATGTTTCGTTACTCGATTCGCGCACGGTCAGTGTCCAGCCTTGGGAAAAAGGCATGGGCGCCAAGATTGAAAAAGCCATTCGCGACAGCGATTTGGGTCTTAATCCCTCATCGATGGGCGATTTGATTCGCGTCCCGATGCCCGCTATGTCGGAAGAGCGCCGCAAAGAACTTACAAAAATAGTTCGCAACGAAGGTGAAAGTGCCAAGATAGCGGTGCGTAATCTGCGGCGCGATGCGAATGAGTCTGTCAAAAAGGCCGTTAAGGACAAGCTGGCCTCAGAAGATGACCAAAAACGAACAGAGTCAGACATCCAGAAAACGACCGATCGGCACATCATTGCCATTGACCAACTCGTTGCGGCCAAAGAACACGACATCATGGCGGTTTAACGTCATTGCACGTTTGTCATGACTTTTGCTAGCGTGGTTCCGCACCATATTGCCATCGTGATGGATGGCAATGGCCGCTGGGCATCCAAAAGATTTCTTCCGCGGCTCGTAGGACATAAAAAAGGGGTTGACTCGCTTCGCCGATGTGCCAAAGCATGTGAAAGCCGTGGTGTTGGTGTACTCACGGTGTTTGCTTTTTCGTCAGAAAATTGGAACCGCCCGGCTGAAGAAGTTTCCGGTTTAATGAACCTCTTTGCTGTGGCGCTCGGCAGAGAAGTGCCAGAACTCAATGCCGATGGGGTTCGCTTGTGTTTTGTGGGTGAACGCGCCAATCTGTCAAAAAAGGTTATCGAAGGCATAGAGCAGGCCGAGTCGGCAACCGCTGGTAATTCGCGGTTGATCTTGAATGTTTGTTTCAACTACGGTGGACGCTGGGATATTGTTCAGGCAGTGGCCAAGTTGGCAGATTTAGGGCAACCCGCGACCGAGCAAAATTTGAATAATGCCATGGCGTTGGCCCATGTGCCTGATCCTGATCTGGTTATTCGCACAGGCGGCGAGCAGCGCATCAGCAACTTTTTGCTTTGGCAATCGGCCTATTCCGAGTTTTTCTTCAGCGACCATCTTTGGCCTGACTTTGATGAAACAGCGCTTGATCAAGCCATTACGGCCTTTAGTCAGCGCGAAAGACGTTTCGGCAAGACGTCCGATCAACTGGTTGCGCAGGCCAACAATCCCCCACTTGTTTGAGGTAAGCAGATGTTAAAACAGCGCGTCATCACGGCCATCGTCTTGTTGCTTATTTTGTTGCCGGCGTTGTTTTACCACTCTCCCGCGCCTTTTTGTGCCATTGCCTTGGTCATGATTGCTGCCGGCGCTTGGGAGTGGGCGCGACTCAACGGCTATGGTTCCGTCACCTCCTTGCTTTCAGGCTTTGTATCTGTTGTCGTCTGTGCCAGCTTGTGGCAATTGGGATTGCTTGAGCAATCGCTCCCGATGCTGTGGCTTATGGCGGGTTCAATATGGGTGCTCGCGGGTGCATGGGTATTGCGAAGTGGTGTGGCCGCCTGGTCGAGTCACCCTCGCGTGATTCGACTGATGGCCGGGCTCATTGCCTTGGTGCTCACCTGGTTAGCAGTGGCGCAGGCACGGGTCATTGGGACACAATTTTTGCTGTCCATCCTGGTGCTGGTCTGGGTGGCAGATATTTTTGCCTACTTTGCCGGCCGTGCATTCGGCGGTCGCTTTACCAGCAGCAAACTGGCGCCCAGCATAAGTCCTGGCAAAAGTTGGGAAGGTGTTTGGGGTGGTATGGCTGGCGTTGTGACGCTCGCATTTGTCTGGCGTTGGGCCGACGCCACATGGCTCGCGCCGGTTCCCAGTTTTTACACCCATATCGGCCAAAAAGGCGCCTGGTTTTTGCTGATTGCCGTCGTTTTTATGGCGGCGATGAGCGTGGTGGGTGATTTGTTTGAGTCGCTTGTCAAACGCAGTGCCGGTGTAAAGGACAGCAGCGGCCTGCTTCCCGGTCATGGTGGCGTTCTGGACCGCGTAGACGCATTGCTGCCGGCGCTGCCGTTGGCCATGATGCTTTACAGTCTGTGAAATCGATGGTGAATGAATTGACAAACCAAGTAAAAAAACGCATTGCCATATTGGGTTCGACGGGTTCTATTGGCGTCAGTACGCTTGATGTGATTGCGCGTCATCCCGATCGGTTTGACGTCTTCGCCTTGAGCGCTTCAACGCAGATTGACTTGATGTTGCGCCAATGCGTACAGTTCAAGCCCGCCTTTGCAGTGATGGCCAGTGAGCCCCATGGTCGTGCGCTGGAGCAAAAATGTCTCGACCTCGGTTTAACGACGCGGGTACTTTGGGGTGCTGATGCCATCACCATGATCGCATCGCACGACTTGGTGGATGCTGTGATGGCCGCTATTGTTGGGGCGGCTGGACTGGCGTCTTGTTTGGGTGCGGCGAGTGCTGGCAAGCGTTTGCTGTTGGCCAACAAGGAAGCGCTGGTTGTTGGCGGCGATTATTTCATGCAGGCGGTGGTGCAGGGCGGCGCCAAGTTACTGCCGATTGACAGCGAACATTCGGCCGTTTTTCAGTCGCTTCCCGATGATTCGAAAGCTTGGGCCAGTCAGATTGACAAGATTATTCTCACCGCTTCGGGCGGCCCATTTCGGCAAAGAGCGCCAGAGTCGCTGCGTGATGTCACGCCCGAGCAGGCCTGTGCGCATCCCAACTGGGTAATGGGGCGCAAGATATCGGTGGATTCCGCCACCATGATGAACAAAGCACTTGAGGTAATCGAGGCTCGTTTTCTGTTTGACGTGACGCCTGAACAAATCGAGGTGGTGATTCACCCGCAAAGCGTTATTCACTCCATGGTGCAGTACAAAGACAACTCGGTGGTGGCGCAATTGGGCACGCCCGACATGAAAGTTCCCATTGCCTACGGCCTTTCATGGCCCGATCGCATGGTGTCGGGCGCCTCCGCCCTAAATTTCAGGTCAATGGCTGACATGACATTCGAGGCCATTGATTCAAATGGACACGAGCAGCGCTTTCCTGGTTTGAAGTTGGCCTGGTCGGTTTTGAAAGCGCCCTCGGGTTCGACCGCCGTGTTGAATGCGGCCAATGAGGTGGCCGTGGCGGCGTTCCTGGATCGACAAATTCGTTTTGACCAGATCCATGTTGTCAATCTTGAAACACTGGCCTCAGTGGTCACAACCCCTCCGCAGTCGCTGGAAGATTTACTCGAACTTGATACGCTTTCCAGAGAGGCTGCTCAGCAGGTGGTGCGCCGTGTGGGACGTTAACAAGACCCGTTCGGTCAACGGAAATCCAGGTAATTCATGCTGACCCTTGCTGCTTTTGTACTTGCGTTGGGACTGCTGATTGCCGTCCATGAGTATGGCCATTACCGTGTGGCAGTCGCGTGTGGTGTCAAGGTTCTGCGGTTTTCAATCGGTTTCGGCAAACCCCTGTTTCGCTGGAAGATCAAGGGCTCGTCGACCGAATTTGTGCTGGCTGCTTTTCCGGTGGGTGGTTTCGTGAAGATGCTCGACGAGCGCGAGGCACCGGTACCAGAAGAAGAGCGGCATCTTGCTTTCAATACCCAACCTTTGCGCTCGCGCGTGGCGATTGTTGCTGCAGGGCCGGTCGCTAATTTGCTGTTGGCGGTGCTGCTCTATGCGGTGGTTAACTGGAGTGGCGTGCAACTTCCCGCCGCAGTCTTGGCCAGTCCTGCGCTGGGGTCCATTGCTGCGCATGCCGGTTTGACTGGTGGCGAAAAAATACAGCGTATTGGTTTTGAAGGTGATGACCTGCAAGACGTTGATTCGTTTGAAGATGTTCACTGGACGCTGACGCGCGGTGCGCTCGAAGGGCGAGATGTTCGCATGGAGTTAAGCCAGTTCGGTAGCGTTTCCACGTCAACCGTTTTGTTAAAGCTCGCTCAATTGGACGCCAGCGAGGCGAACACCGACTTGTTCAAAAAGATTGGTGTTTTAGGGCCTTACAGTCGCCCCATCATGGGTGAAGTCACGGTAGGCGCGGCGGCAGACAAAGCGGGCTTGAAACAGGGCGATGTGGTGCATCAGGTGGGTTCAGTGCGCGTCGTGGATGGTCAACAATTGCGCCAGTTGATTCGGGCTTCTGTCCTGAACGGTGACGCAGTCGAATCCATCTGGAAAATCAACCGTGCCGGGGCGTATCTCGACATTCTGGTCAAACCCGAAGTTCGGCAAGAGGGAGACTTGATGGTGGGGAAAATTGGCGCCTATGTGGGTGCCATGCCTGAACTGGTGATGGTCCGTTATGGTCCTCTGGACGGCTTATGGCGCGGCATGAAACACACCTGGGATGTGTCGATGCTGACGCTCAAGATGATGGGGAAAATGGTCATCGGCGAGTCGTCCTTGAAAAACTTGAGCGGTCCTTTGACGATTGCCGACTACGCGGGCAAGTCAGCGGGTATGGGTATGACGCAATACCTGCTGTTTTTAGCCCTGATCAGTGTGAGTTTGGGTGTTTTAAACTTGCTGCCGTTGCCGGTTTTGGACGGTGGTCACCTGATGTATTATCTTTGGGAGGGGCTCACGGGAAAACCCGTCTCAGATACTTGGATGGAGCACTTGCAACGCGGGGGTATTGCGATCCTTTTGGTCATGATGGCAATTGCTCTGTTTAACGATATCACCCGTTTGTTTAGCTAAATAACAGGTGTTGATCCTCAACATCTGCTTGACTTCTTACTACTAAAAATGCAAATTAATCGTTTTAGATTGCGCTCAGTTTCAGCTGTGGCGTCACTTCTGTTTGCTGCCAGCACGTCGTGGGCAGTTACCCCTTTTACCGTGCGTGATATTCGTATTGAAGGCCTGCAGCGCGTTGAGCCTGGCACTGTTTTCGTCACACTGCCGGTGCGTGTTGGGGATGTTTACAACGACGACAAAGGTTCTTCTGCGATCCGTACCTTGTTTGGACTCGGACTTTTCAAGGATGTACGCATTGAGGTGAGTGGCGATGTATTGGTGATCATTGTTGAAGAGCGTCCCACTGTGGCTGAGGTGGAGTTTGTCGGCACCAAAGAGTTTGACAAAGACGTCCTTAAAAAAGCTTTGCGTGATGTGGGTCTCGCTGATGGCAGACCCTTTGACAAGGCGCAGCTTGACCGCGCTGAGCAGGAGTTGAAGCGCCAGTACATCAACCGCAGCCTTTACGCGGCTGAAGTCGTGACCACCGTCACGCCAATTGAGCGCAATCGGGTCAATCTGACTTTCACGGTGGTGGAAGGCGATTCAGCCAAGATCAGCGAAATCCGTATCGTTGGCAATCAAGTCTTCAGCGAGTCGACGGTGCGTGGCCTGTTTGATCTGGATACCGGTGGCTGGATGAGTTGGTACACCAAGTCCGATCGTTATTCACGCGCCAAGCTCAATGCCGACATTGAAACAATGCGGTCCTACTATTTGACACGTGGCTATCTTGAATTCAAGGTGGAGTCCACTCAGGTCGCGATACTGCCAAACAAAACCGATATCGCTATCACCATCAACATCACCGAAGGTGAGCGTTTTGTGGTCAGTGGGGTCAAGCTGGAAGGCAACTTCCTGGGTAAAGACGATGAGTTCAAGTCGCTGGTGACGATTCGTCCTGGTCAGGCATACAACGCTGACGAAGTAGCCAAGACCACCAAGGCGTTCACTGATTATTTTGGTAATTTTGGTTTTGCTTTTGCACGGGTGGAAGCACGTCCTGAAATTGACCGCGCCAACAACCGTGTGGCTTTGGTTTTGCAAGCCGACCCTTCTCGCCGTGCTTATGTTCGCAAAATTAATGTGGCAGGCAACAACCGCACGCGTGATGTGGTGGTGCGCCGCGAGTTTCGTCAGTTTGAGGCCTCATGGTATGACGGCGACAAAATCCGCTTGTCGCGCGACCGGGTTGACCGCTTGGGTTACTTCAAAGACGTGGGCATCGAAACCCAAGAAGTCCCCGGCTCGCCTGATCAGGTTGACCTGACTTTGAATGTCTCTGAAAAACCAACCGGTAGCTTGAGTTTGGGCGCTGGTTTTTCGAGTGGCGATGGACTTGGACTTTCGTTTGGTCTGAAGCAGGACAATGCGTTTGGCTCGGGCAACTCCTTGGGCGTGCAGGTCAATACCAGCAAAATTAATCGCGCGATTGTTTTTAACACCACCGATCCTTATTTCACGCCTGACGGTATCTCGCGCACGATTGACGTTTACCACCGCACCACCAGTCCGTACCAGGATCAGAGTTATTACCAACTTGAGACCACTGGCGGTAGTCTGCGGTTTGGGGTGCCATTTACAGAAACGGACACGGTCTATTTTGGTGCCGGCGTTGAGGGTACGAAGATTGTTCCTGGCACAGCATTGCCAACGTCATATCAAATATACGCGGACCAGTTTGGCTATAGCAGTACGGCGATCCCTTTGTCCGTGGGGTGGTCACGTGATCGTCGCGACAGCGCGATGTCGCCAAACTCGGGTCGCTACCAACGCGCGAACGCAGAATGGTCAGTAGCCGGTGATGTTCGCTATGTTCGCGCCACTTACCAGTACCAGGAATTTATCCCGATTAACAAACAGTTTACAGCTGCCTTTAATGGCGAGGTGGGCTGGGGCGTGGCATCCGGAGACCGACCTTACCCGGTTTTCAAGAATTTCTATGGGGGTGGTTTGGGTTCGGTTCGTGGCTTTGAACAAGGTAGCCTCGGTCCCCAGGACTCCCTTGGAACCGTCATGGGTGGAACCCGAAAAGTCAACCTGAATGCTGAAATACTGAGCCCGTTCCCTGGCGCCGGCAATGACCGAACGTTACGTATGTACGCTTTCCTCGATGCCGGTAGCGTATCGGGGCCTGATGCGTTCAATGCGGACGCGGGCAGCTTGCGTGCCTCAACCGGCGTCGGTATCAGCTGGATATCTCCAGTAGGCCCTTTGCGCCTCGCCTTTGCCAAGCCTATCGTCAAGTTTGATGGCGATAAAATACAAACCATGCAATTTCAAATCGGAACCTCTTTCTAATGAAACACTTTTTACGTCTTTGCGGTGCCAGTATTTGCCTGGGTGGTCTGCTGGTGTCTGCGCAAGTTCAAGCGCAAGAGTTTCGTATCGGGTTTGTCAGCACCGACCGAATTTTCAAAGAAGCCAGTACCGCCAAGGCGGCTCAGGTCAAGCTGGAGCAAGAGTTTTCCAAGCGTGAAAAAGAACTGGTGGATCTTGGTACCACCTTGAAAACCATGGCTGACAAGTTCGAGCGTGAAGCACCCACGTTGCCAGAGGCCCAGCGCGTCAGCCGCCAAAAACAATTGGTCGAACAAGACCGCGACTTTCAGCGCAAGCGCCGCGAGTTTCAGGAAGACCTGAATTCCAGAAAAAATGAAGAACTGCAACAAGTGCTTGAGCGTGCCAACAAGGTCGTGAAGCAAGTGGCTGAGTCTGAAAAGTATGACCTGGTGCTGCAAGAAGCGGTGTATGTCAATCCAAAACACGACATCACTGACAAGGTCATTAAAGTTTTGAACTCAGGCAGCGTTAAGTAATCGCTTTTCTGGCGTGTGACGTGTGAGCTTAAGTCTTGGTTTTATTGTCGAAGCCCTTGGGGGTGAGTTGCATGGTGATCCAGCCCTTGAGCTTGACGGCTTGGCGCCACTTGAACAGGCAAACCCTCGGCAGTTAAGCTTTCTCAGTCATCCCAAATACCAGAATCAACTGGCCGCGTCTCAAGCAGCTTGCGTGATCGTGAGTCCGCAGATGCAAGCCGCAGCGCAGTTGCGGGGTGTCTGCATCGTGTCGGATCAACCTTATCTTTACTTTGCGCGGGTCACGCAGCTCTGGAAAAAACACCTTCCCCGGTCTGTACAAGCCTTGATTCACCCGAGTGCCGTGATTGATCCTTTGGCGTTTGTTCACCCGTCGGCCCGCATTGGGGCCTTGTGCGTGATCGAGTCGGGCGCTCGAATAGGGGCTGAAACAGAACTCAAATCACGGGTCACCATCGGTGAGAACTGCGTGGTGGGCGACCGTTGCCTGTTGCATTCCGGTGTGGTGGTTGGTGCCGATGGTTTTGGTTTTGCACCCAACGCGGGTGCGTGGGAAAAGATCGAGCAACTCGGTGCCGTTCGGATTGGCAATGATGTCGAAATTGGCGCCAACACCTGCATCGACCGTGGCGCTTTGCAAGACACGGTGATTGAAGACGGTGTCAAACTCGACAATCTCATCCAAATTGGCCACAACGTGCATGTCGGAAAACATACAGCCATGGCAGGATGTGCTGGCGTGGCAGGTAGCGCCACCATTGGTGCCCATTGCACCATTGGTGGTGGCGCGGTGGTGCTCGGTCATCTTTCGCTGGCCGATGGCGTCAATATTTCTGCCGCGTCGGTGGTGACACGCTCCATTGGCAAGCCCGGCCATTACACCGGCATGTTTCCGATTGACGACAATGCGTCTTGGGAAAAAAATGCTGCCTCGCTGAAGCAGCTTCACAGTTTGCGTGACCGCATTCGCGCGTTGGAAGCCCAGTTAAAACTTTGAAACCTAAAAGGGTACTTCTTTGCGCACCCGATGTGCAAGGTCAGCCTCCAATTAACCAGAAAACAAAAATATCATGATGGACATCCACCAAATTCTCAAGCAACTCCCTCACCGTTATCCATTTTTGCTGGTTGACCGCGTGCTGGAGATCGAAAAGGGAAAATCAATCAAGGCCTTAAAAAACGTCACCATCAACGAGCCCTTTTTTGTGGGACATTTTCCGCACCGCCCCGTCATGCCGGGCGTGCTCATGCTGGAAGCTCTGGCGCAAGCGGCGGCCTTGCTGGCGTTTGATGCGTTGGGAACCTCGCCCAGCGACGAAATGGTTTATTACTTTGCCGGTATAGACGGCGCTCGTTTCAAGCGTCCGGTGGAACCGGGTGACCAGTTGATTCTTGAAGTCGAACTGCTGCGCATGAAGGCCGGTATCTTCAAGTTCAAGGGACGCGCCCTGGTGGGCGATGAACTCGCGGTCGAGGCCGAGTTGACTTGCGCCATGCGCAACATCAAGTAAGGATTGTCGGGTGACTTTTATCCACGCCACCGCCATTATTGACCCCGCTGCCGAGCTTGACAGTTCGGTGACGGTGGGCCCCTACACCCTGATTGGTCCCCATGTCAAAGTGGGTGCGGGCACCACCATTGGTCCGCATTGTGTGATTGAAGGCCACACCACTATTGGGCGCGACAACCGGATTTTTCAGTTCAACTCCTTGGGTGCCATTCCGCAAGATAAAAAATATGCCGGCGAACCGTGCGAACTGATTATTGGTGACCGCAACGTCATCCGTGAGTTTTGCACTTTTAATATCGGCTCGCCCGGCGACACGGGCGTGACGAAGGTCGGCGACGACAACTGGTTGATGGCCTACGTTCATCTGGCCCACGATTGCGTGGTCGGCAACAACACTATTTTTGCCAATAACTCCCAATTGGCTGGCCACGTTCATGTGGGTGATTGGGCAATTTTGGGTGGTTTTACGGTGGTACACCAGTTTGTGAAGATTGGCGCCCACAGCATGACGGCGATGTGCACGCTGCTGTTTGCTGATTTGCCGCCGTTTGTCATGTGCCAGGGACAGCCAGCACAGGCGCGCTCCATGAACTATGAGGGCTTGCGTCGGCGTGGTTTTTCGCCCGAGCGGGTGTCGGCCGTCAAGGCCATGCACAAGGCGCTGTACCGGGATGATTTAACGCTTCAGGTAGCCCGTGAGCGCATTGCTGAACTGGTAGATAAAACCCCAGAAGCATCGCCAGACGTTGAGATGATGCTCTCGTTTTTAGAGCAGTCATCACCTCAGCGCGGCATCGTACGCTGAGATGAAAGTCGGCATGGTGGCAGGCGAAGCCTCGGGCGACTTGCTCGCGGGCTTGCTGCTGGACGGCATTCAAGACCGTTGGCCGGATGTGACTGCGGCTGGTATTGGCGGACCGCAGATGGCCCGGCGCGGCTTTGAGGCCTGGTGGCCGCACGATAAATTGTCGGTCCACGGTTATGGTTGGGAAGTGCTGCGGCGCTACCGCGAAATTGTCGGCATCCGTGCACAACTCAAGACCCGATTGTTAGCGCAACGCCCGGATGTGTTTATCGGCGTTGACGCGCCTGATTTCAACCTCGATCTTGAAGCCGATCTTAAAGCGCAGGGCATCAAGACCGTGCATTTTGTGTCGCCCTCCATTTGGGCCTGGCGGCCGGAGCGGGTTGAAAAAATTCGCCGTAGTGTCGACCATGTGCTGTGCATTTTTCCGTTTGAGCCCGCTTTGCTGGCACAACACGGCATTCAATCGACTTATGTCGGGCACCCGTTGGCGAACGTGATTCCGATGGTGCCAGACCGGGCGCAGGCGCGTGCCAAGCTCGGGCTGAACGCTGAAGACCTCGTGGTTGCCATTTTGCCGGGCAGTCGAAAATCCGAGATTCAACACCTGGCTTTAAGGTTCTTTCAGGCTGCAGCCCTTATGCAGCAAGCGCAAGCAGCTACTAAATTTATAGTGCCTGCGATTCCAGCCCTGAAGGCCGAGATCGAAAAAGCAGCCAGGGCCAGCGGGATGTCAGAGCATATTCAAATTATTGAAGGGCAGTCGCACACGGTTTTGGCTGCTTGCGATGTGGCGTTGATTGCCAGCGGCACCGCCACGCTGGAGGCCGCCTTGTTCAAGCGCCCGATGGTGATTGCCTACCGCATGGGTTGGCTGTCGTGGCAAATCATGCGGCGAAAAAAACTGCAACCCTGGGTCGGATTACCCAATATTCTGTGCCGGGATTTCGTGGTGCCCGAACTGTTGCAAGACGACGCCACGGCCCAAGCGCTGGCCGATGCTGTTCTCAATTGGCTTGATGCCAAAACGCAGGCGCCTGAAAAAATAGCAGCCCTCGAACAAAAATTTAACGCGCTGCATACCGAATTGCAGCGCGACACCCCACAATTAGCCGCCTATGCCCTCCAGCAAGTTCTCCAAGGCTGATCAAGCCGCCAGTCGCCAGGCTGCCTTCAAGCAAGCCGCTCTCAAGTGGGACATCACCGGTCTGATGGCGGGTGTGGACGAGGCTGGTCGCGGCCCGTTGGCAGGCCCCGTGGTTGCTGCCGCCGTGATTCTGGATGAGTTGAATCCCATTCAGGGCCTGGCTGATTCCAAGGTGCTGACGGCGTTGCGCCGCGAAAAGCTGTTTGATGAAATTCGCGCCAAAGCCTTGTGCTGCTCCATCGGTCAGGCCAGTGTTGAAGAAATCGAGCGACTCAACATCCTGCAAGCCACGCTGCTCGCCATGCGCCGGGCGGTTGAGGGCTTGCGACTCAAGCCCAAACTGGTGCTGGTGGATGGCAATCGATTGCCGATTTTGACCATGCGGGCCGAGGCGATTGTCAAAGGCGATGCGCTGGTGCCCGCCATTTCGGCCGCCAGTATTCTGGCCAAGGTGCACCGTGACCGCTGGTGTGCTGACTACGATGTGCAGTTTCCGCAGTACGGTTTTGCCCAGCACAAAGGCTATGGCACCGCGCAACATCTGGCGGCCTTGCGAGAGCATGGGGCTTGCCCCGAGCACCGCAAAACCTTCCGCCCCGTCACCGAGGTCTTGGCCGAGGTGGCGCGATGACCGCACCGCCAGTTCAGCACATCACTTCGCGTGACAATGCTTTTTTAAAAGACCTGCGTCGTTTGGCGCAAGACAACACGGCCTACCGCAAGCAAGGCCGTTTTTGGGCCGAAGGCGACCACCTGTGCCGCGCTGCACTGGTGCGCGGCGTGCAACCTGCCATTGGTGTTTATTCAGAGTCTTTTTGGCCTCTAGCCCCCGTCCAGTATGCGCAAGCAGCTATTAAAAACATAGTAATTTCAGACGCGATGTTTCACGACATCAGCGGCCTGGAGTCGCCTGCCAGCATGGGTTTTGTGTTCGATTTGCCAACGGCAGACGTGCTGCAAACCCAAATGGCCTCTGTTATTTTGGATCGCGTGCAGGATGCGGGTAACGTAGGCTCGATCCTGCGCAGTGCTTCGGCCTTTGGTTTTAAGCAGATCATTGCCCTCAAGGGAACGGCCGCGTTGTGGAGTCCCAAAGTGCTTCGCTCGGGGATGGGCGCGCATTGGGGCTTGCATCTGGTCGAGGGACTTGACCTCGCTGATGTCGCCCAGCTGGCAGTGCCGATTTTGGTCACCAGTTCGCACCGGGGTTCGTTTTTGCACCAGGCGCTGCAAAACAAAGAGCTGCCATCACCGTGTGCCTGGGCGTTGGGGCACGAAGGGCAGGGCGTCAGTGCCGAGCTTGAAGCACTGGCTCACTTGCACGTGCGAATAGCCCAGCCCGGCGGCGAAGAGTCCTTGAATGTGGCGGCTGCTGCCGCTATTTGCCTGCACGCCAGTGCATCGGCTTTTTTGCTGGCGTAACATCGCCCGGTCGATCTTGATGTCTGGATACACCTTGGGGTAAATGCCCCTCGGCTATAATTGGGCGCTTTACCGCACCCCGTACGCCTAGCGCTGTCTCAAGCCAATCCCCTTCAAGTCGCATGCCAAGAGTGGTCTCTTGAGCGCAATTGGGCGTACCCGAAAACCCTTCCGGAGAACCCAGTGCTTTTGTCTTTACAGGGATCATTCCCCCCCGCCATTCTGGCGCTCGCAGACGGCACGGTGTTTGTAGGAAATTCCATCGGAGCCCCCGGCTCCACAGTTGGTGAGGTGGTGTTCAACACCGCCATGACCGGCTACCAGGAAATTCTCACAGACCCGAGCTACTGCCAGCAAATCGTCACACTCACCTACCCGCACATCGGCAACTATGGCGTTAACACCCAAGACGTCGAAGCCGCCAAGGTGCATGCCGCCGGCCTGATCGTTAAGGACGTGCCGCTGGTGATGTCCAATTTCCGCGCCAACATGACCTTGCCCGAGTATTTGGTGCAACAAAAAACAGTCGCGATTGCCAACCTCGATACCCGCCAACTGACACGCCACTTGCGTACTCACGGTGCGCAAAATGGCTGCATTTTGGCCTTGGCTGTTGGTGAACCCATCACGCAAGCGGCCAAAGACAAGGCCTTGGCCCTGGCAAAAGCGGCTCCCAATATGGCCGGCACAGATTTGGCCAAAGTGGTGACTTCCAAGTCAGCTTATGAGTGGACGCAGACCGAATGGAAGTTAGCCTATCCGCAACTCGGTGGCAAGCCAGGTTACGGTGAGCAAACGAGTCCCCGGTTTCATGTGGTGGCTTACGACTTTGGGGTTAAGTTCAATATTTTGCGCATGTTGGCCGAGCGCGGTTGCCGCGTTACCGTGGTGCCCGCGCAGACCCCTGCCGCCGAAGTGCTCAAACTCAATCCTGATGGCCTCTTTTTGAGCAATGGCCCCGGCGATCCCCAGCCTTGCGACTACGCCATTGCCGCAGCAGCCGAATTGATTGAATCCGGCATTCCCACCTTCGGCATTTGCCTGGGTCACCAGATCATGGCACTGGCCAGTGGCGCCAAAACCTTCAAGATGAAGTTTGGTCACCACGGCGCCAACCACCCGGTGAAAGACCTCGACACCGGCCGCGTCAGCATCACCAGCCAGAACCACGGTTTTGCCGTGGACGAGAAAACGCTGCCTGCCAACTTGCGCCCGACCCATGTCAGTCTGTTTGACGGCACGCTGCAAGGCTTGGCCCGCACCGACAAGCCGGCGTTTTGCTTCCAGGGCCACCCTGAAGCCTCGCCAGGCCCAGCTGATATCGCCTATTTGTTTGACCGCTTCACCGCGCTGATGGAGACCCGCAAAAATGCCTAAGCGCACAGACCTTAAATCCATCCTCATCATTGGCGCCGGCCCGATCATCATCGGTCAGGCCTGCGAGTTTGATTACTCTGGCGTGCAAGCCTGTAAAGCGCTGCGCGAAGAGGGTTACAAAGTCATCCTGATCAACAGCAACCCGGCCACGATCATGACCGACCCGGCCACCGCCGACGTCACCTACATTGAGCCCATCACCTGGCAGACGGTCGAGAAGATCATCGCCAAAGAGCGTCCCGATGCGATTTTGCCCACCATGGGTGGCCAAACTGCGTTGAATTGCGCCCTTGATTTGTGGCACAACGGCGTGTTGGAGAAATACAAGGTCGAGCTCATTGGCGCCAGCCCCGAGGCCATCGACAAGGCCGAAGACCGCCTCAAGTTCAAAGACGCCATGACCAAAATTGGTCTGGGTTCCGCCCGCTCCGGCATTGCGCACACCATGGAAGAAGCCTGGACCGTGCAAAAGACGCTGGGTTTCCCCACCGTTATTCGCCCCAGTTTCACGCTCGGCGGCACTGGTGGCGGCATTGCCTACAACTCGGAAGAGTTTGAGGTGATCTGCAAGCGCGGTCTGGAAGCCTCGCCCACCAACGAGTTGCTGATTGAAGAGTCGCTCCTGGGGTGGAAAGAGTACGAGATGGAAGTGGTGCGCGACACCGCCGACAACTGCATCATCGTTTGTTCGATTGAAAACTTGGACCCGATGGGCGTTCACACCGGCGACTCCATCACCGTGGCCCCGGCGCAAACCCTGACCGACAAGGAATACCAGATTCTGCGCGATGCGTCGCTGGCCGTGCTGCGCGAAATTGGCGTGGACACCGGTGGCTCCAACGTCCAGTTTTCCATCAACCCCGAAGACGGGCGTATGGTGGTGATCGAGATGAATCCGCGTGTTTCGCGCTCCTCGGCACTGGCCTCCAAGGCCACGGGATTCCCGATTGCCAAGGTCGCTGCCAAACTGGCTGTGGGTTACACGCTGGACGAACTCCGCAACGACATCACGGGTGGCTTGACGCCCGCCAGTTTCGAGCCCAGCATCGATTACGTGGTCACCAAAATTCCTCGTTTTGCCTTCGAAAAATTTCCTACTGCCGACAGTCGTCTGACGACTCAAATGAAATCGGTCGGTGAGGTGATGGCGATTGGTCGCACTTTCCAGGAGTCGTTCCAGAAAGCCTTGCGCGGCCTCGAAGTTGGTGTCGACGGCATGAACGAAAAAACACAAGACCGAGAGTTGCTGGAAAAAGAGCTGGGCGAGCCCGGTCCTGAACGCATCTGGTATGTGGGCGACGCCTTTGCGGCGGGTTGGAGTGTGGACGAAGTGTTTGCGCTGACCAAGATCGACCGTTGGTTTTTGGTTCAAATCGAGCAGATCGTCAAGATCGAACTCGAACTTGAAACCACCACGCTCGATGCGATTGATGCGACCACCTTGCGTGCGCTTAAACAAAAAGGTTTCTCCGATCGCCGTCTGGCCAAGCAACTCAAGACCACCGACACCGCCATTCGCCAGAAACGGATTGCGTTGGGCGTTCGCCCGGTCTACAAACGGGTGGACACCTGTGCGGCCGAGTTTGCGACCAACACCGCCTATTTGTATTCGACCTACGAGTCAGAAGGCTCTGAGTGCGAAGCGGCACCCACCGACAAGAAAAAAATCATGGTGCTGGGCGGTGGTCCCAACCGCATCGGGCAGGGCATCGAGTTTGATTACTGCTGCGTTCACGCCGCCTTGGCGATGCGCGAGGATGGCTACGAGACCATCATGGTCAACTGCAATCCTGAAACCGTTTCGACCGATTACGACACCTCCGACCGACTCTATTTTGAGCCGCTCACGCTCGAAGACGTGCTCGAAATCGTGGACAAGGAAAAGCCTTACGGTGTGATTGTTCAGTATGGCGGGCAAACGCCTTTGAAGCTGGCCCTTGATCTGGAAGCCAACGGCGTGCCCATCATCGGCACCTCGCCTGACATGATTGACGCCGCCGAAGACCGCGAGCGCTTCCAAAAGCTGTTGCATGAGCTGGGCTTGCGCCAGCCGCCCAATGCCACCGCCCGCACCGAGCCCGAAGCGCTCGAAAAAGCCGCCGCTTTGGGTTACCCGCTAGTGGTTCGCCCCAGCTACGTGCTGGGCGGTCGTGCAATGGAAATCGTGCACGAGCAACGTGACCTGGAGCGTTATATGCGCGAAGCCGTCAAGGTTAGCCATGACTCGCCGGTGCTGCTAGACCGCTTTTTGAACGATGCCATCGAGTGCGATGTCGATTGCATTCGTGACGCGGGCCTCAACGGTGCGCCCGGTGCTACCTTTATTGGTGGCGTGATGGAGCACATTGAACAAGCTGGCGTGCACAGCGGCGACTCCGCTTGTTCGCTGCCGCCCTACAGCCTGTGTGCCGAAACCGTCACCGAGATCAAACGCCAGACCGCGGCCATGGCGCAAGCCCTGAACGTGGTGGGCCTGATGAATGTGCAGTTTGCGATTCAGAATCTGGATGGCAAAGACGTTATTTTTGTGCTCGAAGTTAACCCGCGTGCCTCACGGACCGTGCCTTTTGTGTCCAAAGCGACCGGTATCCAGCTGGCCAAGGTCGCAGCACGTTGCATGGTAGGGCAGTCGCTGGCCTCGCAAGGTATTGGCCGCGAAATCACGCCACCGTATTTCAGCGTGAAAGAAGCGGTTTTCCCGTTCGTCAAGTTCCCCGGTGTGGACACCATTCTCGGCCCCGAGATGAAATCCACCGGCGAAGTGATGGGCGTTGGCAAGACCTTTGGCGAAGCCTTTGTGAAGTCACAAATGGGCGCGGGCACCAAGTTGCCAAAGCCGTTCACGGCCACCGGTGAGTCCACCGGCAAGGTGTTTATCTCGGTCAAAAACAACGACAAACCACGTGCGATTGAAGTGGCGCGTGCGTTGACGGCAATGGGTTTCAACGTGTCGGCCACCAAAGGAACCGCGGCTGCCATGAACGCTTCAGGCGTACCTTGCGCTGTGGTGAACAAGGTCACTGAAGGCCGTCCGCACATTGTTGACATGCTCAAGAACAACGAGATTTCGCTGGTCATCAATACGGTGGAAGAGCGGCGCAACGCGATTGCTGATTCGCGGCAAATCCGCACCTCAGCCTTGCTGGCGCGGGTCACCACGTTCACGACCATTGCCGGTGCCGAGGCGGCGGTTCAGGGTATGCCGCACATCGACCATCTGGACGTTATTTCTATTCAGGAAATGCATGCTCAGTTGGCCGCTGGTTGATTCTGCGCTGACATTCACGGCATAATCCGTCTATTAGATACCGTCAGGCGGCAACGCTCGGCGGTATCTTTTTTCATCAACAGTTGGGGACAGGGCTTGATTTGCTTGCGCAGTATCTGCGGTCTGTTTCACACGATATTCACTATTTCATCGGAGCAGTAAGTGGCTACCATTCCCATCACCAAGCGCGGCGCTGCAAAGCTCAAAGCCGAGTTGCACAAGCTCAAAACAGTTGATCGCCCCTGGGTCATCAACGCCATTGCTGAGGCCCGCGCACAGGGTGACTTGAGCGAAAACGCCGAGTACGAAGTCGCCAAAGACCGCCAGGGCTTCATTGAAGGCCGTATTCAGGAAGTCGAAGGCAAGCTGTCGGTGTGCCAGATCATTGATCCTGCCGAACTGGATGCTGATGGCCGGGTGGTTTTTGGTGCCACGGTCAAGCTCGAAGACGAAGCATCAGGTGATTTGATGACCTATCAGATCGTCGGAGAAGACGAGGCTGACATCAAACTGGGCTTGGTCAATATTGGCAGCCCAATTGCACGCGCCCTGATCGGTCGTCTTGAAGGTGACTCGGTCGAGGTCAGAGCACCGGGTGGTGTCAAAACTTATGAAGTCGTGCAGGTTAGCTACGTCTAATTTCAATACCCGCTTCTCGATTGCACTGGCCGCGCTGTGGTGGGTCAGTTTGACAACGATCGGGTTTTGGGTGGTGCCGATGTTGTTTGTGCATTTGCCAACCCCGTCGATGGCGGGGGGGATGGCTGCCAAACTGTTTTCGGCTCAAACCTGGGTGTCTTGTGTGTGTGGTCTCTTGCTGCTCATGCTTTCTAGACCGAATCAGGCTGAAGCCCCCGTCCAGCATGCGCAAGCAGCTATTATTTTTATAGTGACGGGGATGTTGCTGGCACTGCTGGCAGAATTTGCCGTGGCGCCCAGAATCGTGGCACGCGAAAATTTAAGGCTGTGGCACAGTGTTGGCAGCGGGATGTATGTGCTGCAGTGGGTATGTTCTGCAACAACATTTTGGAAATTATCGGGACCGAGCCAGCGCTTGACCAGTCCCGCAAACCATCAGGTTTGACTCTGTTTTTTGATGCTGATTTGCTTGGGCTTGGAGCGCTTGACAGAGCCACCCGCAGTGAGGCGTTGGTTGCCCAGCACGCGCAGGGTTTTGACTTCAGGACGTTGGCCGCCACGCTTGCTGTATTTCAGCACTTTGATGTCGCGCGGACCGGCCATGCGGTCTTCGTCAACGGTTTTTTCGCGCTCGGGCATGGGACGCCAGAGCACCAGCAGTTTGCCAATGTGTTGAATCGGCGCGGCGTTGAGTTCGTCGGCCAGCGTCTGAAACATGGCTTCACGCGCAGCGCGATCATCGGAAAAAACACGAACTTTGATGAGTCCGTGGGCGTTCAAGGCAGCATCAGCTTCCTTTTTAACGTTGGCGGTGAGACCATCGCCACCCACCATGACGACGGGGTCAAGATGATGGGCTTCGGAGCGATGTTCTTTGCGTTGGGCAGGGGTCAATTGAATTTGAGGCATGCCGGTATTATCGGTCACGAAGGAAAAAATGAAAATCCAAACCCAAACCAAAACCAAAGGCAGCAAGGTCAACCGGGCCTGGATCAACGATCACGTCAATGACCCGTATGTCAAACAGGCAAAACTGGAGGGCTACCGTGCCCGTGCTGCGTTCAAACTCAAAGAGATTGATGAGACGCTCAACTTGATCAAGCCGGGGCATCTGGTGGTTGATTTGGGGTCAACCCCCGGCGCCTGGAGTCAGTATGTGCGGCGCAAACTGTCTCCCAAAACGGCGACCAGTGGCGGGGCGGCGGTGGGTGCGCTGAATGGCGTCATCATCGCGCTGGATATCTTGCCCATGGAGCCGGTCGAAGGCGTTTTGTTTTTGCAAGGCGATTTTCGTGAGCCGGAAGTCTTGCAGCGCTTGACGAACGAGATGGACAGCCGCTTGGCCGATGTAGTGGTGTCCGACATGGCGCCCAACTTGTCAGGTATTTCATCCGCTGACGACGCCCGTATTGAAAATTTGGTCGAGTTGGCAATTGAATTTGCCCAAAACCACATGAAGCCGCAGGGTGCGCTGGTAGTCAAGGTTTTTCATGGTGGGGTTTATGAGCCGCTGGTCAAACGCTTCAAGGAGACCTTTATAGTGGTCAAGCGAATCAAGCCCAAGGCCTCGCGCGACAAATCTTCTGAAACGTTTTTAGTCGGTATGGGCCTGAAATCAGTCTGAAACCCCTGTTTTGTCTGTGGCTGAAAATATTAAATCAACGCCCGGCCTCTCTTGAAACGCCTAAAATAACGCCCAGTTATGTTCAGTCTTCTTATTTGCTTCCCTATTGGAGCCTCGCTTGAATAATCAGTGGTTCTCGAAAATTGCCGTTTGGCTCGTTATTGCACTTGTGCTGTTTACTGTTTTCAAACAGTTTGACACTCGGGGTCCAAGTAGCGCTGGGTATGTAGGTTATTCCGATTTTCTTGAAGATGTTCGTGGCAAACGCATCAAGAGCGTCGTCATTCAAGAAGGTCAGGGCGGTACTGAAATAATTGCAGTGACCAACGATGACCGTAAAGTCAGAACCACAGCCACTTACCTAGACCGTGGTTTGGTGGGCGACCTGATCGCCAATGGCGTCAAATTTGACGTTAAAGCCCGCGAAGAAGGATCCTTGCTCATGACCTTGCTGGTCAGTTGGGGTCCCATGCTGCTGCTCATTGGTGTGTGGGTTTACTTCATGCGCCAGATGCAGGGCGGTGGCAAAGGCGGTGCTTTCAGTTTTGGTAAAAGCAAGGCCCGTTTGCTGGATGAAAATACCAACCAAGTGACCTTTGCTGATGTGGCAGGCTGCGATGAAGCCAAAGAAGAAGTTAAAGAAGTCGTCGATTTCCTGAAAGACCCTGCCAAGTTTCAAAAGCTTGGAGGCCGCATACCCCGTGGTCTATTACTGGTGGGTCCGCCCGGAACCGGCAAGACTTTGTTGGCCAAGGGTATTGCTGGCGAGGCCAAAGTGCCTTTCTTCTCGATTTCGGGTTCTGATTTTGTTGAAATGTTTGTGGGTGTCGGTGCTTCCCGGGTCCGCGACATGTTTGACAACGCCAAGAAAAACGCGCCTTGCATCATCTTCATCGATGAAATTGATGCCGTGGGCCGTCAGCGGGGCGCTGGTTTGGGTGGTGGCAACGATGAGCGTGAGCAAACCCTGAATCAGATGCTCGTTGAGATGGACGGCTTCGAGACCAATGTGGGCGTCATTGTTGTAGCGGCCACCAACCGACCCGATATTCTTGACGCAGCGCTGTTGCGTCCAGGACGATTTGACCGTCAGGTCTACGTGACGCTGCCCGATATTCGGGGTCGTGAGCAAATTCTCAACGTTCACATGCGCAAAGTGCCCTTGGGCCAGGATGTCAACGCAGGCGTGATTGCCCGTGGTACACCAGGTATGTCGGGTGCTGACCTGGCTAATCTGTGCAACGAAGCGGCCCTGATGGCTGCACGCCGCAATGCCCGTACAGTTGAAATGCAGGATTTCGAGAAGGCCAAGGACAAAATCCTGATGGGCCCAGAGCGTAAGAGCATGGTAATGCCTGAAGGTGAACGCAAAAATACGGCGTATCACGAATCAGGTCACGCTTTGATCGGGAAAATGTTGCCCAAGTGTGACCCGGTTCATAAGGTCACCATCATTCCTCGTGGTCGAGCACTGGGCGTCACGATGAGTCTGCCGGCGCAAGATCGTTACAGCTACGACAGCGAATACATGCTGAGTCAAATTAGCATGCTCTTCGGTGGCCGTATTGCTGAAGAAGTCTTCATGAACCAAATGACCACCGGTGCCAGCAACGACTTTGAGCGTGCGACTCATATTGCGCGCGACATGGTGACGCGTTACGGCATGACCGATGCCTTGGGTCCCATGGTATATGCTGACAACGAGGGCGAGGTGTTTCTGGGCCGCTCGGTGACCAAGACGACCAATATGAGCGAGCAAACCATGCAAAAGGTGGATGCCGAAGTTCGTCGCATCATTGATCAGCAGTACACGATGGCGCGCAAACTGATTGAAGACAACCAAGACAAAATGCACGCCATGGCCAAGGCCTTGCTGGAGTGGGAAACCATTGACAGCGACCAGTTGGACGACATCATGGCTGGCAAGGAGCCCCGTCCTCCCAAAGACTGGACACCGCGTATTCCGACTATCGGTGGTGACAGTAGCAGTGGTGGTGCACCCACCATCAAGCCTGACGCAGCACCTACGGCAGCCTAATCGGTAAACGTTCATTCATTAAATGATTCAAAGGGGCTGGCAACAGCCCTTTTGCTATTGAAAGCAACAAGGTGCTTCATGGAATGGCAAACATCCCGCTTCTTGCTCGACTTGACGACGCCCAAAGTCATGGGTATCGTGAATGTGACACCTGACTCATTCTCGGATGGTGGTCAACATGATTCGGTAATTGCCGCGCTTCAGCACTGCGAATTGTTGTTGCAGGAGGGCGCTGATATTCTTGATATCGGTGGTGAATCGACCCGACCTGGTGCCCTTCCCTTATCACTAGAAGAAGAATTGGCGCGTGTTATACCGGTGGTTCGCGAGGCAATTAAGCTGGATGTGCCTATTTCTGTCGATACCTACAAGCCGCAAGTCATGCAAGCCGTGCTGGACCTTGGTGCCGACATCATTAACGACATTTGGGCCTTGCGCTGGTCTGAGCCAGAGATTGGAACTTCTCGGTTGACGGGAGTAAGCGTTGTGTCCCGGCATCCCAATTGTGGTGTTTGCCTGATGCACATGCACCGTGAACCTTTGACCATGCAGGTCGCCCCAATGGATGGGGATGTTGTTCTTCAAGTGCTATTATTTTTAAAGCAGGTAGCCCAGGATCTAAATGCGCTAGGGGTGCAAAAGAATCGACTAGTTATCGACCCCGGCATTGGATTTGGCAAAATGGCGGCACAGAATTTTTCATTGTTATCACGACAAATTGAATTGTTGTCTGCGGGTTATCCCGTTCTGGCCGGATGGTCACGAAAATCTTCCCTGGCAGCAGTGGTGGGCAACGCGCTATCTACTGCAGCAACGATCGGCAGTCATGAGCGTATGGTGCCCAGTGTGGTGGCTGCCGTGTTGTCAGTTGAGCGCGGAGCGTCGATCGTTCGTGTGCATGATGTACGTGAAACTGTGCAGGCACTCAAAATTTTAAATGCTATTAAATAAATAGCTGTAAACCAATTAAATACAAGGGATAGAGAACAAAATGACTAGAAAATATTTCGGAACTGACGGCATTCGGGGCACCGTTGGACAAGCACCCATCACGCCTGACTTTGTCTTGCGCTTAGCTCACGCTGTCGGTCGCGTCCTTAAAAAGACAGAGGCTCGCCCCACCGTTTTGATCGGCAAAGACACCCGCATTTCGGGTTACATGCTGGAGAGTGCGCTGGAGAGTGGTTTTAACTCAGCTGGGGTCGATGTGGTGCTGTTGGGCCCTTTGCCAACTCCGGGGGTGGCCTACCTTACGCGCGCACAACGGGCCTCGTTGGGCGTCGTGATCAGCGCCAGTCACAACCCTTTTGCCGATAACGGCATCAAGTTTTTCAGCGCTCAAGGCACCAAGCTGTCGGATGCCTGGGAGTTGGAAGTGGAGGCAGCGCTGAAGGATGCACCCGTGTGGGCTGATTCAGCCGATCTTGGCAAAACACGCCGCCTTGACGATGCTGCGGGCCGCTACATTGAGTTTTGTAAAAGCACTTTTGCCAACGATCTCACGCTCAAGGGCCTGAAGATAGTTGTGGATGGTGCTCACGGTGCGGCTTACCAGGTGGCTCCCAAAGTGTTTCACGAACTGGGCGCGGAAGTGATCTCCATTGGGTGTGCGCCTGATGGTTTGAATATCAACCACGAGGTAGGTGCAACCCACCCTCAGGCGCTGGTTGCAGCCGTTAAGGCGAGTGGTGCGCACTATGGCATTGCATTGGACGGTGATGCTGATCGATTGCAACTGGTGGATGCAGCAGGACGCTTGTTCAATGGCGATGAAATCTTGTATTTGATGGTTAAGGAACGTCTTTCCCGGGGGGGCAAAGTCGCCAGCAAACGTGCAGGAGAGGCCGTACCTGGTGTGGTCGGAACACTCATGACCAACATGGCGGTGGAACTGGCCTTGAAGGACAAAGGCGTTGAACTGGTGCGCGCCAAAGTGGGCGATCGTTATGTTTTGGAAGAGTTGGAGAAACGCGGCTGGTTGCTGGGTGGCGAAGGCTCTGGCCATCTGCTGGCCTTGGACAAACACACCACGGGCGATGGTCTGATTTCTGCCCTGCAAGTGCTGCAAGCCTGTATGCGCACCGGGCAGACGCTGGCCGAGTTGCTGTCAGATTTAACACTCTTTCCGCAAATACTGATCAATGTGCGGCTGAAACCCGGACAGGACTGGAAAGCCAGTCCACGTTTGGCCGAAGTGACGCAAGCCGTTGAAGCTGAATTAAAAGATGCCGGTCGCGTTCTGATTCGTGCCAGTGGCACGGAACCCCTGGTTCGCGTGATGGTTGAAGCGCGTGATGCCGTTCAGGCCCAAACCTGTGCACAGCGCATCGCGGACACTTTGACTGCATGAAAAGAACTGTTTTGAACATTCCCGTCGATATGAAACTGAGCGTGTGCCGCGCTGACTATGCCAATCCCATTCATGCGCGTGCTTTGGTAGATCTGCTGGATGCCTATGCGCAAGACCCGATGGGTGGCGGCGAACCTTTGAGCACTTTCGCCAAGGAAAATCTGGTGTCGTCATTGGCGGACCGTCCGCAAGCCTTCAGTGTGTTGGCTTTTGGTGAGGCTGTTGATAGGGATGCACCTGGTAGCAAGGCGATGCAGGTTCCCGTTGGTCTGGTGAACTGCATCGAAGGTTTCTCTACGTTTGCCTGCCAGCCTTTGGTAAATATTCACGATGTGGCGGTGCACTCTGAGTATCGTGGGCAACGCATTGCTGAAAAAATGATGCTGCTGGTTGAAGAAATTGCAAGGGAGCGCGGAGCCTGCAAGCTCACGCTTGAAGTGCTTCAGGGCAATGCCGGGGCCATCAAGCTATACCACCGGGTAGGGTTTGCCAACTACCAACTTGACCCAGCGATGGGTCAGGCGCAGTTTCTACAAAAATGGCTTCGCTGAGCTAAATTTCTTCAGGCACCATTTTGATGGCGCCGCATGGACATTCAGCGACGCAAATCCCACAGCCCTTGCAGTAGTCAAGGTTAAAGTCAAAGCCTTTACCGGGACCATGTTTGATGACTGCGTTGTCTGGACACACACCGTAGCAGTTGTCGCATTCAAAGCAGTTGCCACACGACAGGCAACGCCGCGCCTCAAACAAGGCGTTGGTTTCATCGAGTCCGCCCTGAACTTCGTCAAAGGTGGATTGGCGGCGAATGATATCGAGCACGGGCCGCACCGTTTTGGGAGCGTCGCTGTAATACCAAGTGTTGAGTTTGTCAAAGGTGGCTATTTCGTGCTTCACCGTGGCGACAGGTTCCAAACCTTGAAGCCATGCATCAATGTTTCGTGCGGCTTTCTTGCCATGGCCAATGGCTACCGTCACATTTCTTTCAGCAGGAACCATATCGCCACCTGCAAAAATGCCAGCGTGGCCCGTCATCATTCGGTTGTCGACCTGAACCACGCCATCATCGACTGTCAGTCCAGGGACGCCCTCGATCAGAGACAGGTCTACGTCCTGGCCCAGCGCCAGCACCACAGAGTCCGCTTCCAGTGTTTCAAATTCACCGGTGGGCTGCGGAAAACCTTTTTCATCAAGCGCCATTTTTTCAACGGTAATGGAAGACTCGCCCGCCTGTTTGATGGTGGACAGCCACTTGATCATGACGCCTTCCTGCAGGGCTTCTTCAACTTCAAAGTCGTGGGCCGGCATTTTTTCGCGGGTACGCCGGTAAACAATGATCGCCTCAGTGGCCCCCAGCCGTTTGGCGGTACGCGCCACGTCAATTGCCGTGTTACCACCACCATAGACCACGACCCGGCGACCCAGCATGGGTTGGTCTTCGCCTTCCATGGACCGCAGAACCGAGACCGCATCCAGTACCTTGGCCGAGTCGCCGGCCGGAATGTAGGCGCGCTTGGCGATGTGTGCCCCGACCGCTAGAAAAACAGCGTCAAACCCCCCTGATTGCTTGGACTCCAGCACGTTGGCGACCTTGGTGTTGTACTCAATGGTGACACCCAGATCAACAATGCGCCGCACTTCGGCGTCCAGCACCTGGCGCGGTAAACGGTATTTAGGGATACCAAAGCGCATCATGCCGCCGGGGAGGGGCCCAGCCTCCTGCACGGTGACCTGATGCCCGAGACAAGCCAGGTGATAAGCCGCTGACAGGCCCGAAGCGCCGGCGCCCACCACCAGCACCTTTTTACCCGTGCTTGCTTGGGGTGGTGCAAATTTCCAGCCTTGCGAAATCGCTTCATCACCCAGAAAGTGCTCTACTGAATTGATGCCCACCGGGGCATCAACTTTGCCCCGGTTACAGGCGCCCTCGCAGCTGTGATAACAGACACGCCCCATGATGGCTGGAAACGGGTTATCTTCGACCAGCTTGCGCCAGGCCTGCTCGTAGTCGCCAGACTCAGCATGAAAAAGCCAGGCCTGGATGTTTTCACCTGCTGGGCATTGGTGGTTGCAAGGCGGCAGACGGTCCACATAAACCGGGCGCGCATTGCGCCATGAGCCCGTGTGGTTGGCCAGGGAGCTGCCGACATCCAGGGTGATGGCAAACGGTTTTTGCATGCTTATTTCTCCTCGTCGATCAGGCCGTAGCGACGAATATTGCGGTCAGCCATGGCCTGCAATCGGGCGATGGTGACGGTATCCGGGTCTTTTCCAAACAAATGGGCAAAGCGTTTTTGGGGTTTTAAATAGTCTTCGATGGGTACGCGCCGTCGAATTTTCGAGGAGCCTGTAACTTCACCGCGTTCGGCCTCAAACACCGGGAAAATACCGCTTTCTGTGGCCAGTCGTGCCAGCCGGATGGTGTCATGCGAGGCTGCCCCCCAACCCAGCGGGCATGGCACAAAGATGTGGATATAGCGGGCGCCGCGAATCGACATTGCTTTGGTGACCTTGTATTCAAGGTCCCGCAGATCGGCCACCGTAGCAGTCGCTACGTAAGGAATTTCATGCGCCATGGCGAGTTGCGGCATGTTTTTGCCCTGACCAAACACGTTGCCCGGATGTGGTCCCACCGGCATGGTGGTGGCAGTACGCGCAGTCGGTGGTGTGGCTGATGAGCGCTGCACACCCGTGTTCATATAGGCCTCGTTGTCATAGCAAATGTAGAGCACATCGTCGTTACGTTCAAACATGCCCGACAGGCATCCAAAACCGATATCGGTGGTGCCGCCATCGCCACCTTGCGCTACTACCCGCACATCGCTGCGACCCTTCACACGCATGGCAGCGGCGATGCCGGTGGCCACGGCGGCGGTGTTGCCAAAGAGCGAGTGAATCCAGGGCATCTGCCAGGATGTTTCGGGGTAGGGCGTGGAAAAGACTTCAAGGCAGCCCGTGGCGTTGGCTGCAATCAGTTGCCCATGGGTCGCCTTCATGGCTGCGTCAATGGCATAGCGTGCGCCGAGCGCTTCGCCGCAGCCCTGGCAGGCGCGGTGGCCCGAGTTCAGCGAGTTGTTGCGTTCGGTATTGGCCTGCACGCTACGCTGGTCGGGCTTGAGCAGGCGGTTGCCCACCGTGAAGGTGCCGGTCTGGTAAAACTTAACAACGGTTTGTTCCATAAACTTTCCTAAACAGTCGTGGGTTCAGGCAATGCCCGAAGACACTGAGCCGATGTCGCGCAGAATGCCTTCAGCAATCGGACCCGAGCGACGAAGATGTTTTTCACGATCCAGTACGCGGTTGACCACCTCCCAGTTCAGGTCAAGAAAGGTGAGTTGTTCAAGCTTGTCAGCTACCGTATCAATCAACAACTTGTGCAATGACGCTTTGGTGATGGGTCGCCCCCCCAAACCGGCGACAACCGTGAGTACGGATTGCTGGCGGTTCTGCACGGCACTGCGTACATCCCGCGAGACGATGCCACCGATGCCAACGGCAAAACATTTCTCGATCACCACAATGCGTTTGGCGTTTTCAGTCGCATCCCGAATGGCTTCAATCGGAAAGGGTCGAAACGACGTAATGCCCAGTACGCCAATTTTTACACCCTCATTGCGCAAATCATCCACCGTGTCCTTGATGGTGCCAAGCACCGAGCCAAGCGCGATGACGATGGTGTCGGCATCGTCCAGCCGGTAGGGTTTGACGAGCCCGCCCGAATCACGGCCAAAAACTTTTTTGAATTCTTCGGCAATGTGCGGCATCAGCTCCAGGGCCTGCATCTGCTTGGCGTGCGCAAGATACCTCACTTCCGTAAACGCCTCGGGCCCCACCATGGCGCCGATGGTGACGGGGTCATTGGGGTCTAGCACCTGACGCGGCTCGTACGGCGGCAAGAATTTGTCAACCTGAGCCTGGTCTGGCATATCTACCCGCTCATAAGCGTGCGTCAGAATAAATCCGTCCATGCACACCATCACCGGCAAGGACAACTCTTCGGCAATCTTGAAAGCCTGAATGTGCAGATCCAGCGCCTCTTGGTTTGTCTCGGCAAAAATTTGCAGCCAACCGGCATCCCGCATCGACATGCTGTCGGTGTGGTCGTTCCAAATGTTGATGGGCGCGCCAATCGCACGATTGGCCACGGTCATGACGATGGGCAGACCCAGACCGGAGGCGTTGTAAACGGCCTCGGCCATGAACAAAAGCCCTTGGCTGGCGGTCGCGGTGTAGGCCCGTGCCCCGGCGGCTGAAGCGCCAATGGCCACGCTCAGAGCAGCAAACTCGGACTCAACATTGATGAATTCGCAGTGGGTCAGTGCACCGGATTTGACCATCGCACCAAGCCCTTCCACGATGTGGGTCTGAGGCGAAATAGGGTAGGCACAAATCACTTCCGGGCGGCTTAAGGCCACCGCTTTGGCGACTGCATGAGATCCTTCGCACTGTTCAAGCATGGTGTGCCTGCGCTTTCTTTTCCTGATTCATGACGATCTCATAGGCCTCACGGGCCGCATCCTTGTTGCCTTGAGCGACCGTGCCACGAAACTTTTGGTCGATAGCGGCCAATACACCTTCCAAGGAGATCAGCCCGCCCAGTGCCGCAAAAGCCCCCAGCAGCGGGACATTAGGTACTGGACGTCCGACATGCCTCATTGCCAATTCCGTGGCGGGCACGGTCAGCAAATGATCGGCACGATAGCCTTTGACGAAGTCGCCCAGACCGAGTTCATCAAACGTGCGGTTGGTGTTAATCAGGATATAGCCCGTTTCCTTCAAGCCACTGAGCACGTTCACCTGATGCAATAGTGTTGGGTCTTGAACGATCAGTGCATCGGGCTCCAGGATGGGCTCGCGCAGGCGAATCTCTTTGTCGTCGATGCGGCAATAAGCCACGACCGGGGCACCGGTGCGCTCAGAGCCAAAGCTGGGGAAGGCCTGGGCGTGGCGGCCTCCGAGAAACGCGGCAATGGACAGCATTTCAGCGCCGGTGACCACGCCTTGACCACCCCGTCCATGAATACGAACCTGGAACATTTTTTGCCTCTCGTTTTGCGGTCATGCAACAGGGCAGGCGTGCGAAGTGCAAATCCCGAAACGGCCGATAGTGCCGGAACAACTATAAATCAGGTTTGATTTAAATCAACTTTATAAAATGATGAAAATGCTTAACCGGGATAGGGTTTGACCTCTTGTTCGATGGCCCCAAAGAGACTATTTCCATCAGTGGTAAACATCTCAATCCTGACTTTGTCACCAAATTTGAGGTAGCTGGTTTGTGGCTTGCCGGTCTCAATCGTCTCGTACATCCGCACTTCAGCCAGACAGCAGTAACCCACGCCGCCATTCGCAATCGACGAGCCATTAAGGTCGCCTTGTTTATTGGAAACCGTGCCTGAGCCAATGATGGAGCCCGCTTCCATTTCACGCGTTTTGGTGACATGCGCCACCAACTGCGGGAAGTTGAAAACCATGTCGGTACCGGCGTCCGGTTGGCCGAATAACTGGTCGTTGATGTGCACGGTTAATGGCCGGTGCACCCGGCCGTCGCGCCAGTCAGCGCCCAGTTCATCCGGTGTGATGGCCACTGGGCTAAAGGCGGAAGCGGGTTTGGACTGGAAGAAGCCGAAGCCCTTGGCCAACTCACCCGGAATCAGGTTACGCAGTGACACGTCATTCACCAGCATCAGCAGCCGTATGGCTGGGGCGCATTGCGCCGCGCTGGTGCCCATCTTCACGTCGCCGATGATCACCGCGACTTCAGCCTCCAGATCAATCCCCCAGTCTTCCGACAGGGCCAACATCGGATCGCAGGGGCCGACAAAAGAATCAGAGCCGCCTTGGTACATCAGCGGGTCGGTCCAGAACTCAGGGGGCAGTTCAGCCCCGCGGGCGCGGCGCACCAGTTCGACGTGGTTCACGTAGGCGGAACCGTCCGCCCACTGGTAGGCACGTGGCAGGGGCGAATGACACAGCACGGGGTCAAACGGCATCTGATCGTTGAAAGCGCCACTGTTGAGCGCTTCATAAACCTGGCGCAGTTGCGGCTCACTGACGTCCCAGTCGTCCAGGGCAGCTTGCAGCGTGCGGGCGATGGCCGGAACAGCGCGGCAGTGTGAGAGGCTGCGGTTGACGACGACCAGGGTGCCGTCGCGCCCGCCTTGTTTGAGGGTGGCAAGTTTCATGCTGCTTATTCCCCGGCGTAGCTGCCGTCATGCATCCAGCGTGCGTGTTGCGGGGCCTTTTTGGTCAGGGCCCATTCGTTAAGCATGTCCCACTTGGCTTCGTCGAGCATTTTGGCCATCTTCGGCGTGCCGGTGTTGGCGCACAACTCCAGGCGGTGACCGCTCGGGTCAAAGAAGTAGATCGATTTAAAGATGGTGTGGTCGGTGGGACCGATCACCTCAATGCCGTCGGCTTCCAGTCGCGCTTTGGCCTGCATCATGACGTCGACCGATTCGACCTGTAGCGCCAGATGCTGGGTCCACAGCGGGGTGTTGGGGTCGCGCCCCATTGGCGGCTGGGTGGGCAGCTCAAAGAAGGCCAGCACATTGCCGTTGCCGGCATCGAGAAACACGTGCATGTAGGGGTCGGGTGCTTTGGTCGAGGGCACTTCGTTCTCGGCAATCGCCAGGATGAAGTTCATGTTCAGGTACTTGCCGTACCACTCAACCGTTTCCTTGGCGTCCTTGCAGCGGTAGGCGACATGGTGAATTTTCTGGATTTTCATGTGAGTTTCCTAAACAAGGTTAGACGCTCTGGCGGGCGATATTCATCGCCTCGCGCAGCACGGACAAGTCGCCAACGTGGTTTGACAAGAGCAACACCAGCTTGGCGTTAACCAGCGAACTTTGCTCATCGGTTAAATCTCGATGGGTTTCGATCAGGGCTTCGTAGAAATCATCGCCAGGCGTGTAGGCCTGGAAATAGCGCTTGCCGGGCTCGGAGAGATTCGGGGTCAAAGTGAGAGGCATGACGGGCTCCTTAGAGGGTATTGGATGTTGCTCGGGCCAGCGCAGCCTTGACTGCGTGAGCGTCAAAAGCACGCCAGCGGGCCGCCACGTGTTGGTCTGGGCGGATCAAGTAGGTCGTGCCCGCTTGGGCGTCGAAACGCTCAGTAAAACGATGCTTCTCGTCCACGAAAACGCGCAGGCCTTCAGGCGCAGTGCCGGCTTGGGGCGACACCAGCACCACTTCAATCGGTATCGCGGCATCGGCCAACGACTTGTAAACACGGGCGGTGGCTGCATCGACTTGTGACGGGTCGTTGACCCTCACCAGCGCCATGAACTGGTTACCCACGCGCTCCAGCAACCAGAAGTTCTCGCCGTCTTCCTGCATGGGTGCATCGTCCATCGCCGCGCCCGGCACCATATCGCCCGCAAACTCAGACGTATCGGGTGTGTTGAGTCGCGACTCGGTCAGCACTGCGGGCACCGAAAGGCGTCCTGAATTGACCAGCGCCCGGGCAAAAGCATGGTCTCGCGCCAGCGTCAGGGCAGCGTTGCGAATGGTCAGCGACATCTTGCTTTTGGGCGTGATGAAGTCGGTCGAACGGGTCGAGTTCAGCAGGTTCTCATCGGCTGCAAACACGCGCTCTTCCGAGTAGGTGTTGAGCAGGCTGGAGGGCGCTTTGCCTTCAATCACCAGCTTCAGCTTCCAGCACAGGTTGTCGGTGTCCTGAATGCCGGAGTTGGCACCGCGGGCGCCAAATGGCGACACCTGGTGCGCCGCATCGCCCACAAACAGCACATGACCGTGGGTGAAGTTGTTCATGCGGCGGCACTGGAAGGTGTAAACGCTGACCCATTCCAGCTCAAACTCGCGGTCATCGCCCAGCATGGCCTTGATACGCGGGATGACGTTCTCGGGTTTTTTCTCTTCTTCAGGGTCGGCTTGCCAGCCCAACTGGAAGTCGATGCGAAACACGTTGTCGGCCTGACGGTGCAGCAGCACCGACTGCCCCGGATGGAAAGGGGGGTCAAACCAGAACCAGCGCTCGGTCGGGAAATCTGCCTTCATCACCACGTCGGCAATCAGGAAGCGATCCATGAAGATCTTGCCGTCAATCTCCAGGTTCATCATGCGGCGGATGCCACTGCGTGCGCCATCGGCCACGATCAACCAATCGGTCTCCAGGCTGTAGATGCCATCAGGCGTTTCAACCTGCAAGGTTGCCCCGTTGCCATCTGGCGACACCGACACTACCTTGTTTTTGAAACGCAGATCCAGGTTGGGCAAAGTTTTGGCCCGCGTGATCTCGTATTCCTCCAGGTAATACTGTTGCAGGTTGATCATGCCGGGGCGCTTGTGGTCGTCTTGCGGGCGCAGGTTGAAGTTGTAAACCTCTTGCTCGCGAAAGAACGTGCGCCCGACATTCCAGCTCACGCCTTTGTCCACGCAAGGGTCGCCCACACCCAGGCGGTCCAGCACCTCCAGCGTGCGCTTGGCATAACAAACGCCACGGGAACCGACCGACACCGTGTTGTCATCGTCGAGTACCACCACCGGCACACCGGATTGGGCCAACTCAATCGCAGCCGCCAGACCCACCGGCCCTGCGCCCACGATCACCACCGGATAACGTTTCTTATCAGCGCCGCTTTGCTCTGGTGGGCGCACGTAGTCATAACTTGAATATTGATAGGTGCTCAACATGCCTGTCTCCTCTTTTTATTGTTTGAAACTCAGGCCGCGGTCTGCAGGGCGTGCCACATTTCTTTGTCGCGCTCTGCCGTCCAGATGCGGGGATGCTTGATGCCGCTGGCTTCGTCCACGGCACGGGTCACGTCAAACGGCAGGCAGTGTTCATAGATGAAGACCTGGCCAAACTTGGGGTCCATCGCCTTGCGGCAGTGCGCCATGGCCTGGTTCAGGTTCATGTTTTGGGCCACCGCCTCTTTGGCGGAGCTCAGCAGCGTCGTCACAAAATCACGGGTGTAGGCCAGGCCATCCTGAACCCGCTGCGGGCCGACCAGCGCCGGTCCACGGCCGGGTACTAATTTTTCAGCCTGCAGTGCGGCCAGCGCATCCAGCGTGGCGGGCCACTCGGCCAGTTGGGCGTCGCCGGTGTAGCAAGCGGCATCGGCTTCCACCAGATCACCTGAGAACAGCACTTTTTCTGCTGGCACCCAGACCACGGTGTCACCCTTGGTGTGGCCCGCACCCAAATGCATGATCTTGACTTCCAACTTGCCCATCCACAGTGTCATGGAATCCTTGAACACCAGTGTCGGCCAGGTCAGTCCGGGGATGGAGTCAAAGGCGTCAAACAGACGGGGGAAGCGCTCGTACTCAGACTGCATGTCTTGCGCGCCGCGTTCCACGATCATCTCGTAGGTGCCCTGGCTGGCGATGATTTCCTGCATACCAGCCGCTTTGAAGCCGGAGGCGCCCAGCACGCGCACTGCGTGGTAGTGCGACAGCACGACGTACTTGATGGGTTTGTCGGTGATCTTGCGAATCTCGGCAATCAGGCTCTGCGCCATCACGGGTGTGGCCAGTGCGTCGCAGATCAACACCGAGTCGTCGCCAATGATCACGCCGGTGTTGGGATCACCCTCGGCGGTGTAGGCCCAGCAGTGCTCGGACATCTGCGCAAAGGTGGTCTTTTTGACCTCCAGGTCAGCTTGGGATGCGAATTTTTTAGTCATGGTATTCCTTGGTTAAATTTTTTACATACCCAGGTACGCCGCGCGCACCTGTTCGTTACTGATCAATTCCTGCCCGGTGCCGGTCAAGGTGACCTGACCGGTCTCCAGCACATAACCCCGGTCGGCAATCGCCAACGCGGCAAACGCGTTCTGCTCCACCAACAAAATGGTCATGCCCTGCGCCTTGAGCGTCTTGATGACGTTGAACACCTCCTGCACCAGCAACGGTGCCAGGCCCATCGACGGCTCATCAAGCAACAACAACTTGGGCCGCCCCATCAAGG
>NZ_JBAWYV010000014.1:0-49935 GCF_037143375.1 Rhodoferax sp. | reverse complement strand
GCCAGGAAGTGGTGCAAAGCGCCCATCCCGGTGGCGGTGTTTCCACGAAGTTGACGACTGCCACAGAGGTAGGGCCATCATTGGGGACGGATGTCGTGGCTCAACTTCAAGCCAAGAATGCGTTTCTGGCCAGTCTGGCGGTGTTCAAGACCGGTGACAAGATGGCGGGGGCGCTGCTGAGTCTGAAGGTCTGACGTACTCTGTCGAACTCGGCTAGATAGCCGCAGCCCCGCACACTCGAACAAAGCGATGCAAGCTGCTGAAATACTCTTTCACTTCAGCATTAAATTTGAATAGGATATTTAGATTCAACCTGTTTTTTTGCTTGAATCTAGCAAAACTGTCACCAATTGGGTCTCATGCGGCAATGTCTTGGTGTGCTCGTTAAAATCAAAAATATGGCAACAAAATCACCTGTAACTCCTCCGGTAAAGCCGATTATTCAACCTGACCGCGATGATGGGGGAGCAGTTTTACTGGAAAGGCGAACGCTAAAAGTTAAGCCGCCGCAGATGTATCAGGTAGTCATGCTCAACGATGACTACACACCAATGGAGTTTGTTGTTGTCGTCATACAGGAGTTTTTCGGAAAAGACATGGAGGCCGCCACGCAGATCATGCTAAAAATTCACCTTGACGGCAAAGGTGTTTGCGGGGTTTATTCAAAGGACGTTGCCGCAACAAAAGTTGATCAGGTTCTGGATGCCGCAGCAAAAGCAGGTCATCCATTAAAGTGCATTAGTGAGCCAGTTGATTTCTAGGCAGATGATGGCATCTCCTCAGAAATGATATTGAATTCGTATTACAGTTAATCATCAAAGCAAGGCTAAAAAGGAAATCACATGATTGCCCAAGAATTGGAAGTCAGCCTTCATATGGCATTTGTTGAGGCTCGACAGCAGCGTCATGAGTTCATCACGGTAGAGCACTTGTTGCTCGCTCTTTTGGATAATCCTAGCGCTGCTGAAGTGTTGCGAGCCTGTTCTGCCAACATTGACGATTTACGAAAATCATTGTCAAACTTTATCAAAGACAACACACCGCAGGTTGCCGGTTCAGACGATGTAGATACTCAACCGACCCTTGGCTTTCAACGAGTGATTCAACGTGCAATCATGCATGTTCAATCTACCGGCAGCGGAAAAAAAGAAGTTACTGGCGCAAACGTATTAGTGGCCATATTTGGCGAAAAAGATTCGCACGCGGTGTATTACCTTCACCAACAGGGCGTAACTCGTCTTGATGTGGTGAATTTTATTGCCCATGGCATTAAGAAAACCGATCCACCAGAAACAGGCAAGACCAATGACAGTCCACCTGAAAGTGACGAATCTGGCACTGAAAAAAATGAAAAACAGTCACCTTTGGAGCAATACACAGTCAACCTGAATCAACTCGCCAAAGACGGCAAGATTGATCCACTGATCGGGCGGGAGTATGAAGTTGAGCGTGTGATCCAGATTCTGTGCCGTCGTCGAAAAAACAACCCGTTGTTGGTAGGCGAAGCCGGTGTGGGCAAGACAGCGATTGCAGAGGGTTTGGCTTGGCGCATTACCCAAAAGGATGTCCCTGAAATTCTGGCCGAAGCAGTGGTTTACTCGCTTGACATGGGTGCTTTACTGGCAGGGACCAAATACCGTGGTGATTTTGAGCAGCGCCTTAAAGGTGTCTTGAAGTCTTTGAAGGACAAGCCCAACGCAGTTTTGTTTATCGACGAAATCCACACGCTCATAGGTGCTGGTGCCGCTTCAGGCGGTACCTTGGACGCGTCAAATCTGCTCAAACCCGGATTGAGTTCAGGCGCCCTCAAATGCATCGGTGCAACCACTTTTACAGAGTACCGTGGCATCTTCGAGAAGGACGCTGCATTGTCACGTCGCTTCCAGAAGGTGGATGTCGTAGAGCCCACCATCGAACAAACGGTGGAGATCCTTAAGGGACTTAAGTCCCGTTTTGAGGAACATCACAACGTGAAGTACGCGGTAGCTGCCTTACAGGCTGCGGCCGAGTTAAGCGCCAAGTACATTAACGACCGCCATTTGCCTGATAAAGCGATTGACGTGATTGATGAGGCTGGCGCTGCGCAACGGATATTGCCAGCGTCTAAACGTAAAAAAATCATCAGTAAAACTGAGGTGGAAGAGATCGTGGCCAAGATTGCCCGGATTCCTCCAGCAAATGTTTCCAACGATGATCGTGGCAAGCTCAGGACACTGGAGCGAGATCTCAAAAACGTGGTTTTCGGTCAGGACAAGGCTATCGACATGCTTGCATCGGCCGTGAAAATGGCGCGATCTGGTTTGGGCAAGGGCGATAAGCCGATTGGCTCATTTTTGTTCAGCGGACCCACTGGGGTCGGGAAGACTGAGGCGGCCAAGCAATTGGCTTACATCATGGGTATTGACCTTATTCGCTTTGACATGAGTGAGTACATGGAACAGCACGCCGTGAGCCGTTTGATTGGAGCGCCGCCCGGTTACGTTGGTTTTGATCAAGGGGGTCTTCTGACTGAAGCCATCACCAAGAAGCCACATTGTGTGTTGTTGCTTGATGAGATTGAAAAAGCGCATCCGGCCATTTTCAATGTGCTGCTTCAGGTGATGGATCACGGTACCTTGACTGACAACAATGGCCGCAAAGCTGACTTCCGCAATGTCATCATCATCATGACAACCAATGCGGGGGCTGAGTCCATGAACAAAACGGTCATGGGCTTCACCAATATTCGCGAAGCTGGCGACGAAATGGCGGACATCAAACGTCTGTTCACACCTGAATTCCGCAATCGACTTGATGCCATTGTTAGCTTCAAAGCGCTGGATGAGGTGGTCATCATGCGTGTTGTTGATAAGTTTTTGCTGCAGTTGGAAGCCCAACTGACAGACAAAAAAGTAGATGTCACATTTACCGACAAACTTCGTAAGCACTTGGCCAAAAAGGGATTCGATCCACTCATGGGCGCTCGTCCTATGCAGCGTTTGATTCAGGATACGATTCGACGTGCTCTGGCTGACGAGTTGCTTTTTGGTCGTTTGACTGACGGTGGCCGTTTGACTGTTGACCTGGATGACAAGGATGAAAATAAGACAGAGGTCTTGTTAGATATTCAACCCTTGCCCAAGAAAGAGGGTAAGTCCAAGCCCGAAGCGCAAGAGGTAGCAGCAGGTTAATTTGAAAACCGGGCACGGATGGACGCCACCCGCGCTCGGTTTATTCCAAAGTCTTTCTGGTCAAGTCTGCTGGCTAACAGTACTTGAATGACGCTGTTTGGCCCATTCAGCCAAAACTCAACGTCATTCTGGAATTCTATTATTGAGTTTGAGAATTCAGTATAAATGTGCTCAGACCCATGCACAATCTTTGCTCCCCGCTCTTTTTTTGTAGCATTTCCAAAAGTTTTTACATGGCTACCTCAATGTCAACCGAAAATTGCAAAGCAGCATCGTTAGCTTAGTTTCGTTGACGATGATTAGCGTATAGATGTGCTCGACTGTTAACACTGTTTGGGGCTCGGGAAGACGGCATTAACCTTCTCATAGTTACGCCTAAATCTTTGGGCGCTGTCACCGCGAGAAACCCCAGTTGCTCAATCGCAATCAACCCGGCAGCCAACCTCACTAACAAGAACGCCAACTTAGTGGTAACGGTTTCTTTTATTTGAATGGCAATGGCCAAAAAAATCAGTTCCAAACTTAATGTACACAGATCCCGGCTCAAGCGCGAATTACTCTCAACAAGTAATGGTTCCTCAATTGAATTTAAAACATATTTCATCATTTTTATTAGCGCTTGTTCTTATCGGCTGCTCCTCAGCTCCGGTTGTAACTATTCCAACAGACATACCGCTCAATGTCGTGGAGGCACCTAAAAAAGTTCTGAAAATTGGACTGGTACTTGGCGGTGGCGCTGCCCGTGGTTTTGCTCATATTGGGGTGATTCAGGTTTTAGAGGAAGCCGGAATTCGTCCCAGTCTTGTAGTGGGTACTTCAGCCGGAAGTTTGGTTGCTGCCTTTTACGCAAGTGGTAAGACCGGTACTCAATTGCAGCAAGTGGCTGAAACGATGGAAGAGGCAACGTTTGCCGATTGGACTCTGCCCATCTTTAGTCGCGGCATGTTGCGTGGTGAGGCTTTGTCGCGGTATGTGAGTACGCAAGTCCATGGCCGTTTGATTGAAAGCATGCCAATGCCTTTGGGCATCGTCGCCACTGATTTAAACAATGGTCAAGGGGTGTTGTTTCAGCGTGGAGACATCGCAACCGCTGTTCGGGCTTCAAGCGCTGTTCCGGCGCTTTTCCAGCCTGTCAGAATTTCAGGTCGTGATTATGTTGATGGTGGATTGGTATCGCCAGTGCCTGTGCGATACGCGCGCCAAATGGGAGCGGAGTTGATCATTGCGGTCGATATCTCAAGTGCGCCGGAAAGTAATTCAGCGAGTGACACGCTGCAAATCTTGATGCAAACTTTTTCCATCATGAGCAAGAGCATCAATAATTTCGAACTTCGAGAAGCCGATGTGGTGGTGAGGCCCGCGTTGCTGGGGGTGGGTAGTTCAGATTTTGGTGCGCGACGTCGCTCGATCGAAGCTGGAAGGTTGGCGATGCAGGCCATGATGCCCCAATTGCGAGCGGCCATGAATGGTCAAAAACGGAAATAACTAATCTATCGCTACGTAAGGGGAACGTATGCTCAGTCAAAAAATGACTTATAGATAAATTTCAGATTAGCGCCTGTCCACCAGCGCGTGCGCGATGGTGCCCAAATCAACGTACTCCAACTCACTGCCCACAGGCACGCCGCGCGCCAGACGAGTCAGGCGCAGACCTCGCTCTTTCAGGCCTTCGCTTATAACGTGGGCTGTGGCCTCGCCCTCAGCGGTGAAGTTGGTCGCTAGTATCACTTCCTGGACGATTCCATCGCAGGCGCGGTCAAACAGTTTTTTGAGGCCTATGTCTTTAGGTCCAATCCCGTCAAGTGGGCTGAGTTTTCCCATCAGCACAAAGTACAAGCCCTTATAAGCCCCCGTGCGTTCCACCGCTGACTGATCTGCGGGTGTTTCCACCACACACAACTTGGACGCGTCACGCCGAGGATCTAGGCAGGTTGCGCAAACCTCAGCCTGCGTAAAAGTATGACAGCGCTCACAATGAAGCACATGATTGGCCGCATCGCTTAACGCTCGTGACAAAGTCAGCGCACCCGGACGGTCGTGTTGAAGCAGGTGAAAAGCCATGCGAGACGCCGACTTCACCCCAACACCCGGCAACAGACGAAGAGCCTGAATCAGGACGTCAAGCGAGTTGGTGCTGGAAATCACTCAAGCCCAAGCAAGATATATTGATTTGAGCAGTCGTGCATCAGAACGGAAATTTCATGCCACCGGGAAGACCAGGCATACCCGCGGTAAGTTTGCCCATTTTCTCGGATGAGGTTTCTTCGGCTTTGCGCACAGCAGCATTAAAAGCAGCTGCGACCAAGTCTTCCAGCATGTCTTTGTCTTCAGCCAGCAGGCTGGGGTCAATGGTGATGCGACGTACATCGTGCTTGCAAGTCATGAGGACTTTGACGAGGCCGGCACCCGATTCACCGGTAACTTCAACGTTGCCCAGTTCATCCTGCGCTTTCTTCATGTTGTCCTGCATCGCCTGTGCTTGTTTCATGAGGCCTGCGAGTTGTCCTTTGTTAAACATGATTTTTCCTTGAGTTGATTTTGAAATTAAAACAATGACGAAACGGGGCTTGAGAATTTTGTCTTAAGCCGGTTTGATACTGCCGGGCACGATTTTCGCTGAGAAATCGTGCATGATAGTTTGCACGAACGGGGTATCAAAAATGATCTTTTCGGCCACCAATTGCCGCTCGGCGGCTGCGGCTGAATTTCGCCTTGCAGGGCAATCCGTGACACGTCCAATTTCGACGGTGAGGCGCACACCATGGCCCACCGCTTGCAACGCGGCAGTAAGACGGTCACGGCTACCAGGCTGATTGAGCGACTCACGTTCAACCCGCAAAAGCCATTGATCGGTATCGCGTGCCACCAGTTGTGACTGTAACGCCAGTTCGCGCACCATAGCGGTGATGGCTTCCGCCGAAATGAGTTGCTGCACCGTAGCATGCCAAAACTCGCCTTCCTCCGTAGGAATCAGCACCGCCGGCACAGTCTGTCCGGCCACAGCTTCAGCACGAGAGTCAGCTTGAATTCGTACGGGAATTGCTTCAATCTTTGAAGCTGCAGGCGTCGTATTTACTCTGGCTAGCGGCTTTATTGACTCATTGGCGGGTGGTTCAATTGAAGCCGTATGCATTGAAACAACATGCAGTTGCTGACCGGGTGGTCGTGTTTGCTCATGCGCCTGAATTGCTATGTTATTAATAGCTACTTGCGTAGGCTCAACGGGGGCTAGAGGCTGATTTTGCTCATCTTCCCAAGGCTGAACCTTGGCAGGAATGGGTGACTGCGCTACCGCAAGGATCGCTGCCTGGAAAACTTCAGGCAATGCGACGACAGGCCTTGCCACCAAGGCCACAGTATTATTCAGAGTTTTTTTTTCAGCCGATGGCAGCTTGCCCGTTACGGGTTTAAAGGCAAGCAGTCGCAGCAACACCATGGTTAGGGCGGCATACTCATCGGGTGCAAGACCTAACTCACCTCGTCCGTGTAAACAAATGCTGTAAAGAAGCTGGGTTTCATCTGCTGGCATCAAGGCCGCCAGACGCACCATATCAGCAGCCTCCGGATCGGTCTCATCCGTATCTGATGCAACGCCAGGTACTGCCTGCAACACGGCCATGCGCTGCAACACTGAGCTCATTTCTTCTAGTGTTGAGGCGGCGCTGAGGCCATTCAGCCGTAAAACTTCAGAGGTTTCGACCACCGTTTTACCATCGCTATTGGCCAAAGCCTCCAGCAAGCGAAATACATAAGACCGGTCCACACTGCCTAACATCAGACGCACCGTGGCTTCTTGCAATTGGCCGGAACCAAACGCAATGGCTTGATCGGTGAGGCTCAAGGCATCGCGCATCGAACCGCGAGCGGCACGAGCCACCAACCGCAAAGACTGCACATCGGCGGGCACGTTTTCAGTCAGTAAAACTTTTTGCAGGTGTTCGCGAATGGTTTCAGGTGCCATCGGGCGCAAATTGAACTGCAGGCAGCGCGACAGTACCGTGACCGGAACTTTTTGCGGGTCGGTAGTCGCCAACACAAATTTTAAATACTCGGGGGGCTCTTCAAGCGTCTTCAACATGGCATTGAAAGCCGTGTTGGTGAGCATGTGGACCTCATCAATCATGAATACTTTGAAACGGCCCTGCACTGGCTTGTAAACCGCCTGCTCCAGCAACGCTTGTACCTCGTCCACTCCGCGGTTGGAGGCTGCGTCAAGCTCGGTGTAGTCTACAAATCGACCGGAATCAATATCGGTACAGGCTTGGCAAACGCCACACGGCGTTGCGGTAATTCCGCCCAGACCATCAACCCCCTGGCAATTGAGTGACTTGGCCAGAATGCGTGACACGGTGGTCTTCCCAACCCCGCGCGTGCCAGTAAATAAATAGGCGTGGTGCAAGCGCTGGGTGGTTAGCGCGTTAGAGAGAGCTTGCACGACGTGGTCCTGCCCCACCATTTCAGTGAAGTTGCGGGGGCGGTACTTGCGGGCGAGCACGAGATATGACATACATGGATTCTAAGGGGGCATCCCAAATCAATTTTCGATGCAAATTGTGGTGTGCGTCTTGAAGTACGCTCCCCTGCCCTTACAATAAAGATTGACGGGCCTTCCCGCATGGTGAAGCGGCCAACCGGGTCAGGTGGGGAACCAAGCAGCCCTAACTGTGAAGCCAGTGCCGGGGTCAAGGCTCGTCAACCTCATCTTTAAAACTGTTTGTAATCAAGGACTTAGGTCTACGAGGCACAAATAAACAGCTTTTTGTAACACCTTGCTGTAACACCTTGGTATTGCGTTTTTACTTAAAACGTGGAGGCCAGATGGCTACTTTGATAGGTCTTTTCCAACGTGGGTCTTCATATGACCTGTGTGACACTCTTCCGGTCGAGCACTTGATGCGACCTCAGTACAAGAATGGCGAGTTCGTTACTTCACTTGGTCGATGCACCCGCCGTAAGGCGAAAGCAAGAGGCACCATAAACGAGCGGAAGTTCTTGGATGTCGGCTTCTTTCTCCATTGCAGCCGTTCAGTTTGAAGGTCAGGTTCGGAGAAAAGCGGCGGACTCTTGCAGACCTTTATGTATAGCTCTACAAAAAGACCCGAAGCGGCCAGCCAACTTGCCGAAATGACCCATCCAAACCGGCCGTTCCTTTCTGCCTCTGAAGGTCAGCAGGTGTTGATTTCGATGGCAGCCACATCAGTAACGATTGGTTGATTCAGTGGTAATCATCTTCCCGTTGGTGACGAATCGCACCGATGATGACTGTGCTGTGATCGACTATTTCATAAAGTGCCACATAGCCTGAGCGTCCAAAAGTGATCACGAGCTCTCGGATGAAAGGACTCTCCCCAACCTTGCGACAGACAAATGGAGATGACCTCAAAAAGCCTATGCCCTCTTTGATGGCTTTTAGCGCCCTCTCGGGAATGTCAAGATCACCAGCCTCGCTGTCCAGTTCACGTTGAAGAATGAAATCAAAAAGCATCTCCAAGTCTTCGTCGGCAGCGGCACTGAATTGAACGGTATAGATCATCAATGGTGCTAAGACTGGGCTCGACGCGCTGCCGCCAGTTTGGCTTCAAGCTTGGCAACCACAACCTCCGCAGCAATGCCGCCACCTGCTCGCTTTGTTTCCTCGATGGCTGTGATGCCCCGATGCAGGAATTCAGCTTGATTTTTGCGCTTTAAAACCGTTTGACGTACGGCGTTTTCGACGAATTGTGAAAGCGATTCGCCTTGCTCAAGGACAGCTTCAACTTCGATCCTGAACTCAGGTGCTACTCGAATGGGCGGTATGGTTGCAGTTTTCATTGCTGCATTGTATTGCGATTGCAATTCACGTCAAGGATGGTGGGCTTCCGCGACCGGTTCACTTTAGTGATCTTGCCCCTGTTTACCGTACTCATTCAGGGTCGGCAAAGAGCGAGTCAGAAAAAACATGCAACGCCACGGCATCAGAGCGCGGGGCAAGAGGAAATTCATTGTCACCACCGACAGCAAACACAAACTGCCGATTGCAGAGAATTTACCGAATCGCAACTTCACGCCAGAGGCGCCGAACCAGGTGTGGACCAGTGACATCACCTACATCGCAACGGATGAGGGCTGGCTGTATCTGACCGGCGTGATCGACCTGTTCAGCCGTCAGGTGGTGGGCTGGAGCATGACGGAACACATGCAGACCAGCGCCGTAACCGATGCATTGCGCATGGCGTGGTTCAGACGTCATCCGTCACCGGGTTTGATCTTTCACTCAGACCGGGGCAGCCAGTATTGCAGCCATGAATTTCAAAGTGAACTCAAAAAGTTTGAGATGAAATCATCGATGAGCAGAAAAGGTAATTGCTGGGACAACGCCCCCACTGAGAGCCTGTGGGGTCGACTGAAGGTTGGCAGACTGTACGGCAGAAAATTTGCGACACGACGCCAAGCCATGGACGAGGTGATTGATTGGTTGAACTTTTACAATTACAAGAGATTGCACTCGACGTTGGGCTATGTCAGCCCGATGACGTTTGAGCAACGCTGGACAGCGGCCCAGCAGCAAGACAGGAAGTCCGCATAAATGCTGGCTTAAGGAGTACGGTAAACAGGGGCAAGATCAGCTGACAGCTCACGGGCCTTTATGGCTGCTTGTGGCTGACTGAGATGTCCAAGAGCTTCTGAAATCTCAGTTTTATCAAATGCACCAAATAAGGGTTTTGGAACTCTGAGCCTGAAATAGTAGCAGTGGCCCTTGTGGACCAAGTTGGGAACTTTCTTCGCCATGATGCTTATTGCCATCCTCAGATTTTCCCATCAATTACCGTCCGTGTGGGAAGGTTTGTGGGAAGGTTTCAGGGAAGACAAGTGGGAAGAAGCTATGACTGGAGCGGGTTCTAGCCCCTTTGAGAGGAGAAAGAACCCGCTTGTCAATTACTGGCGGTCAGGCGTCTTTCACATCTAGCCTGCAAACCCGCATGGATGCTTGAATGTCATATTAAATTATCAATAAATACCAACAAATATACCAACATAAGTTGGAGTGACTCTGGGAGACTCGCACACTCCACTGATTTGGAATCGTTGCAACGACACTACAGCTAACGTAGACCAAAGTAGGTTGAACCCAGTACTTACGCCACCATCCGCTGCACCACAGACACGCCACAGCCCACAGCCTTGGCTATTTTGAGGATGCCAAACCCTTCAGCACGAAGCTCCATGATTTGCTTCTCAACCTTGGTGCTGACTTTGGGGCGACCCAGCGTCACCTGCTCACCATGCTTGTTCTTGCCGGTTGCCTTGACCACCGCAAGCCCGGCATTGACTCGGTCACGGATCATCTCGCGTTCAAATTCAGCAAAGACACCCATCATCTGAAACATGGCTTTACCAGCTGGCGTGGTTGTGTTGATGCCCTGCTTATGAAGATATAGGTCAACATTGGTTGCGTGAAGCTCCTGCAGCATGGTCACAAGATCAACCAGTGAACGCCCCAGCCTGTCCACTGACCATGAGGCCACCACGTCAAACTCTTTGCGAGATACACCCTTCAGCATGGCGTCCAGTTGCGGACGGTCTTTGCGGCCTTTTGCGCCACTGATGCCGTGATCCACAAACTCAGCTGACACCACCCAACCGAGGCGCTCAGCGGCCTCTCTAAGCTCACGTAGCTGGTTCTCAGTTGATTGTGAGCCAGTTGACACACGTGCGTACAGTGCGGCTTTCAGTGGCTTCTTGGTCATGTTGGTCTTTCTTGAGTGATGCAGCATCATGCGCCAAAACCATACGTTAATCAACAGTTAACCGTATATTTAAAAACAAGCATCAACTTAAGAGTGATGAAAAGCCATGAATTTAGGGGGTGTTTTCCGTATGGGTGGTTTTAGTGGTGGCGGGAATCGCTTCAGCACGGTTCAACGCTACCGCCACAACACCATTTGCGCCCCCTCAACGCAGTCCCACAAGGCGATGAACCTTCTGGCCCAGTCTCACAGCGCCACAACCCTCAAATCAGTCTGTGCGGATTCATGGCCGGTTTGATACACATCACTCATAGCCGAGGCAATGCAGGACAGGAGCCACCCCTCTACCCCCATGCTGACCACCGAGAGCGACCCCCGGGGCATGAGGCTCCCTATAGACTCCAGTTCACGCCCGACCCGTAAATCACTCATGTGTTTGAAAAGCAGAGGTGGGGGTGTACCTTTTTACCTAAAAAATTTTAAAAGCACTCAGGATCAAACGCCACCTGCGGTTACTAACCGGGACAACTCAGTGGCAATCTCACCCGCCGCCCAACCCCCTCGCGGTTCAAGAGGTCTGGTGATACCCTGCCAGCAACACCGATCAGCAGGTACTCCAAGAACGCCAAAGACGTTGGCCCAAGCTCCTCCCAGATGCCCACATGGCTGTGATTCCACGCGGTAGCCCAAAAGTAAACAGGCTGCCTCAGTCGAGGTGCAATTGATGGAGCGTCCTCAAATAGCGTGGCAGCCCAAGCTGAGTACTTCTCGGTGCGCTTGGCCTCTGCATGGCCCGGCAAGGTACATGCGCTCAGGTCACCAATGTGATAAGCGTAGTTGTCGCCCCACCGAGCGAACTTTGATTTGTCTGACTTCAGGTTCTTCAAGTTGGCTGAAAGGTTACCGTCACCTTTGCCAATGGTCTCAGTTTTACCAATGTACAGCGGGATGAAATGCTTGGATTGCTTCCAGCCAATGCAGTAAATCAGTCCGTCATAGCGGTGAGCGCCTGATCGCCAGTCCTCCAAAAGCTTCTCTGTCTCATTCAATATCAGCTTTTCCGTCTCCAGTGAGCGTTCAAGAACTGGTCTGGAGGTGCGATCCTTGCCAATGACACGTTGTCGTACAGCACCTTCACGGTCGATGCCAAACAGGGGAACACACCGCTCCTCAATGGCAAAGCGGCTGCAAAATTTGCGCCAAACGTTGAGGGCATGGGTATCGTTCATGCCAAACATCCCAAGTAGCTACTGTCAATTGCCTCATACGCTTCAGGCTTGATCCATGCTCTTGCGCCACTGCTGACTGCATTGCTGTACCCCCACCGTGCCACAGCATGGGATGCTGACAGGTCTGCGGTGCGTCCAGCAGCCTCGCCGATCTCCCTGAGGGCATCATCGTTCTTAGTAATGTGTTCCATCCAACTCTCAAGGTGAGGTTTTGCTGCAAGCGTGTCAGACTTACTGCGGTTGCAGGCTGGGTGAGAGATGACAAAGTTGTGGGCCAAGTCTCTTGGGTACAGTGAAAACGGGATGAAGTGATCAACATCACCATCCTGTACCTTGGAGCGGCAGTAGAAACAATGGCTTCCACCAATGCGCTTCAAACCCTCGCCAATGATCATCAGTGACTGGCGAGAGGTCTCAAACAGGAAACTCTCCAGATCATCAGTCTGACCCAGCACAGCTGTGTTGGCACGGTTGCGCTTGAGATGATCAATCCAGTGGCGACGGGCCAGCTGCTGCACCAGAGGCTGGAAGCGGCGCAGGCAATAGGTAACACCGGGCTTGAGGATGATGCCACCACGCACCCGTTCATAAAGAAACTGCTGTGTCTGGCCGCCGAGGTTTTGAAGGTATGCAATGGGTTGGGCCGACACCGTTTGTGCAACCTGCTGGCAAAGTAAGCGGTATTCCTTAAGTGCAGTTGCTGAAAGTGGCGTGGCGCTGGGATGTGAGACTCTGAAGCTGGTGATGGCTTTGATCACAGCCGCCTGCACACCATTGTTCTGTATCAGCACACCCGGCACGGCTCCGGCTTGTTGGACACTGTAAGGCGCAGCTTGCTGCCAATACAGGTCGATGAACTTGCTGGCGATGACTTGATTTGACAGCTCGAGTGGATCAATGTTGTCTTGGCCCAGTTCAACAGCCAGTTCCGCCAGTGCTATTAGCAGCGCAAACTTGTACGTGGACGAAAACTCACCTTCAGCAAACACGCGTTGCAGTTTGGTCAGAAAAGCAAGCTGTTCATCCGCTGATGGCGCAGCACTCATGGTTGGCTCCAATAGTCAGCCTTCTCAGGGATGATCCAACGAACCCCGCCACGTGGGTCTTCACGGTCACCGTCATAGCGAGGGATCAGGTGAATGTGCAGGTGAGGTACGGTCTGACCTGCTGCTGCCCCATCGTTGATGCCAATGTTGTAACCCTGAGGAGCAAACTCGGCATCAAGCTGCTGCTTGGCCTTGTCCAGCAAGTTGAGCAGATCAATGCGTTCACTGGTCAGCAATGAGAAGAACGATCCGACATGCCGCTTGGGAATAACAAGAGTATGTCCGGGAGAGATGGGGAAGCCATCACGAATGACAACGCCGTGTTCACCGTCATCAATGATGCGGCTGCTGGGTAAGGTGCAAAAAGCACAGGGTTTTAATGTCGTCATTCAACCTTGTCCTTCGCCTTCGCCGCCTCTTTGGTTTGCCACTGCATGTTGCTGAGGTTGTCTGCGCCACCGTGCTTCAGGGCCTGTACGTGGTCAATCACATATCCCGGGCAAGCATCAGATGATTTACCTGTCGAGGGACATGGGTGTGATTTCTTGAACTTGTTCTTTGCGGTCTGTGAACGCAATATCTTGCCGTTGGCATCACGCTTCACGCCAGTCACTGCTTTGGTGGGCGTAGTCTGCTTTATTTTGGGTGCGTGCCTTGGAGCATGACCCTTGTTGCTGTATGAGGCAGCATGTCCGGTCGCTGAATGAATGACTTGGGGTCGTGCCATCGATGGGGCGCTCACCAATGCAAAGCACGACACCATCAATGCTATAAAAATCGACTTAACCATGCCATCCCCTGACCGTTTTCTTGTGTCAGAGTGTACTAACCGAATTTGGGGTACTGCTTACAGACCAGCAGAATCCAGCAGGGTTGATGGCTTTAATTTTAAGGCCTGAGCAACGTGGTGAACAACTCACCAAACCTTTACTCCATTGAGCTCTCGATAATGATCACTGGCTACCCTTGCGATTGGACTCACTCATGAACTTGTCAACATCATGGTTGGTTATGCCGTGCTGATCGGAATAGCACTTTGCCTGTATCTGCGAAGGTCATCGCTGAAGAAACAGAAGCTCGACAAGGATGCGCGTGATGAGTAGCTCCAAGCCATTGGGGAGCGGTCTGATGGGGCTCACCGGAGGGTTCTGTTTAAGTACTTGGCAAAGCTGCCGTAGGCCTCGTTTTGACTGGGGATTCCACAGTTTTATGGGCATCCTAGTAGGTATTGTTAAGTAAAACTAATGTGTGTTTTTACTTAATGCAGTTGTATCATGCAAACATCAACAACTTTTTAGGGCAAGCAATGAGAAATTCATCCGCACTGGTGCAACTGGCACTCGACAACCTGAAATGCACTCAAACAGCATTGGCGAAGAGCATGGGTGTCTCATCTGCCCAAATCAGCAAGTGGAAAAGCGGTGAGGGCATGTCCAACGAACAGGAGAAAAAGCTTCGTGGATTTGCTGGCATTGGTGAACACGATCCAGCAATAGTGCTAAATGTTGGATCGACTGACGATGCCGACAAGTGGCACCGTTTGTTCACCTTCATAGCAAATAATATGCTGGGCGACTTTGACTGCCTTGAAGTTGGTGAACGCATCACGGACGTGTGTCCACTTTATGATGCTTGTGGTGGTCTTGATTGGCACACCTTCAGTGTTCTGGAAGAGATGGGGGTAGCCCTTCCAAAACCATTTCCACAAGAAATAGACTTTGATTATGAAGTAGCGTTAGCGCGTAACGACGTGAGGCTTTCACAATTCGGGGTGTTAAATCAACACAAGCTCACGCTCCTCATTAGAGACATTTACAAAGCAACTGTTGTTGTGAGTATTTTCTATACAGATTATGTGCAAGATTTGGTACTGGACAATGACAATTATCCTGACCTGTGGGATGCTGGGGAAGAGATCGACGCCCATCTTATGGAGCTTGCAGCCGCGAAGCTCGACAAAGTAGACCTTGAATTTGCACCAAACTTTCCAAAGTTCCAGCGCGATACAAAAGCCATGATTACTGGGTGGCTGTTTGATGTTAAGGAAGAAGCCATACGTGCCGGGCTTCCATTGAAAGCTGAACTGCTCGACATGGTTTACAAGCCACTGAAACGAATGGCAAGGGAGGAGGACTGTGTGGAAACTTTTGATGCAAATTCAGAGCGTGTTCACCCAGACATCTACATGAATGAGTTGCTTGCTGGGATGCGAGAGATGCGTGAAAGGTTGGCTAGCATTGAGGCAAAGCTTGGGATCAATACTCAGACCCCTGTATAGCTTGGTTTGACTGGAATTAAACGGCACACCGATCATCTGGCATAGAAGGTATCACGGCAACTCCACGAATTGCGGCATTTGACTCCCAGCCTAACAGTCGACGCTGTAGCTGATTGTTAGCGTTACCCGAAGCGCAGTATAAAAAGTTGCGCTGGCCTATTGGCCCCCCGGCGAAACTCACCATCTACCGGACTGACGATTTGCTTGTCATCATGCCTTCTACTGAAACTCGACTTATCCAGTTTGCGCCCTAGCATTAACTCAAAGATTGGCTGTAATTCACCAAGCGTGAACGTGTACGGCAGTAATTGAAATGGCTAAGGATCAAGAGCTTAAAGCAGCAGCGTCTAGGTGATTCTGGTGTTGACCCTTGCACAACGAAGCCGGTCAACTTCTACTTCCCTGCTTAATGTGGAACTAGCGATTTAGCAGCCTCACAAGCCACGATCTTGCATGACGCCACTGGAGGTGCCTCGGCTACATTTGAAGCGCTTTTAGATCGTTTTGACAAGGATGAAGCGGGTGTGTGACGTTGAACCAACCCACGCACATTCGGCAACCAGCTTCTCTCTTCATGCAAGTGCTAGCCTCGTGATCAGCATCTGGTCGAGTACGCTGGAAATTTAATTCCGGTGGCGACACTTCACAGCTGACAGTCACAGCTGTTGGGTTTTGAGTGTTTCCCAGAAAGAATTGCCAAAAAAGCGACCTTCAACTGTTGTTTCACAGCTGTTGAATTGCCTCGATAGGTTTGCGCCAAGGAATGTAGTTGCACTCTGCAATGCGGTACAAGATGATGATGCAAGCTGCAACAGGCCCAGTAAAGTGGGACGTTTAGCAACACAATGTTCAGTAGTGATGGTCACACCTCATGGGAATGGCTACAATCACTTTAGCGCCGATTTAAGTGTTTACTTGCAGGGCGCTTTATAAGTTACTGCTAAAGCAACGAACCCGCTTTAGCTGTGTCATTGGTGATACAAGTTGAGCGGGTTTTTTTGTTGGTGCAAGGTGTGGCCTACCTGAACAGGCTGGGGTGATTTGTTGACCAGATTGCTGACCCCGCCATTTCGGCAAAGCAGCTAAACAGGAGCATGACATGACCACACGCATTGCGCGTTACCCATCGGGCCTCAATTACGCATTCCGGCCCACCTCGTACTTTCAAGACCTCAACCCCACCACGCTGATCGTGTCGTCCATCCTCGGTGAGGAGCGGCGCAAAGACGTTCAGCAGCGCCTTGCAGCAGGTGACAGCTTCGCTGGAGAAGACTGGCTGACTGAGAGCAAGCTGGAGGACTCTACGCGGCAGATTGTTGGGTCTCTGCACCCGGCTTACATGGGTGGTGAATATCTGCCCAGCATTGCCAATGAGGAGATTGAGATTGCTCGTATTGTTCTGGCGTCCGTTACGCAGGATGTGATCAGTATCAGGGCCAAGAGAACCAAGAAGAACATCAGCTACCGCGTGGTTGATGAATATGACGGTGTATTTGTGACCACAAAGAAGTGGTCAGCCCAGCCCTTGACCCTGAAGCAGTTGATCAAGTTCATTGATGAAACTTACCAAGAGGAGTGTGATGGTGAGGGAGGACTGGTGTTCTCCATCCTTGGGATGAACATCGACGCCAGTGGTGACGCAGAGTGCATGCGTGGCTTTGTTGACGTTAAAAGCAGCTTTTATCCTGAACTGGGTAGGTACTACGCTCTTGAGATTGACAGCTACCTAGATGGATTTTTGGATGACGAAGACGACGCTGATGAACCTGAGGGCGAGCAAGCGACCACAAGCTTTCAAGCGACTCTTCAGTTACGCGACCTACAGAACCTACCGGAAGATCCAGCACTGGGAGCCATTAGAGAGTCAGATGCAGCAGCTACCCGGCGGCGGCTTGGGAGGTAAGGCTGCGATCAACGAGGCGTTTGCTGCGTAGACTGGATTTAACTATCTTGTCTACTCACAGACTTGCTATGGGCAAGAGAAATCTATTTAAAGAGTGATTTACCATGAAACCAACTATTAAAATCCGCAAAGACAACCTGCTCAAGATCATTCTTGATAAGTTCCAAGGCAATAACTCAGCGTTCTCCAGAGCAGTGGAGATACATCCCAACCATGTGAACCTGCTGGTGACTGTCAATCCCAACACGCAGCGCAACATGGGAGAAGCTCTGGCTCGACGTATTGAGACAGCGATGGGACTCCCATTGGGATGGATGGATGCTCCACACGGCGCAGCTGCGAACTTCTTCGTTATCAAGGCTGTACCTGTTGATCTGGTGGCATCTAGAGCATTGATCAGCTGCCGGGACTACTCCATGATTGAGGTCACATCACGCTGGGAGACACGAGTTTCCAGTAAGGTGACAGCAATGGAGAACCTCTCGGTGGCTACTGTGGTCACCGCTGAGATGGAGCCAATCATTACCAATGGTGCAACAGTTGTTGTTGACCTCGGAGTCAAAGGAGTGGGTGCTGATGGCATCTATGTGCTGAGTAAGGGAGACGCAGCGTTCATCAGGAGCGTGAGGAGGAACATGGACGGTACACACTCCATTGAGGCAGCGAATCCGATCTACCGCAGCGAGAAGCCAGAGCAACTCAACGGTATGAAAGTAGTGGCTAGGGTAATCATGCAGATCAGCGAAGAATTGCTTTGAATCGCGTACCCGGCATTCTTTAGTCAAGCTTCGCCAAACAAAAGAACATCAGACGCAGTAGGTCACTTGGCTGATTCAGCTTCTGGCTCCACCGCTCGATCTTGAACAGCACTCAGCCCAATCCTGATGGATATAGGCTGCTGGTTGGATGACCCTACTTCAAGAGCTTTGCGGCGTGGATACAAATAGCTCATCAGGTCCATTTGCACCTTGGCCCTCAGTTCCAACGGTGCTGTGTCATCTTTTGCAATCTGGACAAGACCCTCAAGTGGATCAACGCCAAGAGCCTCCAGCCGATCCTGAAGGTCTTGTGTGCGTTTGTTTGGCGTGCCAGCTATGCGACCACCAGTTTTGATGCCTATTTTCATAGGTGGATTTTACTGAGTGATGGCATAAATTTAATGGAAACAAGTTAGCCGAGTGACTTTGAATTCATCAGCGCGGGATTACACACGAGTCACAGCTTTATGACCGATCAAGTTAATCAAAATATCCGTCACCTCTATGCGATTCATGCTATCACTGGCGGCGAGATAATGAAATACTGCAATGGCCTCCTCTATGGTTCGTGGGCGGATACTAGCAAGGCAACGAAACACATAATCCTGACGGGCGCTTGATTCAGGTCCTGAGTCATCACAGTCGCAGGCAGCATATCTCAGACTTGAAAGCTCTCGCCAATACGCAAGTTCAAAGAGGCAGTCACTTAGCGTGTGTGGCGTTAACTCAGACTGACTCCTAAAGCATTCATCAACCTCGGCTTCACTGAGTTTCCAAGGTCTATTGACGCCTCCAATCGTTGACAGCGCATCAATGCAAAATTTTTCAGCGGGTGTGTTGGCAAACAGATCATTACCAAACCGTGCTGTTGCTTCAGTTTGCCGTGTCAGCTTTTTGATTGAACTTCTAGCCAACCCATCCAAATCAGCAAAGTTTATAGATCGCAGTGCAGCCACCCAATTTCCGGGGTCCTGTGAAACAAGGTGATTCGTGTAGCGTTTCTCCAACTCAAGCAACGGAGTCTTGATCTGCTTTGCACCCAGCATGGCTTTTTCAACCAACGACACATGCCCCGTCTTAATGACTTCCCGCAGCCACAGCAAGGCATCAAGCTCGTGATCACCAGTGACAGTATTCTGAGGTGGCAACTGCGGAACTGCCAGCGACCTTGACTCGCTTGCCTGAATCGGTGGCAAAGTAAACAGTTCCCGCAAGGCAATGTTGTCGCGGAATGCACCAGAGCGGGAGCAAATGGTCTTCACCGTGCCAATGGGAAGCCCAGTTTGTGCAGCCACTTCACTAATCGATTGATAGCGTCGTAGCTTCAGCACTTGCTGACGGACATCATGTGGAACAAGGGGTTTCATTTGGGGAGTCTTGGAAGTAGGTTTTGTGGGATACATAACTCCTTTGCACCAGAGAAGAATTTTTCACTTATTTCAGTCTCTGTTGCGCCTTGTTCTGTGTGCGCTCTATCCCCCACACCCCCTAGGGTAGTTGGCGCAGTTGGCGCACTCCCCTTTGTTCCATTTGTGCCATCTTCATAGTTGGCGCATGTTGGCGCAGTTGGCACAGGCAAACCAGCGAACGCATAGCCCTCATTTGTTAGATTCCATCTCTGGTGCGGTTTGCGGTCTGGACCACGGTAGTCAATCGGCTCAATCCACTTTGCACGCTGGCACTGTGTCACGACCCGCTTGGTATCGTCTAGTCGCAATTTGAGTTTCTGGAAGGCAGGTTCACTCTTGAGTAGCGCATGGACGTTGTTACGTGAGGTCAGCGCCGGACTGCAATACTGACCACGGCCAGCAAACTCAGCTATCAGGCGCAACAAGGCAGCGGCGCGATCATCATCAGCACGACCTTGCTGGGGCGAAGCACCAAAGCCACCGTCCGCCACCACTTGCGGGAAACTGCCATCCAGCCACTCCAGAGTCAACGGCTCACGCATCCTGCCTAAGTTGCTTTTCTGGTGCTCCAGCGTCAGCAGGCCATTATCGCCACGGGTCAGGAACATGCGGCTCCGTGCGCTGTTGTGCCATGCGGTCGAACCAGAGTAACCCTCTCCCCCTTCAGCCTTTTTATTGCGACTGGTCATCTTGTCAACGTGCGCCAGCAGCAGGACAGCGCAATCGGTCAGACGTGCCACGACTGCAAGCGAACGCATAAAGGCGCGCACCTGTAGGCGCTGGATTTCATCGCCACCAAAGGCATCGCTTGCGTTGTCAATCAGCACCAGACCGATATGCTCGAATTGAACTATCTTGCGTAGTTCGAGGTAGCTGGCAGTAGTATCGCCAGACCCACGTGTTTCAGCCGAAAACAACTCAGGGTGCTCGGTTCCATCAACAATGTGCAGCCCACCCCGCAGCAACTCAGGATCAATGAGCCATGCCTTGCAGATACTGGCGAGGCGGTGTCGAACGATGTTCACCCCATCTTCAAGGCTCACAAAAAGAACATTGCTTTGCTCGGTTGCAACCCCGAATAGTGGCCTACCCAACACGGTGCAAACAGCCAGCATCAGCGCAATGGTTGATTTTCCCGTCCCGCCATGTGCGGCAAGCAAAGAAACCTGCCCCCGTGGCAAATAACCATCCCACACGAATGCAGGCGGCTCGCTTGGGCTGCTCAGTACATCGAACACTGACACCGGCTTGAGTAGTGCCTCTGCCTCTGGCATGGGTGGCTTTGGCTTGGGCAACTCTGTCGCAGCTTCCAGCAGAATCGCTAGCCCATCGCCCCCCTCACGCTTCATCAGGTCGTTAGCATCGAAGTTATTAGCCTCACCTTCTGGCATGGCTGCAACGGCGGCTCCAACGTCAGCGGCAATCTTTGCAGCCTCAAGTTCCTTGCCTACATCAGGCACCAGCACCAGTTGGGCGCTTGGGTCACGCTCACGCATGGCCTCGGCAACCCGGCGAACATTACCCCAGCCAAAACAACAAACAGAAGCGCCACCCGTAGCCATCCAGCAGGCCCATGCTTGCCCAATGCCCTCGCACAGGTATATACGGCACCCCGGCACCGTCCAGCCAACAATGAAGCTTGCACCAGCCATGCTCGCTCCGGGAAGGTTTAGTTTTTTGCCACCGTTGGGCGGTATGAACTGAACGCTCTGCATCTCACCGTCTGGCGTATACGCTGGCACCATCAGGAACCCGGCCATGCTCTGTTCGGCAATTCTCAGACTATCACCAGCAGGAACCACGCGCAGGGTTTTCAATGGCACATCATCTGCACCCTTGGCTGCAACGTACCCGTGCGAGTTGGTAGCAGCATCGCAGCGGCTCCAAACCTCATCAGCACTCATTCCGGCTGCAGGCTTGCGAGGTTGCTCTATTGGGCGTGAATGTGTAGGCGGTTGACGTTGTGGGCCTGTTTTACCATCGGTCCAGCCAGCATCACGGGCCATCCCAAACAGAGCACCGGCCCCGGTTCCTCCCTCCGGTTTGATAGTACGAAAAGCGGCCAAAACATCGCGGGGTCCTTTGTAGTTGGCACCCGTGGCGCTCCAGCGGTCGATGTCCTCAATCGTCAAACCAGCAGCAATAGCAGCGCGTCCAGCCTTGTGCCAAGACTCACGGTCACAACCAGCATCAATATAATTCAACGCATCAATGGCGCGGTCGTGGCCGTTAAGCATGACCACCCCCATGGAGGTTGGAGTTTGACTTTGGATCGCTATTGCTGGGGCTGTGATGTTTGCGGCTCCAGAGTTCTTTAAACCACTGGGTCGGCATTGAACACCAAAGCCGAATTGCGACTTTTGTAAGAATGGCGCTCATGCTGCACCGCCCTTCAAGTCGCTCTTTTTGTGTGCTTCGATCCATGCCACTGGGTCAGCAAACCACACATCAACTTCAGATCCCCATCTGGCAAAGCGTGGAGCAGTGATTACCTGACGTGGAAACTCATTTTTTGACACCATTTTGTACAAATGAGCCTTGGAAAATTTTCCACGGCTGGTAATGTCACGTTCTCGATACAGTTGATTGGCTGATGTAGCAGCGATTGCTTGGACTGAATTAGTCATGTCAACTCCTTGCAACTTAATGCAATGTGTTAACGAAAAATCCAGACCGTCAAGTCTTCTGACATGCAGTGCCGCAGTTGCAAACGGCAATTGACGCGGTGATAGTTCGGCTCTTTATTACGTCGTAATGGCTTACGGTCTTCCAACTGCAACTCGAGTTGGAGCCGACTAGGCTGGACGCATGAGACGTTTTGACTTTATCGGTATTTTTATAACTTCAATTACTCATGCGGACAATTTTTTGAGAGGTAGTACATTGCCTTTACCTACCGACTCAAGGTAATTGCCCCACCATGCCATCATCAAAGCCCGTTGGGGAAGGTATAGGGCATGGTTATAAGCCGCGCTCACCACGTTGCGGTCGATGTGGGCCAGTTGGAGTTCAATATGAGCATGGTCGAACCCGTGTTCATGCATGACGGTTGACGCTATACCCCGGAAACCATGCCCGGTCATCTGGTGCTTGTAGCCCATACGCGCCAGCGCACCCAGAATCGTGTTATTACTCATTGGCTTGGAGTGGTCACGCTCACCCGGAAAAAGAAGTTCACGACCGCCAGTGACCGTGTGCAGTGTGCGCAACACGTCCAGCGCTTGCGGCGACAGTGGCACAACATGAGGGGATTTCATCTTCATGCGCTCTGCGGGAATGTCCCAGCGCCCAGCCTCCATATCGAACTCCGACCAACGTGCACCGATCAGTTCACCGGTTCGGACAAAGGTCAGGGCTATCAGCTTGACAGCAAGTCGGGTCGTGGGTGTACCTTGGTAGGCTTCAATCTTGCGCAAAAGCATGGGCAACTCGGCGACATCCACCCGTGCGTAATTTACAGCCTTACGTGCTTTGAGTATCTCGCTTGGTTTTACGTCAGTGACAGGGTTCCTGCGTGCTTTGCCATGTGCGATGGCATACCGGAATATCTGGCTGCAAGTTTGAAGTGACCGTTTTGCAACGTCTGTCGCACCACGAGATTCAATGGCCTTAGCCATCATCACCATCTCTGGGGCTTCAATATTCATCATCGGCCGAGTGCCAATCATGGGAAATACGTCTGCAATCAGCCTACGCATGGTTTGATCAACGTGGCTGGTGCTGGAGCGCCCTGCCCTCCAATGCTCCCACCACTCACGGGCAACAGATTCAAACGTGTTGGCGTTTGAACTGTCCTTGACCTGCTTGTCGAGCTTCTTTTGGGCCATCGGATCGACGTTGGTCGCAAGCAGCTTGCGTGCCGCCTCACGAAGTTCTCGGGCCTGTGCCAGCGACACAGCGGGGTATGCGCCCAGTGCCATTGTTTTCTGTTTACCATCAAACCGGTAGGCCCAGCGCCACAGTTTTGAACCAGTTGAAGGAATATGCAGTTGCAGACCTGCACTATCTGACAGCTTTTGCAGCTTGTCAGTGGCCTGTGCTTTTTTGATTGCAGTGTCAGTTAGTGCCATCTTGCCACCTTGGATACGCCAGTTTTCAATATACCAACAGCCGATATACCAACTACCAACAGATATACCAACGCCAGAACGTGGCTTCAAGACTACCAGTAAAGACGCAAGAAAGCAAAAAAGCCCCGGCTCCACAGGGGAACAAGGGCTTCTAGGGGCTCTACTTATACGGTTGGAGACCGTTGAAAACCTAATACTGGCGGATCAGGCGGGATTCGAACCCGCGGAGGGTTTGACCCCTCGCACGCTTTCCAGGCGTGTGACTTAAACCACTCATCCACCGATCCAGCGTTTCTAATTCTAACTTAGCCAAAGGCTGTTTTGACTTGCGTGCCTTAAACCGGAAAATAAAAAGCCACCCGAAGGTGGCTTTTTTACTAGTAGGGCTAATTAAATTAGTTCAAGGCGATTTTCTTGTCACCCTTGTAGGTGTAAAGAGTCATAGCGGGGTTCTTCAACTCGCCAGTGGACTCAAATTGCACCTTGGTGGTGATGCCTTGATAGTTTGTCGCACCAATAAATGACGTGTAAACCTTAGGATCTGAACTGCCAGCGCGCTTCATTGAGTCAACTAACACATGGACTGCGTCATAAACGTATGGGCTGTAAACCTGGAACTGACCAGGGAACTTGGCGTCATAACGGGCCTTCCAGGCTTTGCCACCAGGCATCTTGTCCAGCGATGCACCGCCTTCAGCGCAAATAACGTTATCAAGTGTCTTGGCTCCAGCGGACTGCTTGATCAGATCCATGGTGCAGATGCCATCACCACCAAAGTATTTGACGTTATTCAGGCCAAGTTGTTCCATCTGACGCAGCATAGGGCCGGCTTGTGGATCCATGCCACCGAAGAACACGCCGTCCGGATTCTTGGATTTAATTGCAGTCAGAATTGACATGAAATCAACAGACTTGTCAGTAGTGAACTGTTCGTCAATTATTGTGATTCCCTTGGCTGCTGCAGTTTTCTTGAAGACATCAGCCACGCCTTGGCCGTATGCAGTACGGTCGTCAATAATCGCGATGCGCTTGAGCTTCAAAGCGTCAGCAGCGTAATATGCAAGCCCGGCACCCAGCGCATTGTCATTGGCGAGGAGACGGAATGTGGTTTTGTAGCCAGGCTTGGTCAGATTAGGGTTAGTCGCCGATGGGGTGATCATCGGAATTCCACAATCGTGATAAATCTTGGATGCAGGAATAGTGGTACCTGAATTCAAGTGACCAGCCACGCCAGCCACTTTGGCATCGCACAATTTTTGTGCAACTGCAGCGCCCTGCTTTGGATCAGCTGCATCATCTTCAGCCACCAATTCAAACTTAACCTTTTTGCCACCAATCGTCGTGCCAGCGGCATTCAGATCTTCAATAGCCATGCGGGCGCCATTTTCATTGTCTTTTCCGTAAGACGCCTGAGCGCCTGAAACTGGGGCAACGTGCCCAATCTTGACAACCATATCTTGAGCCATGGCAACGCCAGCAGCTGCAGCAATGGCAGCAAGTACGGTAATTTTCAATTTCATTTGCATAGACAACTCCATATTTAAAAAAATGTGAATTAAAAAGCTCCACATCCAACACGATAACGCAATTTTCAAGCCACAAGCATAGGGAAGATACCAAGCTGACCGTCTATTACCAAATTATTTCAACTTAAGCTGATCGGCTTTAGACGCTAATGCTTCTGAGACTGCCTGGCGAACAACAACCTCCAATTCCTGACGCAGGCGTGTAGTCAGCGTTTGAACTTGGTCGTTGACAACCGTGCGCAGCATGGTCTCGGTTTCTTCACGTAAACGACGCTCTATCACCATGTCAACCCTTTGCATCACAAACCAGACTGTGTTTTCGAGATCAGGGGTCGCTGCGACCTCCTCTTTCTTGGCAGCACCTGGTTGAACAACTTCGGTCAACGTAGGTAGAAATCGTGGCAAATTTCGGGGTGATGTCGTCATCAAGTGCTCTTTAAATTGAGATCATGCCGGGTGATTGTGTAGCCGCAATCTGTGTAGCTTTTCCACCGACTTCGTGCAAGTTGACGGTCATCATCGCCCAGACCCACCACTTCAATTACCCGTTCAAACAGCTCAAAACCATCGGGCACAGAATGGCCCAGATTGATGAGTACCTGTTGGTGTGGCACTGACGCAGTTGTCGTCGCCAAAACCACTGGTGAAGTAGCGAGGATGTTGGGATCACTGTCTATGTAGCAGTGAGGCACAAAATCAGTTGCCGAAAATGTCCAAAGGCCGACATCCAGTTGTTGCAAGGTATCAGGCGACCCGACCACGACCAACTTTGCACCACTGCTCACGGCTTTTCGGAGCAATCGGCATGTGTAAGCCACAGGGTCGGGTGCGTTGAAGTGAAACGCGACCTCGGTCATTTTGATTTTTCTTCAGCCAACAGATAGGCCAGCAACAAGGCCACGGGTCGACCTGTTGCGCCTTTTGCGGTGCCACTTTTCCAGGCAGTTCCCGCGATATCAAGGTGTGCCCAGGGGAACTTGGTCGTGAAGCGTTGTAAAAATTTGGCGGCCGTGATGGCGCCACCGGCACGACCAGCGACATTGGCGACATCCGCAAAATTTGTTTTAAGACCTTCTGCGTAGTCATCGTCCAATGGCATGCGCCAACACAAATCAGAAGTCGTTTCCCCTGCCGATAACAAGGCTGCTGCTAATTCATCATTAGCCGAAAAAAGCCCGCTACGGACAGCGCCAAGGGCCACCACACAGGCACCAGTCAAGGTGGCGATGTCGACAACAGCACGGGGCTTGAATCGTTCAGCATAGGTTAATGCATCGCACAACACCAAGCGCCCTTCTGCATCGGTGTTGAGAATCTCGATGGTTTGACCATTCATGCTGGTCACAACATCACCCGGCTTGACCGCACGACCATTGAGTAAATTTTCACAGGACGGAATCAATCCCACCACGTTGATCGCAGGCTTTAACTCCGTTAAGGCACGAAATACGCCCAGCACACTGGCCGCACCACACATGTCGAACTTCATCTCGTCCATTTCAGCGGCAGGTTTGATGGAAATACCGCCGCTGTCAAAAGTAATGCCCTTACCCACCAGAACAGTAGGGGCCTCAGTCTTGGCCGCTCCGTCGTAGCGTAAAACAATAAAACGCAAGGGCTCATCGGACCCTTGGGATACCGCCATAAAAGCACCCATCGACAGCTTTTCAACGTCTTTCGAACCGAGCACCTGACACTTGATGTTGGGCAACTTGGCCAACGACCGCGCAGCACCCGCCAGCAAAGTGGGCGTGGCAAAGTTAGCGGGACGGTTGGCCCATTCCTTGGCAAACTCAATACCTGTGTTGGTCGCTACAGCGAGTTCAAAAACAGATTGGAACTTGGGGGCATTCGGCAAGCCGACCAGTACGCGTTGAAGCGCCCTGCCCTCGGGTTTTGATTTTGTCGTCGTGTAGACATAAGTAGCTTCCGCCACCGATGTCACTGCAGCACGAACGCCCGCTTCAGTCGGCAAGTTGGAAAAACAGATGACAAGCTTTTTGGTGTTGACTGATTTAACAGCCGCCACAGACGCTGAGACCGCCTGGCGCACGTCTTTGGCCGACCCAGTACCGATATTTACCAAAACAGCTCGCACGCAGCCCAAGCCTGTGGGGCGATAAATCACGAGAGGTTTGCCGGGCTTGGTCTCAAGATCACCGGCTTTGAGGGTTTGCGCCACCAAGGCAGATAAAACATCTTTACCAGGCTTGAACGAATCACTAACCAATACGATCAGCGCATCACATTTTTCATTGGCCGCACCAACGAGGTTCAATGTCTTGAGTTCAAAGTTCATAATTCAGGGTTTCCAAATAGTTAAAGACTTGACTGACGCCGCTTTCACGCCGCTGCGGCCTGTCCCGAAATTTCTCATCTCATGTTATTCCATTCCTCTATTCGCAAGGAGTTAGCGCGCAGTTTTGGCGCCACCTTGATCGTCCTTGCCACTGTCGTCATGACCATGACGCTGATTCGAACGTTGGGACAGGCGTCTCGTGGCAGTTTCAACCCATCGGACGTAATGCTCGTGATGGGTTACACGGTACTGGCTTATATGCCCACCATTTTGACGATGAGCCTGTTTATTGCCATCATTGGTGTCTTGTCGCGCATGTACAGAGACAGCGAAATGGTGATCTGGTTTACCAGCGGCAAAGGCTTGGCGACCCTGATCGGGCCCTTGTTCCGGTTTTCATGGCCCGTGTTGTTGGTGGTGATGGCCTTGGCGCTCGTGGTGTTGCCGTGGTCCAACCAGCGCATTGAAAACATGAAAGACCAGTACGAAAAAAGAGGCGATATTGAACGCATTGAACCCGGTCAATTTCAGGAATCTGCCGCAGGCAAAAGAGTTTTCTTTGTCGAAAAAGACGCTAGTAACAACAAGGCTGGCGCCAACGTTTTTATTGCGACAACTGAAAATGGCAAAGAAACCATCACCTCAGCCCGCAGTGGGCGAATTCTGAATATCGGCCAAGACCGATTTTTAATGCTCAACAACGGACAACGACTTGAAAGCATGATCAACAAGTCGGACTTAAAAATCAGCGAGTTTGAGGAATACGGGGTCAAAGTGGGCGTGGATTTACTGGCTGGCCCTGACTACGTTCCGACCAACACCAAACCAACCCTGGAATTATTGAGAAACCTGAGCCTGCCCAATCTGGCCGAACTCTCATGGCGCTTTGGCTTGATATTGGCAGCCATCAATTTCATCGTCATTGGCCTTGCTGTCTCCAGCGTCAATCCGCGTGTGGGTCGCAGCACCAATCTGGTTTTTTCTCTGTTTGCTTTTGTCCTTTATTACAACTTGCTCAACCTCGGTCAAAGCTGGATTGCGTCGGGTAAGTTCTCATTCGTGGGTTTCCTGGCGACACTGCACGGCGGCGCATTGGTGTTTGGCCTTGTTTGGCTTACCAAAGGCCATAACAACTGGGACTGGCGCACCTTTTTAAGCCAAATCCAATCATCCTCACGAAAGTCATCGACTTGAAAACCATCCGACGCCTGATTTATGGCGAGGTGCTTACAGCGGTGGCTTTTGTCACGCTGGGGTTTCTCTCCCTGTTTTTCTTTTTTGATTTTGTTGAAGAAATTCAGTCCATTGGACGCCATGCCGCCGCCGAATACAAATTGGTACACGCCCTCAGTTATGTGGCGCTGATGGTGCCGAGCCACTTGTATGAACTGCTGCCCATTGCGGTGCTGATTGGCACCATCTTCGTCATGGCCCGTTTTGCGCAAAGCTCGGAATACACAATTTTGCGCACCAGTGGCTTGGGCCCATGGCGGGCCTTGAAAACGTTGCTGGTTTTGGGCTTGGCATTTGTCATTTTGACATTTGCGATTGGCGACTACATTGCGCCCGCTGCCGACCATACTGGCCAACTCATCAAGGCGCGTTACCAGGGTCGCATCACGGTGGGACAAACGGGAGCCTGGTTGAAAGAGAAACAGTCTTACTCCCAGTACGCGGTCAATGTCAATGCCATGGCGCCTGACGGCAGCATGCGAGGCGTGCGCATCTTTGAATTTGATAACCAAGGGTTTTTGATGTCACTGGTGCAAGCCGAATCGGCCAGTTATAACAGCGACGATTCATGGGCACTTACACGCGTGGACCGCACCGAATTCCCCGCACGAGGTACACAGGCTGCCCGCATTGACCGTCAGCAGCTTGATAACTTTCGCTGGCCGAACCAGATCAGTGCAGAGATGGTGTCTGCCGCGCTCCTTAAACCCGAACGCATGAGCACGATTGATTTGTTTCAATACATCCGACACCTCAATGCCAACGGCCAGAGTGCCCAACGTTACGAAATAGAGTTCTGGAAAAAGGTTTTCTACCCATTGAGTTGCTTGGTGATGGTGGTGCTGGCGCTGCCATTTGCCTATTTGCACTTTCGGTCTGCGGGAATGGCTACCTATGTCTTTGGTGGGGTTATGGCAGGCATCAGCTTTTTCCTGCTTAATAACGTTTTTGGCTACATAGGCAACCTCCAGAACTGGCAACCTTGGCTAACAGCCGCGTTGCCGGGCATGATTTACTCCCTGCTGTCCCTGACTGCGTTCGGGTGGTTGGTGTGGAAACGTTGACGTAATTAATTTAAATGAAAAATCAAACCTTGATGACGACTTCCAGCACCCGGGGCACCATTCTTTTTGGTCACGGTTCGCGTGACCCCTTATGGCGCAAACCCATTGAGGCCGTGGCGACCCACATTCAGAGTATTGCTCCGCAGGCCCACGTACGCTGTGCTTATCTTGAAATTACCGTGCCTGACCTGCCCACCAGCGTCGCTGAGTTGGCTGCTTTGGGAGTCACGTCCATCACGGTAATTCCCATGTTTTTGGGCGTTGGCCGGCACGCCAGGGAAGATTTGCCTTTGCTGGTGACTGAACTCATCGCCGCCCATCCGCAAGTCATGTTTGACCTGAAACCGGCCATTGGCGAAGATGCACAAATGATTGAATTGATGGCGCGCATTGCCCTTGCCTGAGGTTTCAATAGAGGTGTGAGGCATAATAAATTTCATTCTTAGTTGAAATTTGATATGAACCTTCACCAATTTCGTTTTGTTCAAGAAGCCGTCCGGCGCAACCTTAACCTGACGGAGGCCGCTAAAGCCCTTCATACTTCACAGCCGGGTGTCTCTAAAGCCATCATCGAACTGGAAGAAGAGTTGGGTATCGAAATTTTTGCGCGCCATGGCAAGCGCCTCAAGCGCGTGACCGAGCCCGGCCAGCATGTGCTCAAAAGTATCGAAGTCATCATGCGCGAAGTAGGCAATCTCAAACGCATTGGTGAGCAATACCACGCCGAAGACAGTGGCACCCTGTCGATTGCCACCACGCACACGCAGGCCCGCTACATCTTGCCGCAACCCGTGGCCAAGTTGCGCCTGGCTTACCCCAAGGTCAACGTCAGCCTGCACCAGGGCTCACCAGATCAAGTCGCCAGAATGCTGATTGACGAAGTGGCAGAAATTGGCGTTGCCACCGAGTCCCTTTCTGGATATTCTGAGTTGGTCACCCTGCCCTGCTACGAATGGCAGCATGTGCTGGTGCTCCCTGTGGGACACGCTTTGTGCCTGAAAGAGCACATCACCCTCGAAGACATCGCCCGCGAACCCCTGATTACCTACCATCCGGACTACACCGGGCGCACCAAGATTGACCAAGCTTTTGCCACCCGCAAACTGGAGCCCCGCATTGCGCTGGAAGCCATTGACTCGGACGTGATCAAGACTTATGTGCGACTCGGCCTGGGTATCGGTATCGCCGCCGAAATGTCGGTGCTGGATGTAGTGGCCGAGGGCGCAAAGAGTGATCTGGTGGTGCGACAGGTGGGCCAGTTGTTTGGCCAGAACGTGACCCGCGTCGCCTTCAAACGCGGCGCCTATCTTAGAAATTTTGTTTATAAATTTGCGGAACTCTTAAGTGACCGCCTGAGCCGCGACCTGGTCGCGCGCGCCATGTCGGGCCACGTGGATGACTATGAACTCTAAAACACCCACACTCCAAACCAAGCTGCCCGCCGTTGGCACCACGATCTTCACCGTCATGTCGACACTGGCAGCGGAGAAAAATGCCGTCAACCTGGGTCAGGGTTTTCCGGATTTCAATTGCGATCCCCATTTGGTCGACGTAGTGACTGACGCCATGAAACAGGGCTTGAACCAATACCCGCCCATGACCGGCGTGCCGGTGCTGCGGGACGCCATCGCCTTGAAAATAAAAGCTTTGTATGGGCGCGACTACCACCCGGCCAGCGAGATCACCATCACGGCGGGCGCTACGCAAGCCATCATCACCATCATTCTGGCCGTTGTTCATGCGGGTGACGAAGTGATCGTGCTAGAGCCTTGCTACGACAGCTACGTGCCAAATATCGAGTTGGCTGGCGGCGTAACGGTAAGGGTGCCCTTAACGCCCGGCACCTTTCGACCCGATTTCGACAAGATCGCCGCCGCCCTCACCCCCAAAACCCGCGCCATCATCGTCAACTCACCGCACAACCCAAGTGGCGCGGTCTGGACGGAGGCCGACATGCTGCGCTTGCAAGAAATTCTGTCGCCTACCAACGTCTTGCTGATCAGCGACGAAGTCTACGAACACATGGTGTTTGACGGCCAGCATCACCAGAGCGCGGCGCGTTTTCCCGGCTTGGCGGCACGCGCCTTTATCGTCTCGAGTTTTGGTAAAACCTACCATGTGACCGGCTGGAAAGTCGGCTATGTGGCGGCCCCTGCCTCGATGACCACAGAGTTTCGCAAGGTGCACCAGTTCAATGTTTTCACGGTCAACACCCCGGTTCAATACGGATTGGCCGCCTACATGGCCAACCCCAAGCCCTACCTTGAATTGCCGGCCTTTTACCAGCGTAAACGCGACCTCTTTCAGGCCGGTTTGGCACGTACCAAGTTCAAACTACTACCTAGTGAAGGCACCTATTTCCAATGTGTCGACATCTCCGAGGTCAGTACCCTGAGCGAGACCGAGTTCTGCAAATGGCTCACCACTGAAATCGGCGTTGCGGCCATCCCTCTATCGGCGTTTTATGGCAACGGCTTCGACCAGCGTGTGGTTCGTTTCTGCTTTGCCAAGAAAGATGAAACTCTGAACGCCGCATTACAACGCTTGGCTACGCTATAAAATAAATAGCTATCTACGCTTACAGCACGGGGGCTATAGGTCTATTCTGTATAAATTTTCTGACGCATTACTGCTGGCGCCAGCAAGGAATTTTTGCCACTTTAGTTCAACTGCGCCCACGCCTTGTCCAAGCGCTTGACGCTCACCGGCTGCGGCGTGCGTAACTCTTGAGCAAAGAAGCTCACGCGCAGTTCCTCTAGCAACCAACGGAACTCCTGCATGCGTTCATCGGTGACGCCTTTGCGTTCGGCCACCAGACGCCAGTAACGCTGCTCCAACGGGCGCAATTCACTCAGACGTGCGGCATCTCGGGCCGGGTCGGCACGGTACTTGTCCAAGCGCGCTGTGATCGCTTTCTGGTAGCGGGCAAAGTGCTGCAGCGGGCCCCAAGGAGAGGTCGCCAGAAAGCGTTTGGGCATCAGGCGCGCCAGCTGCTGGGCCGCGTCGGTGGTGGCATCAGGCGCATTTTTCGTGTCCTTGATCTTGCGGGCGGCGATGGCATATTCGCCCAATATGACGGCAGCCAGGCGCGCCACTTCATTGGCGATCAGGGTCAAACGGCCCCGACCTTCGTCGATTCGGCGCTTGAATGCGAACTCATCGGTGGGCAGCGGGTCGAGCAAAAATGCGCGGTCCAGCGCCACCGCAATGATCTGCTCACGCAATTCTTCGATCGTGCCTCCACCGCTGCCATCGGCCGATTTGCCGACTTGCATGAACGTAACTGCCATTTTTTGCAGGTCAGGAATGTTCTTTTCCAGGTACTTGAGCGCGTCCTTGATTTGAATGGAAAACAGTCTGCGTAACCCGGCGCGGTGCTTGGCGCTGGCCACATCGGGTTCATCAAAGACCTCAATCATGACGGCATCGCCCACATCGATCAGACCGGGGTAGCCAATCAGGGTCTGGCCACCTTTCTGGATTTCGAGCAACTCAGGCAACTCTCCAAAGGTCCAAGCGGTGTAGCGCTGCCCGGCAGGGGTTGCCGGAGTTGCTACTTTATTAATAGCTACTTGCGCATTATTGACGGGGGCTAGAGGCTGATTTGGCTTAAGGTTTGGTTGGGCGGCGGCAACGCTGGCCAACTTCAAACCGGCCAGCGCCTGAAACGCGCCACGGGCCTGGGCACCGAGTTCAGCTTTCAAGGCCCCCAGATTACGCCCGGTGCCAAGTTGGCGGCCATGCTCGTCCACCACCCGAAAATTCATGAAGAAGTGCGGGCTCAGCATATCGGCCTTGATGTCAGCGCGAACCACATCGAGCGAGGTGGCCAGGCGCACCAGTTTGAGCACGGCATCCAGCAGCGAGCCATGGCCGAAGATTTCAGGTGCGTTCAGCGTCTCGGCCATTTTGCTGGCAGTGTCAGGTAGCGGCACCAACCGCGAGCGCGGGCGCTGGTGCAGGGTTTTGATCAAGGCCTGAATTTTGTCTTTCAACATGCCGGGCACCAGCCACTCGCAGCGTTCTTCGTTGACCTGGTTCAGCACAAACAGCGGCACCGTCACGGTCAAACCATCTTTGGCATCACCCGGTTCGTGCAGATAAATGGCAGCGCAGTCCACACCTCCAAGGCGTATATTTTTCGGAAACGACAAAGTCGTGATACCGGCCGCCTCGTGGCGCATCAACTCTTCACGGGTCAGTAGCAACAGTTTCGGTTGCTTCTTGATCTCATCGCGGTACCAGTTCTCAAAGCTGAAACCACTGCACACATCGGCCGGCAGCTGCTGGTCGTAATAGGCGTAGATCAGTTCATCGTCCACCAGCACGTCTTGCCGCCGCGCCTTGTGCTCCAGGTCTTCCACCTGTTTGATGAGTTTCAGATTGGCTTCAAGGAACGGCAATTTGGTTTCCCACTGCCCACCGACCAGCGCTTCGCGGATGAAAATCTCACGCGCCGCGACCATATCCACCCGGCTGAAGTTGACCTTGCGACCGCTGTAAATGACGATGCCATAAAGTGTGGCTCGCTCCAGCGCAGTAACCTCAGCGACTTTCTTTTCCCAGTGCGGGTCCAGTAGTTGTTTCTTGAGCAAATGCCCTGCCACCTGTTCAAGCCATTGGGGATCGATGGCGGCAATGCCGCGGCCAAACAGGCGTGTGGTTTCTACCAACTCGGCGGCCACAATCCAGCGCCCCGGTTTTTTGACCAGATGCGCACCGGGATGCGGATAAAACTTGATGCCGCGTGCGCCCAGATACTCACCGCCGGCACCTTCTGTTTCCAACTTGCAACCCAGGTTGCCCAGCAGGCCGGCCAGCATCGACAAGTGCAATTGGTCGTAGTTGGCCGGCAGCGTGTTAAGCCGCCACTTATGCTCAGCCACCACGGTATGCAACTGCGAATGAATGTCGCGCCACTCGCGCACACGGCGAATGTTGACGAAGTTTTGCCTTAGCAATTGTTCGTACTGGCGGTTGGATAACTTGTGCTCGGCACCGTGGCCGCCACGGGCAGTGTCAAGCCATTTCCACAGCTTCAGGTAGCCGCTGAACTCACTTTTTTCATCGTCAAACTTGACATGTGCGGCATCTGCCTGCTGCTGCGCCTCCATTGGGCGGTCGCGCACGTCCTGCACGCTGAGGGCGGACGCAATCACTAATACCTCGTCCAGCGCACCGCGCTCCCGTGCCTCCAAAATCATGCGCCCCACGCGCGGGTCAAGTGGCAACTTGGCCAGTTCCTGGCCCATCGGCGTCAATTCATTGGCATCGTCTACAGCGCCGAGTTCGTTCAGTAACTGGTAACCGTCGGCAATCGCGCGGTTGGAGGGGCGCTCGATGAAGGGGAAGTCCTCCACCAAACCCATGCGCAGCGCCTTCATGCGCAAAATCACGCCAGCCAGCGAAGAGCGCAAGATTTCGGGGTCGGTAAAACGCGGACGACCGTTGAAATCTTTCTCGTCATAGAGGCGAATGCAGATGCCGTTGGCCACACGGCCACAGCGACCGGCACGCTGGTTGGCCGAACTCTGACTGATCGGCTCGACCAGCAATTGCTCCACCTTGCTCCTGAAACTGTAGCGCTTCATGCGCGCCGTGCCTGCGTCGATGACGTATCGAATACCAGGTACCGTGAGCGATGTTTCGGCCACGTTGGTCGCCAAAATAATGCGACGCCCGGTGTGGCCATCAAAGATTCGGTCTTGCTCGGCTTGGCTCAGGCGAGCGAAAAGCGGCAGCACCTCGGCGTTGCGAAAGACCGGCTGGTGGCTCAGGTGCTTGCGCAAATGGTCAGCGGCCTCGCGGATTTCGCGCTCCCCGGGCAGGAAAACCAAAATATCGCCACCGTTGTGCACATCGCGCCATAACTCGTCCACGCCATCGGCAATCGCAGAATTCAGGTCGTATTCGCGCGATTCTTCAAATGGCCGGTAACGCTGTTCCACCGGGAACATGCGCCCCGACACCATGATGATCGGCGCCGGTCCTTGGCGTAAAGCAAAGTGATCAGCAAATCGCTGAGCGTCGATGGTGGCAGATGTCACCACCACCTTCAGGTCCGGACGTCGCGGCAGAATCTGGCGCAAGTAGCCCAGCAAAAAGTCGATGTTGAGCGAGCGCTCGTGCGCCTCGTCAATGATGATGGTGTCGTAGGCTTTGAGGAGCGGATCAGTTTGCGTCTCCGCAAGCAAAATTCCGTCAGTCATCAATTTGACGGAGGAATCACGGCTCAGCCGATCTTGAAACCGCACCTTGAAGCCGACCACATCGCCCAAGGTGGTTTTCAGTTCTTCGGCAATCCGCTTGGCGACGCTGCTGGCGGCGATACGCCGTGGCTGCGTATGACCGATCAGTTTTCCTTGGCCGGGCGGGTAATTGAGCTTGCCGCGCCCCATAGAAAGCGCAATTTTAGGAAGCTGAGTTGTTTTACCCGAGCCGGTTTCACCGCAGACGATGATGACCTGGTGGGCGGCCATGGCCGCCATGATTTCTTCGCGCTTGCCTGAGACAGGCAAAGATTCAGGGAATTCGATATTCAAAGGTACAGACATTGGCCGCAATTATCAGAGCTGCGCTGGGATGCGGCTGACGCGTGAATCGGTTGAACGCTAAAAATGCTTCTTGAAATTGGCATGTTAGCTAGCGACACGGCTTAAGACAAAAACATGCTATAGCGAAACGCTACGCTGGTCATCAAGTATTGCGTGGTGATCTCAAATGAGTTTTTGGTCCGCCCGGAGGGAATCGAACCCCCATGATCGCTTTAGAAGAGCGATGTCCTATCCGTTGAACGACGGGCAGATATGAGGAAGTTAGATAATTCTAAGACACCAACTACGAGTGCTATTAAAAATCAATAAATGGTCGGGGCGAAAGGATTCGAACCTTCGACCCTCTGGTCCCAAACCAGATGCGCTACCAGGCTGCGCTACGCCCCGACTGATTAGTATTATAGTGGTTTAAGCAACGATATCTTCTATGTGGACTCAATTCTCGACAATTAAACATGAATGCTATCTATTCGCATCGTAATGTAGTTCGGCAATTTTCAAGCAACAGTAGATGCAAGACAGTGAAGTTGTGCGCATTTTGATATTTCAACCCTCGTATTGACACGACATCATTCCATTGGAGATGCTAAAAAAGTGACTCATCTAAATGACTTGCCAATTCAAGCCGTCCAGTTTTATACGACGGCAAACTACCACTGCAGTTACCTTCCGGAAAAGCAAGCACGGTCGCAAGTTGCCACCCCTAGTCACGCCATCAACAATACAATTTACTCAGAGTTGATCAGGCAAGGATTTCGTAGAAGTGGCATATTCACCTATCGCCCGTACTGTGATTCATGCTGCGCTTGTACTTCGTTAAGGGTTCTTGCATTCCAATTCAAACCTGATCGAAGCCAACGTCGTGCTTGGGCAAGTCATTCAAATCTGCAAGCAAGAGTCGTTGAACTCTCTTTCCAGCAAGAACACTACGATCTTTATTTACGATATCAACATGGTCGACACACCGGGGGAGGAATGGACCAAGATAGCGTAGATCAATACACACAATTTTTATTGCAAAGCCGTGTTAATTCTCGATTGGTTGAGTTTCGCACTCCAAGCACGAAGGATTTGCCAAGTGAATTAAAAATGGTGTCACTTATTGATGTACTTGATGACGGTATTTCAGCCGTCTATACGTTTTACGAACCTGAACCGCACACAAGTTATGGGACGTTCAACGTACTCTGGCAGATTGAGCAAGCCCGAACGATGGGACTACCACACGTATATTTGGGCTATTGGATAAGTAACAGCCCAAAAATGAACTACAAAACCAGATTTTCACCATGGCAGTTACTCGTATCTGGCCTCTGGATTTCAGACCAATAGAAACACGAAATTCTCAAGTAAGACTCAGATATTAAGGGAAATTTTTAAATTTATTTCACAAGGTAAAATGACGCCCACAGATCGGGCAACTCCATGCAAAAGTCAAATTCAAGTATTTCAGCAACACCAACAGTTCAAGTCATTGAACGAATGTTTCAACTTATGGATGTCTTGGCTTCAAGGGAAGATGCAATTTCTTTGAAGGAGATCAGTGAAAAAACTGGGTTGCACCCATCAACATCGCACCGGTTGTTAAATGATTTAGCAACAGGTAGATTTGTAGATCGTTCTCAGCCAGGTTGCTACAGACTCGGCATGCGTTTGCTCGAACTCGGAAACCTTGTGAAAAATCGACTAAACGTTCGCGATGCGGCGCTTGTGCCAATGAGAGAACTGCATAAACTCATTCAACAACCTGTCAATTTGAGCATGCGCCAAGGTGATGAGATTGTTTACATCGAACGAACCTATAGCGAAAGATCAGGTATGCAGGTGGTTCGGTCTATCGGTGGCCGAGCGCCTTTACACTTAACTTCAGTTGGCAAGTTATTTTTGGCAGCAGACGATCCACAACGCGTACGCGCCTATGCCACCCGGACTGGATTAAGTGGTCAAACCAAGAATAGCCTGACCCAGTTACCAGCGTTAGAAAGAGAGTTATTGAAAGTTCGACAGTATGGTGTCTCACATGACAACGAAGAGCTTGAACTTGGTGTGCGATGCATGGCAGCAGGCATTTATGATGATCAAGGCACACTAGTTGCCGGATTATCAATTTCAGCACCAGCGGGAAGACTTGAGGAAGGATGGCTCCCGAAACTGCAAGAAACAGCTCGTGAAATTTCTACGACCCTAGGTTTCAAAGCCTAAGTGACGAATAAGTCTAATTTCTGATTACTGAACCAATGCAACTCGTTCATTCAGCAATGGTCCCATAAATGGCGCTGAAACAATCGGTGAAATTGGCGTTGATTCAACCCAACGTCTAACGCGCTCTGCATCACCAATCCGACTTAATTTCCCGGCAGAATCAAGGAAAATCATAATTATTTTTCGCCCGGCAACCTTGGCTTGCATCACAAGGCATTGTCCAGCTTCAGTAATATAGCCAGTCTTCTGTATACCGATTTGCCACGATGGATTTTTTACAAGACGGTTGGTATTGTTATATTGGAGCGTTCGTTTTCCAACAGCTACTTGATGTCCGGGTGAAGTTGATAGTTCACGCAACAGTGGGTCACCATAGGCCACATTGACAAGTTTGGCTAAATCGCGAGCACTTGACTGATTTTTGCTTGAAAGTCCTGTTGGCTCAGCATAATTAGTGTCATTCATGCCTATTAATTTTGCTTTTGCATTCATTAAACTAACAAAAACACTTAATCCACCTGGGTAACTGCGACCAAGCGCATGAGCAGCTCGATTTTCGCTAGACATCAGAGCCAAATGCAGCAACTCACCTCGGCTTAATTCAGTTCCAACCCTAAGACGAGATGAACTTCCTTTTTCGGTATCAACATCTTCCTGTGAAATAGTAATCACTTCGTTCATTGGTAAGTGAGCTTCACTGACAACTAAGCCCGTCATGAGCTTGGTGAGTGAAGCTATTGGAAGTACGGCTTTGTCATTTTTACTAAAAAGAACTTCACTCGTATCTTGGTCAATGACAAGCGCCACACTTGACTTCAAATCCAGGGAATCACGTGAACCTTGCAAACCTGCAATGTGCCCAAATGAAGGGCGCAGAGGGATTATTTCTGCTCTAACAGCAGTCTTTCGTTTGACTGCAACAAAAGTTCTGGAGATATTTCGTTTTGCAACAACGGTGCTTTTTGACGATTTAGCGTGTTTACGCTTATATTGAGTCGCCTCAGCCTGTGGCAGACCTAGTGCAAAAAAGAAAGTGATTAAGCCAAAAAACCAACTGATTTTCCGAAAATTTACACAAGTCAATAAATTTTTAAAACAGGACATACATCCATCTCCGGATTAAATTCACAGTACCCGTAGTTTAAACAAAAAAGTCACGCAATATCAACTAGTTGCGTGACTTTCTTAAACAAGAACAGTTGAAATCCGTGAAATCTATCCTTGAGCCGCAACGCGGTCTGCCTTGCTGTGCAATTTATTGAGCGCACTAAGGTAGGCCTTAGCTGATGCCACAACAATATCTGGGTCTGCCCCAACACCGTTAACAACACGACCGCTGTTTTGTAAACGTACCGTTACTTCACCTTGACTCTCAGTCGACCCACTAATTGCGTTCACTGAATAAAGCACCATCTCTGCGCCACTCTTCACGTGCGACTCAATCGCTTTAAGTGAAGCGTCCACAGGTCCATTTCCATCGGAAGAGCCTTTGACTTCCTTCCCATCCATTGTGAAAACGATACTCGCTTGCGGACGCTCACCCGTTTCACTGTGCTGAGATAAAGAAACAAATCCGTATTGCTCTTTTTCGTGAGTCACACTCTCATCACTTACAAGTGCCAGAATATCTTCGTCAAAAATCTCACTCTTTCGATCGGCCAATTCTTTGAATTTGGCAAATGCAGTGTTTATGTCCGCTTCACTTTCCATCTGTACGCCCAGCTCCAACAAACGCTGTTTAAATGCATTTCGTCCACTGAGCTTACCCAAAATTATTTTATTTGCCGTCCAGCCAACGTCTTCTGCACGCATGATTTCATAAGTGTCTCTTGCTTTAAGCACACCATCTTGGTGAATACCTGAAGCGTGAGCAAATGCATTGGCACCTACAACCGCTTTATTTGGCTGAACCACAAACCCAGTCGTCTGGCTGACCATCCGACTGGCTGCCAGAATGTGTTTGGTATCAATATTTAAATCTAAGCCAAAATAATCGTGCCTGGTTTTAACCGCCATGACAATTTCTTCTAAGCTGCAGTTTCCCGCACGTTCTCCCAAACCATTGATGGTGCATTCAACTTGACGGGCACCTCCAATTTTTACGCCAGCCAGCGAATTTGCAACGGCCATGCCAAGGTCGTTATGGCAATGAACTGACCAGATGGCCTTGTCAGAGTTGGGGATTCGTTCACGCAGTGTTTTAATAAAATTACCGTATAACTCCGGAATGGCATAGCCAACAGTATCAGGAACGTTAATGGTTGTTGCGCCCTCTTTAATAACGGACTCTAAGACTCGGCACAGAAAATCAACATCGCTCCTGTAGCCATCTTCGGGGCTAAATTCAACATCAGAAACCAGATTGCGAGCAAAGCGAACTGCAAGCTTGGCTTGCTCATGTACTTGTTCCGGAGTCATCCGTAATTTCTTATCCATATGCAATGCAGAAGTAGCAATAAACGTATGAATACGTGCACTATTGGCCCCTTTTAGGGCTTCAGCAGCACGTGCAATATCTTTATCATTTGCACGAGACAAAGAGCAAATAGTTGAATCCTTGATCGCGTTGGCGATGCATTGAACAGCTTCAAAATCGCCATTGGAACTCGCTGCAAAACCGGCTTCAATGACATCAACCTTCAAACGTTCCAACTGGCGAGCAATTCGAAGTTTTTCATCCTTGTTCATTGACGCTCCCGGTGACTGCTCACCATCACGCAACGTGGTATCAAAAATAATCAACTTATCAGCCATCTTGTTTCTCCTGTATTCTTGAAAATTCAACATCAAAATGAAGACTCAAAAAGCAAAAAGCCCGTATGCATTTGCAACGGGCTTTAGGTTTTGTATGCGCGTACGCTACATTCGCCGCCCGTAAGGCAAGAACTGTAGTGATAGCGCCAAAGATTTCATAAGTTCAATGTACCACAAGTTTAAGAACTCTTATTTGGATTATTGAGGGTGATTAAGTATTTTTAATGAAGTCCTCTTTCATCCGGCTCTTCGGTAGAAGTGCTGATGACACTGGTTTGAACCCCCTTGGCTTTGCGCCAGATGTAGATGGCATATCCACTAAAACCGTAGACCACAAATACAGCAAACATAACGATGGGAGGATCGATGTTGATAACGGCTATCGCTAATGCAATCGAAACAATCACAGCAAAAGGAACACTCTTTTTCATGTGGACATCCTTAAAACTGTAAAAAGGAACGTTGGTCACCATCGTGAGTCCTGAATACAAGGCAAGCGCAAACATCGGCCATGCGACGCTGGGACCTTTTACGCCAAGGTCGGTCATTAACCAAATAAAGCCTGCGAGCAAGGCGGCAGCTGCTGGTGACGGAAGTCCCTGAAAATAGCGTTTATCTACGACCGCCGTATTGACGTTAAACCTAGCCAGTCGCAAGGCTGCACATGCGCAATAGACAAATGAAGCGATCCAACCCCAACGTCCTAAGCCCTGCAGTGCCCAAACATAAGCGATAAGGGCTGGTGCAGCACCAAAGGACACCATGTCTGAAAGTGAATCCATTTGTTCGCCAAATGCACTCTGAGTGTTGGTCATCCGTGCAACTCGACCATCGAGACTGTCAAGAATCATTGCGCAAAAAATCCCGACTGCAGCCAGATCAAAACGACCATTAATGGCCATAACAATTGCATAAAATCCGCCAAAAAGCGCTGCCAAAGTAAAAAGGTTCGGCAATATGTAGATGCCCTTTCGACGCTTTCTGACTTCCAAGGTATTACTCTCGATAAAGTCTGCTTCGTTCCCGTCTTGCATAGAATTTGCCTCCAGACTTTAATAATAACAAAGGCCACCGAAGTGGCCTTTTTCAAGAGAGTTTTGAAACTCAGTTGCGGGTTTGGTCAACCAGTTTGTTCTTGGCAATCCAAGGCATCATCGCACGAAGTTTCTCACCCACTTGCTCGATCTGATGCTCGGACGTCAAGCGGCGACGGCTCAACAATGTGGGCGCGCCTGCTTTGTTTTCCAGGATAAAGCTCTTTGCATACTCACCCGTCTGAATGTCTTTCAGACACTGGCGCATCGCGTCTTTGGTGGCGCTTGTCACAATCCGTGGGCCAGTGACATATTCGCCATATTCAGCGTTGTTGGAAATCGAGTAATTCATGTTGGCAATACCGCCTTCATAAATCATGTCCACAATCAGTTTGAGTTCATGTAAGCACTCGAAATAGGCCATTTCTGGGGCGTAGCCAGCTTCAACCAAAGTTTCGAAACCAGCTTTGATCAACTCAACTGTACCGCCGCACAAAACAGCTTGTTCACCGAACAAGTCGGTTTCAGTTTCTTCGCGGAAATTGGTTTCAATAATGCCGGCCTTGCCACCACCGTTGGCCATCGCATAGCTCAATGCCATGTCGCGAGTACGACCCGACTTGTCTTGATGAATAGCGATCAAATGAGGAACACCACCACCTTGGGCATAGGTGCCGCGCACGGTATGGCCAGGTGCTTTTGGCGCCACCATCCAAACATCCAGGTCGGCACGGGGAGTCACCAAGCCGTAATGCACATTGAATCCATGTGCAAAAACCAGGGAAGCACCTTGCTTGATATTGGGTTCAATGTCGTTGGTATAAACCGCGGCAATTTGCTCATCCGGCAACAAGATCATGACCACATCGGCGGCCTTGACTGCGTCAGCAACTTCAGCAACCTGGAGGCCGGCTTTTTCAACCTTCGGCCACGAAGCACCACCCTTGCGCAATCCAACGACAACTTTTACGCCGCTGTCATTCAGATTCTGGGCGTGGGCATGTCCTTGACTACCGTAACCAATAATCGCAACCGTCTTGCCCTTGATGAGACTGAGGTCGCAGTCTTTGTCGTAAAAAACCTTCATTTATATCTCCGTTGTAAAAAATTAAACTCTTAAAATTCGTTCGCCGCGGCCAATCCCACTAGATCCAGTTCGAACTGTTTCCAGAATGGCACCGCGCTCAATAGCTTCCAGAAACGCATCATTTTTGGACTGATCGCCGGTCAGCTCAATGGTGTAACTCTTCTCGGTCACATCAATAATGCGACCTCGAAAAATATCAGCCATGCGTTTCATTTCTTCGCGCTCTTTACCCACGGCGCGTACCTTGACCATCATGAGTTCACGTTCGGTATAAGCACCTTCGGTGAGATCGACCACTTTCACGACTTCAATCAAACGATTCAAGTGTTTGGTGATCTGCTCAATGACATCTTCAGGACCAGAGGTCTGTATTGTCATACGAGACAAGCTGGGATCCTCGGTTGGCGCCACGGTAAGCGACTCGATGTTATAGCCTCGCGCTGAAAAAAGGCCAACAACCCGTGACAAAGCGCCCGGTTCGTTTTCAAGTAAAACTGCAATGATATGTTTCATGGGATTCCTCATTTCGCTGCCCTCCCCTGATGGCGGTAACCACCCAGCTTGGCAAACAATAGATTCGTCAAAAGTTGATTAAAGATCTTCAGAGCCAAGCAGCATTTCAGTAATGCCGCTTCCTGCACGCACCATCGGAAATACATTTTCAGTTGGGTCAGTGCGGAAATCCATGAAAACCGTGCGATCTTTAAGCTTACGAGCTTCGCGCAATGCGGGTTCAACGTCCTGTGCTCGCTCAATCAACATGCCGACATGGCCATACGCTTCTGCGAGCTTGACGAAATTGGGCAGCGCATCCATATAACTATGGCTGTAACGACCCTCATACTCGACTTCCTGCCACTGGCGAACCATACCAAGGTACCGATTGTTAAGTGCAACGATCTTGATCGGGGTGTTGTACTGCAAGCAAGTTGAAAGCTCTTGAATACACATTTGCACAGACCCCTCGCCTGTCACGCAATAAACCTCACTGTCGGGTTTTGCCAGTTTGATGCCCATAGCGTATGGAATTCCTACGCCCATTGTTCCCAATCCGCCTGAATTGATCCAACGACGAGGTTCATCAAACCGATAGTATTGCGCAGCCCACATTTGATGCTGGCCAACATCTGATGTGATGTATGTGTCAGCATCTTTGGTCATGTTCCAAAGCGTCTCAACAACGTATTGAGGTTTGATGACGTCATTTTTACCGTGGTCATATTTAAGACAGTCGCGCTTGCGCCAAGTCTCGATGGTGTCCCACCAAGCGCCAAGAGCGTTGCTATCAGGCTTGATCACGCCTTCTTTGATCATTGCGATCATTTCAGTAAGCACCTCTTTGACGTCACCCACAATGGGGATGTCAACCTTGACGCGCTTTGAAATGCTCGATGGGTCAATGTCAATGTGAATAATCTTCCGTTCGTTTTGAGCGAAATGTTTGGGGTTTCCGATAACTCGGTCATCAAATCGAGCACCAACGGCCAAAAGCACATCACAATTTTGCATGGCATTGTTGGCCTCTACAGTTCCATGCATGCCCAGCATGCCTAGAAACTTACGGTCGCTCGCTGGGTAAGCACCAAGGCCCATCAGGGTGTTGGTGCAGGGATAACCCAACATATCGACCAGCGTTCTCAGCTCAGTGGATGCGTTACTCAAAATAACGCCGCCGCCTGTATAAATATAGGGACGTTTAGCGGTCAATAACAGTTGCAAGGCTTTCCTGATTTGCCCCCCATGACCCTTACGCACCGGATTGTACGAGCGCATTTCGACAGTCTCAGGATAGCCAGAATACGGGACTTTTTTAAACGAAACGTCTTTGGGAATATCAACTACAACGGGACCAGGCCGTCCTGTTCGCGCAATGTGGAATGCTTTTTTCATCGTTGCAGCCAGATCACGTGCGTCTTTAACGAGAAAATTGTGTTTCACAATGGGGCGAGTGATACCGACAGCATCGCACTCTTGGAATGCATCAAGCCCAATGGCGTGCGTGGGAACCTGTCCTGTCACGATCACCATGGGGATACTGTCCATGTAGGCAGTTGCAATACCGGTTACTGCATTCGTCACACCAGGACCGGATGTGACTAATGCGACACCGACGTCTCCCGTTGCACGAGCGTAGCCATCAGCTGCGTGCACTGCCGCCTGCTCGTGTCGTACAAGAATATGTTGAATTGTGTCTTGCTTGAAGATGGCGTCATAAATATGAAGAACAGCGCCGCCAGGGTATCCCCACACGTACTTTACATTTTCAGCTTGTAACGCCTTGATGAGAATCTCGGCACCCCTGAGTTCTTGAACATCAGTTACAGAAGAGAGAACTTTATCTGCTTGCATGATTGGTTGACTTTTTATTGCGGACGTTACCGCATTGGCTGAAGCGATTTCAGCTTTTGAAATATCCATGATGAACCTTTGTGAATTTCTCTAACGAAAAACCTTGGGTGCTCCTTCGAAAACACTTGTGATGTCGCGTCGGAACTTAAGGCTTAAGCCATGGGCGCATTGATTGTTGCGCCGGACCATAACCCGTTTGCGTTTTGATTTGCAAGCAAGATTATCGCACTGCACTAATTGAAGCTGGAATGGAAATCAAAAAAAGCGCCATCAAATGCCATAATTAGCATTCAAAAACCTCAATTCGTGCCTCTTGAGAGAGTTGAGAGGCATCAATAAAACCACAAAGTCACTATGGCTTAATTCTCTTGGCTACCGAACAAGAATTATCTGATTTTTTGAAAAGTGTAGAAAGACGCGCTTTCAAGCGCTCGGTCTATCACGTGAGGAACGAAGAATCAGCTTTGGATATTGTGCAAGATAGCATGATGAAGCTTGCTGAACACTATGGTCACAAGCCAACAGCTGAATTACCCATGCTGTTTCAACGTATTCTCTCCAATTGCACTTTAGACTGGTTTCGAAGACAAAAAACGCGAAATGCTCTTTTCTCGAACATGAGTGATTTTGAGTCGTCTGGCGAAGATGGAGAATTTGATCTTCTTGAAACTTTAAACGTCCTGAGTCACTCAGAGCAAACAGAAAGCGCAGAAAGTGCAACTCAACGGGCACAAACCTTGCTTGGTATTGAGGCAGAAATTCAGGAATTACCAGCTCGTCAACGAGAAGCATTCCTGATGCGTTACTGGGAAGAGCTTGATGTTGCAGAGACTGCGTCTGCAATGGGTTGTTCAGAAGGCAGTGTTAAAACGCACTGTTCAAGGGCGGTTCAGGCACTTGGAAAAGCATTGAGAGCGAAGGGAATAACACTATGATTAATTTGAACCAGCACCAAAATCAGGTCGCGCAAGACCGCTTCGGGTTGCGTATTGCCTCTCGCTTGTCCGATGCGACTGATGATCTGCCTTATGACATTTCCGAGCGGTTGCGTGCTGCAAGGGTTCAGTCTCTGGCCAAGCGAAAGATCGTGATGACTCAAACTGCAAAAAGCATTTCAGCATCTGGCGGCGCAGCAACTCTGACTTTTGGAAGTGAGAACTTTAGTGCTTGGGATCGAATTGCTGCTGCCATTCCTCTTCTGGCTCTTGTAGTCGGTTTGATAGCGATTAATGTTATTCAAAATGACAATCGGGCCAATGAAATTGCGGAAATTGATGCCGCTTTACTCACGGATGACTTGCCGCCTTCTGCTTATACCGACGCTGGTTTTGTTCAGTTTTTAAAGCTCAGCACTGTGCAGCACTTGCAGCAGTAAAGGAAGATGGTTATTTTGGCTGATGTTCAAAAAGGGCACGTCTTCAGTTTAGGCAGGTCATGTGGCGTTATTAATGGTTGCGTCGCGGCCTTTTTATTCGCATTGACGTTGCCAGTTCTCTCTCAAGGTTTACCTTCAATAGCTCCCAGTGCGTCTTCACCCCTTAAGCCACCAAATTTGATCGCCACCACCAAAAGTTCATCTGGTTTGAAGGTTTCCTCCAAACCGGAGTGGCAAGATTTGACGCCCACACAGCAACTTTCACTGCAACCCTTGGCGGCCAACTGGAATTCCTTAGAAGAAGCTCAAAAGCGCAAATGGATCGCGATTGCTGCCAACTATCCTACGCTGCCGCCGGCAGAACAAGTCAAACTGCATACCCGCATGACCGAATGGGTGTCACTCAGTTATCAACAGCGGGCCCAGGCCAGGTTGAATTTTGCTCAAGCCAAGCAATTGACACCTACAGAAAAAACGGCTACTTGGCAGGCTTATCAAGCGCTTAGCCCAGAAGAGAAGAAAAAGTTAGCTACTTTGGCACCTCCAAAATTAGGTGGAGCGGCCATTGCCGCCAAACCTGTTACGGCTCAAAAGCTAACGACTGTTCCCGTGACTCGCCAAACCGTAATGCAGCCTCTCAAGTCAGCCAGTTCAAGTCATGCTGTGCACCAAAATACATTGTTGCCACAAGCAAAGCCTGCGACTGAGTCAGCCAGTAAACCGAATAATTAAAGCAACAAGTTCAGTCAATGGGAAACCTGCTGCAAACACCTAGTCTTGCCCGTCGTATGGCCTGTTGGCTTTACGAAGGCATGCTGATGTTCGGTGTGGTGTTTATTTCAGGTTATTTATTTGGAACCCTGAGTCAAACACGAAACGCCATGGACAACCGCCATGCCTTGCAAGCATTTCTCTTTGTTGTCTTTGGAATTTATTTTGTTTGGTTATGGTCAAAAGGGCAGACATTGGCCATGAAAACCTGGGATATAACCGTTGTGGATCGTTCGGGCAAAAGCATTTCGCAATCCCGTGCACTGCTTCGCTACGTTTTGAGTTGGCTTTGGTTTCTGCCCGCTCTTGCTGCTGTTGCTCCCTTCAATTTATCCGGGGCAGAGTCTGTTGTTATCGTCATTGGCTGGATCGCAGTTTGGGCTATTCTGAGTCGATTCCACCCACAACAGCAGTTTTGGCATGATGCTTTAGCCGGAACTCAGTTGGTGACCAAGCCCCGGCTTGGTCAATAAACTGTTCAAATTGGCGGCCTTTTAGACGGCTGATTCATCCAGTTCTCCTGTCCGAATGCGCACCACACGCTCCACACTGGTGACAAAAATCTTGCCATCACCAATTTTCCCCGTATGAGCGGCCTTCACGATCGCATCGACACAACGATCGACGTCATCAGTCTTTACCACCACTTCGACCTTGACCTTGGGTAAAAAATCGACCACGTACTCGGCACCACGGTAGAGCTCGGTATGGCCTTTCTGGCGTCCAAAACCCTTGACTTCAGTCACGGTGAGTCCTGTGACCCCGCATTCAGCCAGTGCCTCACGAACCTCTTCCAGTTTGAACGGTTTAACAATTGCGGTGATCTGTTTCATGCTTTTTTCCTAATTAGTAAAGGTGCCGTGACTGAATTGAGCTCAGACTGCCCTGCAAAGTTTCAATTTAAGCGCGAAAGCGATTGGTTATAGGATAACGCCAATCTTTGCCAAAGCTACGGTGCGTGACACGAATACCAATAGGCGCTTGTCGGCGCTTGTATTCATTGATTTTGATGAGGCGGGTAACCTTTTCAACATCGGCATGATCGAACCCAGCCGCAATAATGTCTTCAATGCTCTGGTCGTTTTCCATATAGCGCTCCAAGATGGCGTCCAGTACTTCGTAAGCTGGCAAGCTGTCCTGGTCTTTCTGATCTGGGCGAAGCTCGGCGCTGGGGGGGCGAGTGATGATGCGATCCGGAATCGGCGCCTGCCCTGTGCCATAGGGGTCATTGGCGTTACGCCAATGACTCAGCTTGAATACAGTCGTTTTGGCCAGGTCCTTGATCACGGCAAAACCACCTGCCATGTCACCGTAAAGCGTGCAGTATCCGGTGGCCATTTCAGACTTATTGCCAGTTGTAAGCACAATGCTACCGAATTTATTGGAAAGCGCCATCAGTAGCGTGCCCCGAATGCGGGCTTGCAAATTTTCTTCCGTCGCATCCTCGGCCAGCCCTGCAAACTCCTCCGCCAAAGAAGTTTTGAAAGCCTCAAACTGCGGCACGATTGAAATCTCGTCGTAACGCACGCCTAAACGCTGGGCCATGTCACGCGCGTCGATCCAGCTGATGTCTGCCGTGTAAGGCGAGGGCATCATGACGGTACGCACCCGGTCTTTTCCGAGCGCATCGACTGCCACTGCCAGCACCAGCGCTGAATCTATGCCGCCCGACAGGCCCAAAATCACGCTGGGAAACCCGTTTTTTCCGATGTAGTCGCGAACCCCCAGCACCAGTGCGTCCCACAAGTCGGCTTCGGGAGATCGCTCAGGCGATACATCTGCTATTAAATAAATAGCTGCTGGTGCACGCTGTACCTGGACTAGAAGGCAATTTTCTACAAAGCTGGGCGCACGGCCAGCCACGGAGCCATCTGCATTCAAAGCAAACGAATGTCCTTCAAAAACCACTTCATCCTGACCGCCCACCAAATGGGCATAAACCAGCGGCAAACCACAGGTTTTCACCCGTTCGCGCATCATTTGCTCGCGCTCCAGACCCTTGCCAACGTGAAATGGCGATGCGTTAATGACCGCTAGCAGCTCGGCACCGGCTTCCTGGGTCAGTCTGGCAGGTTCTTCAAACCAGGCGTCTTCACA
>NZ_JBAWYV010000013.1:0-50137 GCF_037143375.1 Rhodoferax sp. | reverse complement strand
GCGGCACTCAGCGCTGTTCGTGTCCTCCGGCCTTCGGCCTCCCCCTTGACCTCACAGCGCTGAGTGCCACACCGTCCTGAGCCTGCAAGCCGTTGCGAGTGTTCATCGGCACTCACAAACGGAGGCTTTCCCCCCGTTTATAGCGTAGGCCAAATAGCTGTTCCAAGCCTCATTCGCCCGGAGAGAGCGAGAGGGTTTGCGGGTGAGTGGGGAAACTTAACGCCCGTAAACGTCCTCAAACCTGACAATGTCATCTTCGCCCAAATAAGAGCCTGACTGCACTTCGATCATCTCCAGCGCCACGCGGCCGGGGTTCTCCAGGCGGTGCGTGGTGCCCAGAGGGATGAATGTGGACTGGTTCTCGGACAACAAAAAAACCTCTTCGCCACGCGTGATGCGGGCGGTGCCGCTGACCACAATCCAGTGCTCGGCGCGGTGGTGGTGCATTTGCAGCGACAAAATGCCGCCCGGCTTGACCACAATGCGCTTGACCTGAAAGCGCTCACCGGCATCGACGCCGTCGTAAGAGCCCCAAGGGCGAAACACCTTGCGGTGAACCGAGCCTTCAGCACGGCCCTGTTTCTTCAGGATGTCGACGATTTTCTTGACGTCCTGGGTCTTGTCCTTGTGCGCGACCAAAATCGCATCGGCGGTTTCAATCACCACCAGATCGTTCACGCCGACGCAGGCAATCAGGCGGCCTTCAGAGAGCGCCAGCGTGTTGCTGCAGTCTTGCAGCAGCACATCACCCTGCACCACATTGCCGCTGTCGTCTTTGGGCAGTACCTGCCACAGCGCATCCCAAGCACCCACATCAGACCAACCCGCACTCAGGGGAATCACCACGCCGGGCGGCAGCAGACCCGAATCAGACCCGGCTGCAATGCGCTCCATCACGGCGTAATCGATCGAGTCGGCGGGGCAGTTGGCAAACGCTTCCTTGCCCACTCGCACAAACTCACCGTCGGTGGAGCCCAGGTCCCAGGCCGTTTGGCAGGCGGTCAGAATGTCTGGACGGCATGCTTTCATGGCGCTCAGCCAGACCGAGGCGCGCATCATGAAGAGGCCGCTGTTCCAGAGGTAAGAGCCGGCATCGAGGTAAGTCTGGGCCGTGGCTAGGTCTGGTTTTTCAACAAAACGGGCGATCAGGCTGGCGTTTGATTTTTCGCCGTCCGAGGCGCCAACGTAAGCCGCGCCAGACTGGATGTAGCCATAGCCGGTTTCTGGTGCGTCAGGCGTGATGCCAAACGTCACTACCGCGCCGGTCGCCGCCAGCGCAGAACCCTGGCTGACCACGCTCTGGAACGCCGCGAGGTTGGTGATCACGTGGTCTGCCGGCATCACCAGTAAGACTGGATCTGCTCCGTTTTTAATAGCTGCTAGCGCAGCAAGCGTAAGGGCTGGAGCTGTATTTCGTCCTAAAGGCTCGAGCACAATGATGCCCGGCTTGCCGAGCAGGCGCAGTTGTTCGGCGATGACAAAACGGTATTCCTCACCGCACACCACCATGGGTGGGGCCAGTTCGACGCCAGCAATGCCCTCGACACGGCGCACCGTGGCTTGCAAGAGGGAGTCATCACCAATCAGGGGCAGCAGTTGCTTGGGGTATTTTTCGCGGGACAGGGGCCACAGGCGCGTGCCGGAGCCGCCAGACAAAACGACAGGTTGAATCAACATGGGGTGAGCAATCAATAAAGTGGGAGGAGGCGAAGCGGGCACAAGCGATCAGGCCCGCGCATCGCCCCAGCGCAATTGGGACGTGTCATCACCGCGGTACAGCGTGTCGCCATGGCGGTCCACCAAGTAGTCGGGCGAAACAATCATTTCGTTAAAACGCATGTCGGCAGCAATTCGGGTGTACTCAAACAAAATGCTGCGCACTACTTTGGCACCGGTGCGAAGGTGGCAACCGTGCCCAATCCATGCCGGTCCGGTAATAGTCACGCCGGGTTCAATGCGGGTGTTGGCGCCAATGTAAACCGGCCCTTCAATCGTCACCTTGTCCCAGGGAATCGAGGTGTTGAGCCCAACCCAGATGCCCGGTTTAACCTGGCGCCCAGGCATCTCGGCTTCGGCGATTTCACCGCGCAACACGCGCTGCAATACCGACCAGTAGTCACTCACACGCCCGATGTCGATCCAATTGAAAAACCGGTTTTGCACATAAAAAGGCAGTTTTTTCTCGACCAGTTGCGGGAACAACTGCGAGCCAATGTCATAGATCTGACCGGGTGGCACCAGATCCAGCACCGCAGGCTCGAAAATATAAATACCGGTGCTGGCCAAGGTTGATTTGGCATCGGCAGGCGACGGTTTTTCCTGGAAGGATTCAATACGGCCGTCAGGTGCTCCCACCACAATGCCATAAGCCTGAACATCTTTCAACGGCACGTCCAGCGCCACGACGCTGGCAATGGCGCCCTTGGTTTTGTGCTCGTGCAGGGCTGCGCCAATGTCCAGGTCAATCAGGGCGTCGCCGCACAGCACCAGCGTGGTGTCGTCAAAGAAGCCGCCAAAGTCCTGAATGCGCCGCATACCACCGGCCGAGCCCATAGGGCGAGGCAGGATGTCGCCGTGGTCCAGCACGCCTTCGTAGGAGTAGCCAATTTCCACGCCCCAGCGGTGACCATCTCCAAAGTAGCGCTCGATCTTTTGGTGGTGGTAAGCCACGTTGACCATGATTTCGGTGATGCCGTGGCGCGCCAGATGTTCAATCTGGTATTCCATCAGGGGTTTGCCCAGAATCGGCACCATCGGTTTGGGTAAATCGCGCGTCAGGGGGCGAACGCGGGTGCCTTGCCCCGCCGCCAGAATCATGCCTTTAGCCATGGTGTACCTCTACTTTTGTGTTCATTTTTACTGTCCCTGGTTGTATTGAAATCAGTTCAGTGCGTAGCCATTGGGGTTGCCGCTTTGCCAGCGCCAAGCGTCGGTGCACATGGCCTCCAGCCCGCGCTCGGCACGCCAGCCCAACAAGGCCAGTGCTTGCGCCGGGTTGGCGTAGCACGAAGCGATGTCACCCGCGCGACGCGGGCCCACCTTGTACGGCACCGGTTTGCCACTGGCAAACTCAAAGGCACGCACCATGTCGAGCACGCTGTAGCCCACGCCTGTCCCCAGATTGATGGCCAGGCATTCGGCCTGGTTTTGCAAACGCTCCAGCGCCTTCAAGTGGCCCAGTGCCAGGTCCACCACATGGATGTAGTCACGCACGCCGGTGCCATCGGGGGTGGCGTAGTCATCGCCCCATACATTCAGAAACTCGCGGCGGCCGACGGCTACTTGCGCCACAAACGGCAGCAGGTTGTTGGGCGTGCCTTGCGGGTCTTCGCCGATCAGGCCGCTGGCGTGTGCCCCCACCGGGTTGAAATAGCGCAGGATTGAAATGTGCCAAGTGGGGTCGCTGCGAAACAGATCGCGCAGCATGTCCTCAATCACCAGCTTGGTCTGACCGTAAGGGTTGGTGGTGGACAGCGGGTGGTCTTCGGTCAAAGGCAGGCGCTGCGGGTCACCATAGACGGTGGCGGATGAACTGAATACCAGCGTTTTAACGCCGCACTCGGTCATGGCTTCGAGCAGGCGCACGGTGCCGACTACGTTGTTGTCGTAATAGGCCAGCGGGTTTTGCACCGACTCACCCACCGCTTTCAGACCCGCGAAGTGGACCACGGCGGTGGCGCCACTTTGCTTTAGCGCCGTCACCAGTGCAGCGCGGTCGCGAATGTCGCCCTGGATCAGAGTTGGTTTCTTGCCAGTGATGCGTTCCACCCGCGCCAGCGCCTCGGGCTGGCTGTTGCAAAAGTTGTCAAACACGGTCACCTCATACCCCGCGTTGAGCAACTCGACGCAGGTGTGGGAGCCGATATAGCCCGCGCCACCAGTCACAAGAATCATGGCCATGGTAGGTGCTGTCTTTTTAAGTAGGGGTTAAAGAGCGGTGGCACTCAGGAAAGAGGTGCCAACGGCATCTTTGACTGAGAGCTTGGGTGCGCTGGCCATGGCTGGCCAGTCAATCGCCAGCGTCGGATCGTCCCAGGCGATGCAGCGCTCATGCTCTGGCGCGTAGTAATCGGTGGTTTTGTACAAGAATTCGGCATGCTCCGAGAGCACCACAAAACCGTGGGCCAAACCCGGTGGCACCCATAACTGGCGTTTGTTGTCGGCCGACAAAATCTCGCCGACCCATTGGCCAAACGTGGGTGAGTCGCGGCGAATATCCACCGCCACGTCAAACACCTCACCGGCGGTGACCCGCACCAGCTTGCCTTGCGGGTTTTGCACTTGGTAGTGCAGGCCGCGCAACACGCCCTGGGCCGACTTGGAGTGGTTGTCCTGCACAAACTGCAGGTCCAGCCCGGTGGCTTGGGCGAAGTCGCGCTGATTAAAACTCTCATAAAAGAAGCCGCGTGCATCGCCAAATACGCGGGGTTCGATCAGCAGCACATCGGCAATGGCGCAGGGCGTCACTTTCATCAATAGACCTTTTCTTTGAGCAAACGCAGCAGGTACTGGCCGTAGCCGGACTTGGCCAGCGGCAAGGCCAGCTTGTTCAGTTGGGCGTCGTCAATCCAGCCGTGACGCCACACAATTTCTTCGGGCGCGGCCACCTTGAGGCCCTGGCGGTTTTCAATCGTGTAGATGAACTGGCTGGCTTCCAGCATCGACTCATGCGTACCGGTATCAAGCCAGGCATAGCCGCGGCCCATGGTTTGCACATCGAGCGAGCCTTGTTCCAAATACAGCCGGTTCAGGTCGGTGATTTCCAGTTCGCCTCGGGCCGAGGGTTTGACCTGTTTGGCCAGTTCCACCACCTGCGTGTCATAAAAATACAGGCCGGTGACGGCGTAGCGCGACTTCGGGCTGGTGGGTTTTTCTTCCAGGCTGATGGCGTGGCCGTTGGCATTGAACTCCACCACGCCATAGCGCTCGGGGTCTTGCACGGCGTAGGCAAACACGGTGGCGCCATGGGTTTGTTTATTGGCGCTGTCCAACAGACCAGCAAAGTCGTGGCCGTAAAAAATGTTGTCGCCCAGCACTAGCGCACTCGGGGCGCCATCCAGAAACGACTCGCCAATCAAAAATGCCTGTGCCAGACCATCGGGCGAGGGCTGCACGGCGTAGCTGAGTTTCAGGCCCCATTGGCTGCCATCGCCCAGCAGTTGCTCAAAGCGCGGCGTGTCTTGCGGGGTGGAGATCACCAAAATCTCGCGAATACCTGCCAGCAGCAGCACGCTCAAGGGGTAATAGATCATCGGCTTGTCGTAGATCGGCAGCAGTTGCTTGCTGACGACTTGCGTGGCGGGGTACAGGCGCGTGCCCGAACCACCAGCGAGGATGATGCCTTTGCGTGCCTTGGTGTTGGCAGTCGTTGGAGTGGTCATGGTTATTGTTTCCCTGTTATTTCTGTGAGCATGCGCGCCACGCCTTGCTGCCAGTGGGGCAGCGTCAATCCAAACGCGCTTTGCAGGCGTTTGGTGTTCAGGCGCGAATTCAAAGGCCGCTGCGCCGGTGTCGGGTAGCTGGAGGTGGGCGTGGGCATCACTTGTGCGGGCCCGGCCTGGAGTGCCCAGCCCAGCGCCTGGGCTTGCGCCAGCACGTAGCTGGCGTAGCCGTGCCAGCTGGTTTCGCCACTGGCAACGCAGTGGTACAGCCCGGCTAATTCGGGTTGCTGCAGGGCTTTGACCAGCGCATGGGCCGTCACATCGGCCAGCAGTTCAGCCGAGGTCGGCGCGCCAAACTGGTCGTCAATCACTGTCAGCACATAACGCTCACCAGCCAGGCGCAACATGGTCTTGGCAAAGTTGCCGCCCCGTGCCGCGTAGACCCAGCTGGTTCTGAAAATCAGGTGCTTGGCGCAGGTGGCCACCGCAAGTTCACCTTCAAGTTTGGTCTGGCCGTAGACGCTCAACGGGCCGGTGGCGTCAGACTCGCACCAGGGTTGTTGGCCGCTGCCGTCAAACACGTAGTCGGTGGAGTAGTGCACCAGCCAGGCGCCCAGTTTTTGCGCCTCGGTCGCCAGCACGCCGGGTGCCAGCGCATTGATCGTGCGGGCCAGGTCGGGCTCGGACTCGGCTTTGTCGACCGCCGTGTGCGCCGCAGCGTTCACGATCACATCGGGTTGGACCCGACGCACGGTCTCGGCCAAACCAGCGAGGTCGCTAAAGTCGCCGCACAGTTGATCTGGGTTGTGGGCCGCATCGTGGTCCAGCGCCACCACGTCACCCAGCACGCTCAAAGACCGTTGCAGTTCCCAGCCCACTTGGCCGCCACGGCCAAACAACAAAATTTTCATAACTTAATTACCGTATTGTTTTGTCACCCAGTCGCGGTACCCGCCACTCAGCACGTTAGCCACCCACTCGGGGTGCGCCAGGTACCACTGCACGGTTTTGCGGATGCCCGACTCAAAGGTCTCGGCCGGTTTCCAGCCCAGTTCTTGCTCGATCTTGCGGGCATCAATCGCGTAGCGGCGGTCGTGGCCCGGGCGGTCGGTGACATAAGTGATCTGCTCTTGGTACGGCTTGCCGTCGGCGCGGGGTTTGAGTTCGTCCAGCAAAGCGCACACGGTGTGCACGATGTCGAGGTTGGGTTTTTCGTTCCAGCCGCCCACGTTGTAAACCTCGCCCAAACGGCCAGCTTCGAGCACGCGTCGGATGGCGCTGCAGTGGTCGGTAACGTACAGCCAGTCGCGAATCTGCTGGCCGTCGCCATACACCGGCAGCGCTTTGCCGGCCTGTGCGTTGACGATCATCAGCGGAATGAGCTTTTCTGGAAAGTGGAACGGCCCGTAGTTGTTGGAGCAGTTGGTGGTGAGTACCGGCAGGCCGTAGGTATGGTGGTAGGCGCGCACCAGGTGATCGCTGGCGGCTTTGCTGGCCGAGTACGGGCTGTTGGGCTCGTAGCGGTGGGTCTCGGTAAAGGCCGGGTCGGTCTTGCTCAAGGAGCCATAAACCTCGTCGGTGGAGACGTGCAGAAAGCGGAACGCAGCCTTTTCGGTGGAATCTAACGCGCCCCAATAAGCGCGCACCGATTCGAGCAGGTTGAAGGTGCCCACGATGTTGGTCTGGATGAACTCGCCCGGCCCGTGGATGGAGCGGTCGACATGCGACTCGGCGGCAAAATTGACCACCGCACGCGGTTGGTGCTGCGTCAGCAACTGGGCAACCAGCGCGGCATCGCCAAAATCGCCGTGCACAAACACATGGCGCGCATCGCCGTCGAGTGAGGCCAGGTTTTGCAGGTTGCCGGCGTAGGTGAGTTTGTCGAGGTTGATGACCGGCTCGTCAGAGGCTCGGAGCCAGTCGAGAACGAAGTTACTGCCGATGAAGCCGGCGCCGCCGGTAACGAGGATGGTCATGTGATTTGTGTCCCTGCAATATGAATACTGCCGTGATTATCACCATGACACACCCCGCAACTATTGCGTAATCGTTACAGCAGGTTCATCTTTTTGGCCGCTTCAGTCAGTTCGGCGCGAAAGCTGGGGTGCGCAATCGAGATCATCTCTTGCGCGCGCTGTTTGCCGGTCTTGCCGCGCAACTGCGCCACACCAAACTCGGTCACCACATAATTGATGTCGTTCTTGCTGGTGCTGACGTGGGTGCCGGGGGTGAGCGTGGGCACGATGCGGGTAATACTGTCGTCCTTGGCCGTGGCTGGCAGCACGATAAACGCCTTGCCGCCGCGTGAGCGGTTAGCCGCGCGCACAAAGTCAGCCTGACCGCCGGTGCCGGAGTAGGGCACATGGCCCAGGCTCTCGGAGCCGCACTGGCCCAGCAAGTCAATTTGCAGCGTGGCATTGATGGCCATCAGCTTGTCGTTTTTTCCGGCCAGGTAAGGGTCGTTGGTGAAGTCCACCGGGTGGATTTCAAGTGCCGGGTTGCGGTCCATAAATTGGTACAGCTTTTTTGAGCCGAGCGCAAAGGTGGCCACCATCTTGCCGGGCAGGTAGTTCTTTTTGCGGTTGGTCACGGCGCCGCTTTCGATCAACGTCAAAATGCCGTCGCCAATCATTTCGGTGTGAATGCCCAGGTCGTGCTTGGCGGTGAGTTGCATCACCACCGCATCGGGAATGCCGCCGTAGCCGATCTGCAGCGTAGAGCCGTCGTCAATCATGTCGGCCACGTACTTGCCAATGGCCTGCTGCACCGGGCCAATTTTGGGCAAGCCCACTTCCATGATCGGCTCGTCGCGCTCAATGAGCGCAGACACCTGAGAAATGTGTACCAGGCAATTGCCATTGGCAAACGGCACATTGGGGTTCACTTCCAGCGCAATGACGCGGGCCTTGGCCACCGCTGCCATCGTGTAATCAGCGCCCAGGCTGAGCGAAAAATAGCCGTGCTGGTCCATCGGCGAGGCCATGGAAAAAACCACGTCCGCCGCAATCTGACCGCGCTCGATCAGGCTTGGCATTTCAGAGAAATAACTTGGGATGAAATCAACCCAACCGTTCAGGCCGCCGGGCCGCGTGGTGGCACCATAGAAAAACGCTACGTGGCGCACATGGTCAACCGTTTCGGGGTCGATGTAGCCATATTTGCGCACGGCCAAAATCTGCGCCACCTTGACGTCTCGAAAACGCAAACGCTGCTCCGAGAGTGCTGTCAGCAGCGCTGGGGGCTCGGCCACGGCGGTCGGGACGACGATGAAATCACCGTCTTTGATCAAATTAACAGCATCTTCGGCGGTGCCGCGTTTTTTTTGGTACAGGTCTTGGAATGACATGGTGCGCTTCGTGCCCTATCTGGTGGAGTGTTGATATGAATACAGCAGCCTTCGATGGTAGTCCAGACAAATTGTGCGGGGCTGACAAAGTGAGGCTAGAAAAAGACGAAAGGTTGACTGATTGGCCAGGCTCAGGGCAATGGTCAGATTGGCGCATCTCGGTTTTGCGAAAGCATTTGCATTTGACGCAAATCAAAGACGGTATTTGAAATATTCACCCTTTTTGGCTTCGCTTGTTGCAAATCAACGTATCGCTTGCTTACTTTTGGCCTGGGCGGTCTGCCAAGGGTTACTACTAACTTACACCTGACATGGAGGCTATCCGCGCTGTTGGTTATCAAAATCAAGAAATTTGGCGTTCAAATTCTCAAAAATGGGGAATAAGTCACAGGTTTGGGGTTTTTATGATTTCGAAAACAAGTGTTTTTCTGTAACCAAGTGCAAAAATTGCGTCATGGCTTGTGTAAACGCAAGCTTTTGCTAATGGTCCATTCGGACATTGCAAATCGCTTGCTTTGAATCAATGCATTCGATCGTTCGAAGTTTTCACAAATAGCCAAATTTCAGGAGTGGAAAATATGAAAAAAGTCCAAAGCAGTTCTTTCGCGTTAAATCCAGTGGTAGCTGCACTTGTGATGGTGATGACGGCACAGTTTCCGGCGAACCTTGCGCGAGCCAATAGTGCTTTCGGTCAAAACACCGATGTGGCAGGTAAAACGATCAGCGTTCCAACTTACTTCGCGAGCAGTCCTTCAGGAATCCACCCCGCATATGACCCGGCCACACAAGCGATCAGTGACACCCTCACGGTAGATACGGGCAAGCCACTACGCAAGTTTGTGGACTCCATTGGCGGGGCCTATAACGGCCTGGATAACTTGCCAGGCGATTCGGACCTGCAATCTGGTATCCCGGTTGCCATGCAAGTGCACAACTGGAAAAATCCCGCTTCCGGCCTGCAAACCGCAGATGACTACCTTGAGTTGGCCATCGTGGAATACACCGAAAAAATGCACAGTGATCTGGCCAAAGCAACACGATTGCGCGGTTATGTGCAGATTGAAACCGCTGCGCAAGTTGGGAAGACCGACGCTTCCGGTGTGATTGCCAGCGAGCACATCAAGGCGTTTTACCCGGACGGCGTCACGCCGATCCTGGACGCCCAAGGTCAGCAAGTTTATTTCGTTCACAAGCCGCATTACCTGGGCCCGGTCATCGTCGCCTCCAAGGGTACGCCGATGCGGATCAAGTTGACTAACTACCTGCCGTACACCGATGCGACCGGTAAGTCGGTGGGCTCATGGAATGGAACCGGTGGCGATCTGCCCATCCCCGTGGATGAAACCATCCCCGGTGGTGGCCCGGTGCTCGATGCTACAGGCGCACAGATTTTTGCCAAAGACGCTACTGGCAACCTGATCCTGGACTCGGCCAGAAAACCCATTCCCGTGAAAATGGGCCAAAACCGCGCCAGCATTCACTGGCATGGTGGCGACACACCCTGGATCAGCGACGGTACTCCGCACCAGTGGATTGCGCCAGCGAACGATATTTCCTATACCTTGGGACACGATGCAAATCATCCGTTCGGCATGGGCAAGGGCGACTCTTCTGTGGGCGTGCCAGACATGGCCGCACCGGGTGATGGCGAATACACCTTTTTCTTCCCGAATAACCTCAGTGGTAGGTTCATGTTCTACCATGACCATACCTATGGTCTGACCCGTCTGAACGTGTACCAAGGCGTTGCCGCAGGCTATGTGGTGATTGACCCCGTGGAACTAAAGATGGTTTCCAGCGCGCTGGGCACGACCACCGGCGCCACCGTTGGCAGCCTGGCGACCGGCTTGCTGGACACCATCGGCATTCCCCTGGTATTCCAGGACAAGGGATTTGTGCCCAAGAACATCGGCGCCAATGCAAAGGCATCGGATGGAACAACGTCGCAGTCGCAGGATGCCAAGTGGGATCTGAACCACTGGGGTCAAGAGGGCGATCTGTTCTTTCCCCATGTGTATGAGACAAACCAGGATCCAAACTCCATTGACGGCACCAACCCAGTGGGTCGTTGGGACTGGGGCCCCTGGTTCTGGCCTGTGTTCCCGGCTCAATACTCCTTGCCCTCCGGTGACTACGGAGACGTGACAACTACGCCTGAATCGTTCATGGACACTGCCATGGTCAATGGCAAGGTCTACCCCACAATGACTGTGGACCCCAAGTCTTACCGCTTGCGCATACTGAACGCCTCCAACGACCGCGCACTGAACCTGAGCCTCTACCAGGCCGTGGATGCCGAAGGCAATTTGTGCAATGCCGCCAACACCACACCCAAAGCGCCAGGCAGCGTGCCATCAAGCAGCCCTAATGGTGTACTTATCCCTGGTAACGGCTACGGCCCCACTGGTGACCTGACCGTATTCCCTGGCGGTGGAGCTTCATTGCCGGCCACTTGTACTGAAGTCAAGATGGTCCCCGCTGTGCCAAGCCCTGGATACCCGGCCAACTGGCCTGTGGATGGCCGTGTTGGCGGCGCGCCGGACCCAGCCACTGCGGGTCCTGACATTGTTCAAATTGGTAGCGAAGGCGGTTTGCTGCCTGCGCCTGCCGTCTGGAAATCGCAGCCCACAACCTATGAAACCGATGTGCGCAGCATCACCGTTTTCAACATATTGCACCATGCACTGCTGGTGGCGCCGGCAGAACGCGCTGACGTGCTGGTGGACTTCTCGCAATATGCGGGCAAGACGCTCATCGTTTACAACGACGCACCTGCGCCGATGCCGGGCTTCGACCCGCGCATTGACTACTATACCGGCATGGGTGACAACACCGCTGCCGGTGGTGCCTATGACGTCGCACCTGGCTATGGACCGAACACCCGCACCTTCATGCAGATCAAGGTGAACGCCATTACGCCAGCGGCTCCTCTGAACGTTGCTGCCCTAGCGCAAGCGTTGCCTGCGGCCTATGCCGCAACGCAACCCGCACCGCTGATTCCAGCCGTGGCTTACAACGCACCGTTTGGCACCAACGAAATTAATAACTACGCTGCCATTGGAACCGGTTCCGGCGCTTTGAACACAGGGCAATTTAGCTACGTAAAAAACGGCGTCGTCAAAACGTTGCCCGTGATCAACAAGGCGATTCAAGAGTTGTTTGATCCCGTCTTTGGCCGGATGAACGCAACCCTGGCCGTGGAGTTGCCTTTCTCCACCGCTACCGTTGCCACCACGATTCCGCTGAGCTACATCGACCATCCGGAAGAGCGCCTGGACGCGATCAAGGAAGGCGAGACACAGATCTGGAAAATCACCCACAACGGCGTGGATGACCACCCCGTGCACTTCCACTTGGTGAACGTGCAGGTGATTAACCGTGTGGGCTGGGATGGCGTGATCAAACCACCAGAGGCCAATGAACTGGGCTGGAAAGAAACCCTGCGCATGAACCCACTGGAAGACGTGTATGTGGCGGTGAGGGCCTCGCGCCCTGTGGCACCCTTCGGCATACCCAAAAGCTCGCGTTTGCTGGACCCCGCACAGGCAGAAAATTCACAACTTGGTTTTACCCAGCTTGATCCCACGTCTGGTCAGGCGCCTGCTTTGCCATACGCCAATGTGGTCACCAACTTTGACAATGAATACGTCTGGCATTGCCACATCCTGGGTCACGAAGAGTTCGACTTTATGCGTCCTTTTGTGTTCCACCCCACAGTGGTGGTGCCTGATGCACCTACCAACATAGTTATAGCTGGCAATACTGTGACCTGGACCGACACCACGCCTTATGGTGGTGTGGACTTGCAAGGCATCCCCACAGCGGGGACCAACGCAGTCTACGCAGAGCCCACTGCCAATGCCAAGAATGAAATTGGTTTCAAAATCATGATCGGGCAAACCAAGATTGGTGATGCACTTGCCAATATGACCAGCTGGGTTGATGCCGTTCCCAATCGGGATCTAAGCGGTGCGACGGTCGTGGCTTACAACGCGGCTGGTGACTCTGTTGCAGGCGGCGTGTCGGTTGTGCAAGTTGCCCCTGCTCCTGTGGTGGCTCCATTAGCACCAAAAGCAGCGCCTGCACTGACAGGCCCTGCAGCGCCAACTGGCTTGACCGTGAATGCAAACGGCATCAACTCTGCAACCCTAAGCTGGACTGCCGTGGCAGGCGCTACCGGCTACCTGGTGAACGGTGTTGCAACGGCATCTACTTGTGACCCATTGACAGGTGTTTGTACGGCCACCTTGTCCCACTTGGCCGCGGGTGCCATCACCTTCCAGGTGTCGGCCACGACCTTGAACGGAACCACGATGGCGGCAACCATTGGCCTGTTCAACGGCACAGCTTATGCGCCTGTGGGATTGGCGGGCAGTTCCACTGCTGCTGCGATCAATGGCTTGTCTGGCTCAACAATTTCCCTGACTTGGGCCAATGACCCAAGAAACAATAACAACGTGAAGGGTATGACGCTAACGTGGTTGAACCACACCGCGACATTCGCACCTGGCAGTACAGGTACCACGGTGTTTGGCTTGACTAGCGGTACCTCGTACACATTTAAGCTGGTCGCTACTAGCCTGGACGGAACTTCCACGTCTTCTACCATCACAGTAAGGGCGAAGTAAGCGCAAGCACCATAGCCAGCCTAGTAAGATCTGCCTCTTCTGAGGTGGATCTGCAAACAGACAAACGGTTTCAATATTTGGGAGTCAGACATCGTGAAAAAATTCCAACACACTTCGTTTAAGGTCAGTCCAGTTGCTGCGGCAATTGCGATGGCAATAGCGACATCTTTTGGTGCTAACGTGGCACTGGCCGGGTCCGGTTTCGGCTCTGGAGTGAACGTTAAAAATGCACCGGTGGCCGTACCCACCTACTATGCCAACAGTGCCGCAGGCCCATCGCCTGCACTGGTTGCTGGCGCACAAAGCATTGTTACTGCAACGGGCTTGCCCAAGATGATTGACTCTGGCAAGGCGCTGCGGAAGTTTGTCGATACCTTGCCTGGCATAGGTGCAGCCAAGGCCAACAACCTGGGTCAATACATTCCCTTGGCCGCGCCTGAGAAGTGGGTTGACCTCAATGGCAATGCCACGCAAGACGATTACTACGAAATCGCAGCGGTTGAGTTCACCGAACAAATGCACAGTGATTTGGCTAAGCCGACCCGCCTACGCGGGTATGTTCAACTTATGACGCCCGGACTGATTGCCAAGGGGGTAGTTGCCAAGACTTTTACGACGTTGGATAACCGTGTGCTGAGCGTAGTGGATAATCCCCATCACCTCGGTCCGTTCATTCAGTCAGCCAAAGGCACGGCAGTTCGTGTTAAGTTCATCAACTACTTGCCCACAGGTGCCGGTGGTGCACTGTTTATCCCGGTGGACACCACCCTCACAGGTGCTGGCATAGGAGCCAATGGAAAGAAAGCTTACACCCAAAACCGCGCGAGCATTCACTTGGTGGGTGGTCAGTCTCCCTGGATTAGCGCTGGCACGCCGCATCAATGGATTGCGCCTCAGGGCGAAACCAATCCTGGGGTGAATGCCAAAGGAAATGATGTTGCCTTGCTCGATGCCCGAGGCGTCAGCAATCAGAACGTTCCGGATATGGCTGACCCTGGCCCTGGCGCCACCACGCTCTACTTCCCCAACGACATGAGCGCGCGCTTCAGTTTCTACCAGGACCGTACTTCTGGCCTGACGCGTCTGAATGCCTATGCGGGTCTGGCTGCCGGGTACATGATTACCGACCCGATCGAGCAAGGGCTGATTGCCAGCGGTGTTATCCCTGCCGATCAAATCCCATTGATCATTGAAGACAAAACCTTTGTGCCCAGCGACATTGCACAGCAAGACGCCTTGTGGAATACCGCCAAATGGGGCAAGCCTGGCGACCTGTGGTTCCCCCATGTTTATGAGAAAAACCAGGACCCATCATCGGCCAACGGTGCCAATCCAGTGGGTCGTTGGGATTTTGGTCCCTTGTTCTGGCCGATCTTCCCGGCCAAGGATCCCCTGCCATCAGGTGCCTACGGGGATGCCAGCTTTGTGCCAGAAGCCTTTATGGATACACCGGTTATCAACGGCACGGCCTACCCCACACTGACGGTAGACCCCAAGGCCTACCGCATGCGTATTTTGAATGCCAGCAACGACCGCTACATCAATCTGGCTTTGTACAAGGCAGATGGTTCGGTGCATGCACCCATGCTGGATCTGAATGGCAACACGATGGTGGATGCTGCGGGCGTTGCAAAACTGATTGATAACACCGAAGTGAAGATGGTGCCTGCTGTGGGTGACGCTGCCGGCAATCCGGTCGGGTGGGATGTGACTGCTGGTGTTCAGATGCCTCTGCCACAGTATGTCAATCTAGGTGTGGCTACCAATATCATCTCCGAGCCATCTGGTCCCACACGTGCCTGGCCCGTGGATGGCCGCGCAGGTGGTGCACCAGACCCATCGACTGCCGGCCCGGACTTCATCGCCATTGGCAATGATGGCGGCCTGTTGCCTCACCCAGTTGACATTCCCGCACAACCTGTGACCTATGAAGCCAATCGCCGCTCCATCACGATTGGCAACATCTATGGCTACGGCATGTTGTTGGGTCCCGCCGAGCGTGCCGATGCTATCGTTGACTTTTCAGCCTATGCCGGTCAGACGCTGATTTTGTACAACGACGCACCCGCACCGGTGCCATTCAACGATGTGCGCAATGACTACTACACCGGTGGCCCGGACCAGACCGGTGCTGGTGGCGCTTACAGTACCAAGCCTGGCTATGGTCCGAATACCCGCACCATGATGCAGATCAAAGTGAGCGCGATCCCAGCTGCCGCGCCTTACGATCCGACCGCACTGATTACAGCCCTGCCGATTGCTTACGGTGCATCTCAACCCGCGCCCCTGGTTCCTGCGGTGGCCTACAACGATTCGTTCGGTACCAACGACACCGACATCTATGCTCACGTCGCCACTGGTTCTGCGGCACAACCCACGCTGGACTTCTCGACCAGTGTCAACGGTGTAATCACCCTGACTGGTCTGACTCTTGTCACCTCGGGCGGCACGGCCAGCGCTGGCGGGACTATCGCCGGCAATGTGATCCCAGGCTCTGGCACCGGCTACGATCCATTGAACCCACCCACGGTTGTATTCAACAATACAGTCAACGGTGTCGCATGCCTGCCCATGGAAGCCAATGGCGCTTTGAAAAATGGCGCAGTATCTGCCATGGCGACCGCCGTGGTAGACCCAGGTACACCCGGCGTGCCCAGCACCCACCAGGTGACGAAAATCATCAACTTTACGGCTGGCTCTGGCTATACCTGCGCGCCCGTTGTCACGTTTGAGAATCCTGCTGGCACCAGCGGTGTTGGCGCACAAGTCACGGTCAACTCTACCAAGATGTTCTCCATCCCCGTGCTGACCAAGGCGGAGCAAGAACTGTTTGATAACCGCGGCCGATACAACTCCACTGGCGGTGCGGAACTGCCTCTGACCAACGGCGTGGTGCAGACGACGGTGCCTTTGAATTACATCGATTCGGCCACCGAAATTTTGAAAGACGGTGAAATCCAGATCTGGAAACTGGTGGACAACGGTTTGTGGACCAACTCCATGCACTTCAACATGGTCGATGTGCAACTGATCAACCGCGTGGGCTGGGACGGAACCGTGAAGGTGCCTGCCAGCAATGAAGTGGGTTGGAAAGACACTATTCGCCTGAACCCGCTGGAAGATGTAATTGTGGCCATGCGTGCCAAGCGCGCCAGCGTGCCATTCGGTATGCCACAAAGCACTCGACTGATGGATCCATCCAAGCCTGTCGGCACCACCGGCGCTGCGGCGTCCGGTTTGGGCTTTACAGTTGCCACCGGTGTCACGCCGCTGCCATCCGTGACCAATGATTTGGTGAATTTCGATAACGAGTTTGTCTGGGGTTCTGCCATATTGGGCCATGCTGAAAACGACCTGACACGCCCTGTGGTGTTTCAACCCACGGTGATCAAGCCGGCAGCACCATCCAACCTGACCAATGCGGCTTCTAATGGAAAATTGACTTGGATCGACTCGACGCCTGCTGACAAGTCATTGGGCAACCCACAAAATGAGCTCGGTTTCAAGATATCAAAGTCTGCAGTTGATGCTAACGGCTTTCCCGCAGGAGGCTATGTAGAGGTGGCAAGGGTACGGGCCAACCAAACAACTTGGACGGACCCCACTCCTGCCCCAAGTAGCGCATACCAAGTGGTTGCCTACAATGTGGCAGGTGACTCACTCCCAGCCTATAGCTATGTCGAGTTGCCTCCAGTTGCTGCAACATCGCTGACAGCTGCTCCTGTGGCCTATAACTCTGTCACCTTAAACTGGAGTGTTAAACCCAGTAGCAGCAAATTGCAAGTCTGGCGCGATGGTGTGATGCTTGCTACCCTGCCGGGAACGGCGCTTAGCTATGTTGATAACACCGCCACGCCCCTGATGACCTACAGCTACGTGATCAAGACGAGCAACACCATCGCAACGATCGATTCGGCAACATTGGTAGTCAACACACCAATGATCCCGGTGGCCGCTCCTACTGGTGTGACTGCTACGGCTGGCGCCTACAGCGCAGGCACCAAAACGCTGCCCATCACTGTCAAATGGACCGACAACGCCAACAACGAAACGTCGTACTGGGTTGAGGTTTCCGCTGACAATGGCGCGCACTTTGCAGCTCCAATTATCGTGACCAGCAGTGGGGCTCAAAAAACAGCGATTAATCGCGCTATGACCCTTACAACGAACCTTGCGGTGTCAGCGCCAGGAAACGTTTATGTGTTTAAGGTGACTGCCATTAACTTGACGGGCAGTGCAACCAGTAAGTCGGCATCCCTGTCGGCATCGATTGATCTGTCTGCACCCGCAGCACCGAGTAAGCCGGTGGCCGTGGCCGTTTCGCAAGGTGCCACCAATATGTCGTTCACCTGGGCTCCGGTGACCGTGCCTGTGACGGTGCCGGTGACGGCAGTTTCGTATGTGGTGCAAGTGTCTACCAACGGTGCTGCACCCGTGGCGCAGGCACAGCAAACGACGATGACCGCCAACCCGGCCATTGCTGCAGGTAACAGCTACACCATGCAGGTGCTTGCACAGGCGACCCGGTTCGGTTTGACAACGCAGTCTGCTTTGTCGAATATGTTGACGGTGAGCACACCGCCCGCCGCTTCGACCACACCGTTCGCTAATGCAGGTGCTTTGACTACACGCAATATCACGGTGAGCTGGACCAACCCATCTACAAACATAACGGGATGGACTGTTCAACGTAAGCCTAACAATGGTCTTGCAGCTTTGCGTGTATGGTCAAACATCACTCCGTCAGTGACGGGAACTGCGCCAGCGTATGCATTTACCGACACGGCCCCCCTTGCAGGTGGTAATTACACATACCGTGTGACGACTACCAGTGCTGTGGGATCCAGTGGCCCCGTGACCTCAAACGCAGTTACCGCGCGTTAATCCCGGGTAGTAACCAATCGCCGATGCCAGATATGTCTGGCATCGGCGATTTACATGCTAATGTCGGCGTGAGAGATAAGCGAACTGTAGGAAGAATATGAAACAACTGAAATGGATAGCGTTGGGTGGACTGTTGATAGCTTGCAGCACCTTGTGGGCAGCAGAGGCTGTTGCCATCAAATCGGACAAAGATAAGCTGAGTTACAGCATTGGTGCGAGCATCGGTAAAAACCTCAAAAGCGAAAGTGCCGAGGTCGATCTGCCGATGCTGATTGAAGGTATCAAGGCCAGTCTGGGCACTGACAAGGTCTTGCTGAGCGAAAAAGAAATTCGCCAGGTGATGAACGATTACCAGACCAAACTGCGCCAGCGGGCCCAGGTGAAAAAGCAATTGGCCATTGGTGACAACAAGAAAAAGGGTGACGCCTATCTGACCAACTACAAGGCCCAAAAAGGGGTGCAGGCCTTACCCAATGGCGTGCTTTACAAAGTATTGCATGAAGGCCAGGGTAAAAAGCCCATGGAGTCCGATATGGTGGAAGTGAACTACCGAGGCGCGCTGACCAATGGCACTGAATTTGACGCCACCGAGCCAGGCAAACCTGCCAACTTGAAGGTTTCATCATTGATTGTGGGTTGGAAACAGGCTTTGAGCGTGATGCCCGTGGGCTCCAAGTGGCAAATCGTTATTCCGGCTGAGTTGGCCTATGGTGAACGTGGTGTGGGCAATGACATCGGCCCGAATGAGGTGCTGGTGTTCGACCTGGAATTGTTGGCGATCAAGTAGTAGGATTCATATGAGGAAAATGAAATCAGCATGGTTGCTGCCACTCTGCTTGGTGAGTCTTCAAGTCTTTGCGCAGACAGCAGTAAACGATCCCTTGGCTGGGGCCAATGCAGCCAACAAGGAACTCCTGCAGCGGGGCGGCAAGATCAGCCCTCGCCAACAACTTGAGTTGAACCGAGCCGAAAAGGCGCAAAGCAACCAGCAGTCTGCTGCCAGCTTTTTGGCCACAAACAAGTCCAGAGTTGGCGTTGTGGCGTTGGCCAGCGGTGTGCAGTACAAAATCCTGAAGGTTGGAGCCGGCAAAAAAATCGGCAATGCCAACTCGGTGCGCTGCTTCTACCAAGGCATGCTAGTGGACGGATCGCGCTTCGACAAGGCGGTCGACAAAGTACCCGCAGTGATGCGCGTGGCCGGTTTTGTACCAGGTCTGCAAGAAGCCATGAGGTTGATGCCAGCGGGTTCCAAGTGGGAAATTGTGATACCACCAGAACTCGGCTACGGTGTGCAGGGCAACCATGCCGTGGCACCAAATGCAGTCCTCATTTATGAGATGGAAATTGTTGGCATTCTTTAAGCATGAATACGCTTTTTAAAGGGGGCCGTCATTGTATTTTGGCATTCGTGCTGGCGATGGGTATGCCCTGGTTGGCCATAGCACAAAACCCGTTGCTAACGAGTGCCGACGCGCTGGAGTTGGGACATCGCATCTATGACCAAGGCATTCGTGCCGATGGTTCTGCGCTAACAGGCCGGCGCGTGGATGGTACCCAGGTCAGCGGTGTTGCTGCCGCCTGTGTGAATTGCCATCGGCGCAGTGGCATGGGCCAGGTGGAAGGCAATACCTTGGTGCCGCCGATTAACGGCACTTATTTGTATGCCCCAGAGGGTGACAAACCAGTGGCCACCATGGATCCGCACGTCAGCAAGATGTTCAACGAGGCGCATCCACCCTACACTGCTGAGGCCTTCGCCAGCGCGGTGCGCAACGGTGTCAATAATCGAGGCCGAACCATGAAGGTTCTCATGCCTCATTTCGAACTGAATGCGGTCGAGTTGAATTCGCTCAGCGCTTATTTGAAGCAGCTCTCTTCTCAGTGGTCACCTGGCGTGACCCTGACAAACATCCACTTTGCCACCGTCATCACGCCGGATGTGGACCCGATACGGCGCAAGTCATTCGTTGACATGATGCGCCGCATTGTTCGTCAAAAAAATGGCAGTACGGTGACGGCGAAGCAAGATCGCTCACGCCACCACATGATCAGTGCGGCCGAAATGATGCTGGGGACCGAGCGCACCTGGACTTTGGATATTTGGGAGCTGCAAGGTGCCCCTGAAACTTGGGACGCCCAACTTCGCCAGCACTACAGCGCCAAACCCGCGTTTGCCCTGTTGTCGGGACTGTCTGATGCCACTTGGCAACCGGTGCATGACTTTTGTGATCAAAACCAAGTGCCTTGCTGGTTCCCCAGTGTTGATGTCCCGCCAAGCGGATTTTCCAATTACGACTTGTATTTTTCGGCTGGCGTCAAGCTGGAGTCCGAAGTGCTGGCGCGCCATCTGCGCGATAGTCAGCAGTCCCCCAAGTCGCTGGTACAGATATACCGGAATGGGGTTGCGGCGACTGCTGCTGCAGAGACCTTGAAGAGTGCGCTTGCCGGGTCTGCCACGGTGACGAAAGCACTTATCTTGCGCTCTGACTTGGCGCCTCTGGAGGCATTGCACCAAGCCATTGCTGAACTCAAGCCTGCGGATTCGGCCATGTTTTGGCTTGGACAAGACGACTTGAAGTTGCTCAACCAACTCGCTCCCCAAGCCGAGAAGAATTACTTTTCAATGCGCCTGTCCAAAGGTGGCCTGGAAAATCTGAATCAGGCTTGGAAGGCACGTGCCCATGTGATCTATCCCTACGAATTGCCAGTCCTTCGTGCGAAGAATCTGGACTATTTCCGCTCCTGGATGGGCATGAGCAAGCTGGCGCTGGTGGATGAGTCCATGCAATCTGAGGTGTTTTTTGCCATGAACTTCATGACCGATACCTTGTCTGAAATGCTGAATAATCTGTACAGCGACTATTTGGTGGAGCGGGCCGAAAACATGCTTGGCAAGCGCGAGGGCGCCAAGTCAGAGCAGGAAACTCGTGACCGCGTCGTCTTGGGTCGCGAGGGTGATTTGTTGAGAAAGTTGGGCACCATGACCATGACTGATGCTGCTCGTATTCAAATTCCAGCCCAAGGTGGCGCCTTCGCAAAGAGCGTTGGCACCACGATGTATCCGAATTTGAATCTGGCGCCCGATCAGCGTTTTGCCGCCAAGGGCGGCTATATCGTCCGTTTTGGAAATGGCAGCGAAAATTCTTTGATTGCCGAATCTGAGTTAATTGTTCCCCACTGATACAAGGAGTTTGATAATGAAAACTATTTTTTCTAATACTTTCAAAATATCTTTATTGCTTAGCGCAACACTTGGCCTAAACGCTTGGGGTGCTGATACGGTTCAACAGACACCGGATAGCTCAGACGCTGTTGTGCTCACCAACTTAGGTGAACCCGATGGCGTAGACAGCACAGCCGTGCTGAAAGATGCAAACGAAGCATCCAGTGCAGCAACTGAAGCCAAAAAGTCAGGCTCTCCTTCGACGCAAGAAGATGGGACCACAAGTTTTGCCAATGTCGGTATGCCTGGCAATATCAGTCCTGAAGAGTTGAGTACGAATGGCTCACCGGCCAAGTACCGCGAAGTGATATTAAATAAATCAATAGCAGCCCCCAATGAGAATCCATCGGCTTCGCGCCGTTATCTTGCCGTGGACCGTGCCACCTACCAATCGAGAATTGGGCAATAAATGCGAAATTTTGTAAGTCTTGAGGGTATTGATTCGCGTACTATTGAGCCATATCAGTGTTAAAAATACATTCAGGGATTTTTAGAGCATGAAATTTGTAAAACAGATGCAGTCCGCAACCCATTTGTCGGCAGCCATGTTGCTCGCATTGGGCCTGGGGATTTCGCAGTGCGCGCTGGCAGAGGACGAACACGCCGGTCATGACATGTCAAAAATGAGCATGGACCATGACATGAAAGGAGAGGACCCCCATGCAAACCATCACGCAGACATGAATGCCGCGGTCAAGCGCAGCATGGTGGAGGTTGCTTTGGCTGCTACACCGATGGTGCGTCAGGATGGCTCTGCAACGACGCTGAGCAAGGAACTGGACGGCAGCAAGCCCGTCATCCTGGCCTTTATTTACACCTCTTGCACCACGGTATGCCCGGTCACCAGTCAGATTCTGGCTACGACCCAGGATTTGCTTGGCAAAGACATGGGCAAGGTGCGCATGCTCTCAGTGTCGATTGACCCGGAATATGACACCCCCGCAAGGCTCTTGGCATACAGCAAAAAATTCGGTGCTAAACCCCAGTGGGTGCACTACACAGGCACACTTGCCAACAGTGTGGCCGTTCAAAAAGCGTTTGGCGCCTACCGTGGCGACAAGATGAACCATGAACCATTGATTTTCATCAGTGGCGGCGGTAAAAAGCCTTGGGTCCGACTGGATGGTTTCCCAAGTGCAGAGCAGGTCGTTAAAGAATTCCGCGACCAAACCAAGGGCTGATCAGATGACACGTCTACGTCGTAAAAGCCTCGGTTTCACGCTGCTTGAACTGCTGGTGGTGATGGTCATCATTGGCCTGCTGGTCGGTTATGTGGCGCCCATGTATTTCAAACAAGTCGGCAAATCCGAGGTCAAGGTCACGCGAGCCCAGATCGAATCGTTTGGCAAGGCGTTGGACCAATATCGACTGGACACAGGCCATTACCCTACCAGCGAGCAAGGCTTGCAAGCGCTGAATGTGAAACCTGCTGATGAACCTCGTTGGGACGGCCCTTACCTGAAAAAAGGGGTGCCACTGGACCCCTGGGGTACGGCCTTTACCTACAAACGACCCGGTACCAAGGGTGAGTACGACATCGTGTCGTTTGGCAAAGATGGCGTTCCGGGGGGTGAGGGCGAAGCCGCTGATATTGGAAGTTGGGAGTAGATGCAGGGCTAACCCCTTCACTGCTTGACAACACTGATGCAATTCGAAATCCGCTCTATTGACAAGGCCTCAAGCGTCAGCACGTTGACCCTGGATGCGCCCAATCGCGAAGCCGCCATGCAAATGGCGATAGAGCGGGGCTTGCGAATTCTGTCGATTGAATCAGGTCAAAAGCTTTCGGGCTTATTCCAGCGCAAGTCATCCAAAGATTTTCCACTAGGTCAATTTAGCCAGGAATTGCTGACGCTGCTGGATGCCGGACTGGCATTGGTGGAGTCCATCGAAACCCTGAGCGAAAAAGAGCATCGGCCTGAGCGCCGGGATTTACTGAACCGGCTGGTGGCTGACTTGTACCGTGGCGCTGCCTTGTCGCGCGCCTTGAGCCAATTTCCGGATGTATTTCCTCCGCTTTATGTGGCCACCGTTCGGGCCAGTGAGCGCACAGGTGGGTTGTCTGAGGCCTTGGGTAAATATGTCGCCTACCAAAGCCAGTTGGACATCGTCAAGAAAAAAGTGGTGAGCGCCAGTATTTATCCGATCGTGCTGGCGGTTGCCGGCTTGTTGGTGATCGGGTTTTTGATGGGTTACGTGGTGCCGCGCTTTGCCCGTATTTTTGAAGATCTCGGCGGTGATATTCCATGGATGTCACGCCTGTTGATTCAGTGGGGGCACCTGGCGCGCGACTATGGTGGCACGCTGCTGGTGGGTAGTCTGGCACTCGTGGGTGCTGCCGGTTTTTGGTTAACGCGACCCGGCACACCGGCTCAGGTTCTGCAATGGCTGCAGAAGCTGCCTTCGATTGGTGAGCGCTTGCGTGTTTATCAGTTAACCCGTTTTTACCGCTCTTTGGGCATGCTGCTGCGCGGTGGTATGCCTGCGGTGGCTTCACTGGAATTGGTCACAGGATTGCTGCCCGGCGCCTTGAACCAGCGGCTCGTCTCCGCCACGCAATTGATTCGAGAAGGAACCACCATGTCGGTGGCCATGGAGAACTGTGGTCTCACCACGCCGGTGTCGGCGCGCATGCTCCGCGTGGGCGAACGCACCGGGCAGATGGGCGAGATGATGGAGCGCATCGCCTTGTTTTATGACAGCGAAATCAGCCAGTGGATCGACTGGTTTGTGCGGTTGTTTGAGCCCTTGCTGATGGCTTTTATCGGCTTGGTGATTGGCTTCATCGTGGTGGTTATGTATTTTCCGATTTTTGAACTAGCAGGCAGCATCCGGTGACTCAAACATCTACTCATTCCGTGTTGTTTTCTGGAGACGAGCTGCGTCAGGCGCAAGCACAGGCTCAGGCATCTGGTCACTCAACGGCGCTGGTGCTGCAAGAAACACTGGGCCTGACCGATACCGATTTCGTCAACGCACTGGCCAAAAAACTCGGCTACCCCGCGCTGACCATGAACGAGCTTCACGCGATGGAGCCGGCACTGGACGTCCTCACGTTCAGCGAGATGCTGCGCCGTGAGTGCCTGCTGCTGCGCGACCCGGAGCGGGGCTATTGCCTGGTGATGTCGGACCCGTTCGACCAGAAGTTGCACCAGTGGGCAGATGCTCGCCTGAAGCAGGATTTCACCAATTGCCTCGCACACCGTAGTGATATTTCTGCCTGGCTTGCCAAGCAGGAAAGTGGTCTGCGGGCCATGGAGTCGCTAGTTTCCACGAAGGACAACGCCCAGGGAATTGGTGAATCGGTCGAGGAACTCAGTTACCGCGGTATCAGCGAAGACGCCAGCCCGGTCGTAAAGTTCGTCAATTCCACCATTTTCGACGCCTTGCGTGCCAATGCCAGCGATATTCACCTGGAGTCAACCTCGGGCGGCATGGCCATCAAGTACCGGGTGGATGGCGTGCTGAGTTCAGTCGGTTCGGTGTCCACCGCTGAACTGGCCGAGCAAACTATTTCACGCATCAAGGTGATGTCGGAGCTTGATATTTCGGAGCGTCGCACGCCGCAGGATGGCCGTTTTCGGGTCAGCTTGCAAGGGCGTTTGATTGACTTGCGGGTCTCGATCATCCCCAGCATTCACGGTGAAGATGCAGTGCTGCGGATTTTGGACAAGCAGTCTCTGAGCGATCAGATGAAAGGCCTGCAGCTCACCACCCTGGGTTTTGACGAGGAAATTGCGGTCGTGCTGCGACGACTCGCCTCTGAGCCCTACGGCATGATGCTGGTGACCGGGCCAACGGGTAGCGGCAAGACAACGACGCTCTACGCTGCCATTTCAGAAATCAACAACGGTTCTGAGAAAATCGTCACAATTGAAGACCCGGTGGAGTACCAACTGCCGGGCGTGCTGCAGATTCCCGTGAATGAAAAGAAGGGACTGACGTTTGCCCGGGGCTTGCGTTCTATTCTGCGGCATGACCCCGACAAGATCATGGTCGGCGAAATTCGTGATGCCGAGACCGCACAAATCGCCATTCAGTCGGCGCTGACCGGTCACTTGGTCTTCACCACCGTTCACGCCAACAATGTTTTTGATGTCATTGGCCGGTTCATGCACATGGGCATTGACATGTACAGCTTGGTGTCTGCGCTGAACGGCGTTTTGGCCCAGCGACTGTTGCGCGTGAACTGTACGCACTGTCTAGAGCCTGTGGTGCCGGATGCTGCATTGTTGGCCGTTTCAGGGTTAACGCAAGAAGCTGTGGCAGGTTGGACTTTTATGGCGGGCCGTGGTTGTGGTCACTGCCGGGGTAGTGGCTACAAAGGTCGCAAAGCGATTGCAGAAATCTTGAATCTCAATGACGAAATTCGAGAACTTATCATTGCCCGTGCGCCCATTCGGCAACTGAAGGAAGCCGCCCGGAAAAACGGAACACGTTATTTGCGTGAGTCGGCACTGGACCTTGTTCGCAAGGGTGAATCAACGCTTACCGAGATCAATCGTGTCACTTTTGTCGTCTGATTCCCTGTTGCTTTATCTGACGCCTGACAAGGTTCAGGCGGTGCATTTGCGTGGCTGGCGATCGCACATCGTCGGCTTGCATCAGTTGCCGGTCACTTCGGAGTCTTCCGATGATTGGCAAGCGGTTCTGGAGACTGCTTTGCGCTTGGTTAAAACGCTGGCACCCAATAGCGTGCGCATCTTGCTGTCAGATCAATTGGTTCGCTATTCCTGTTTTCCCTGGCGCGATGCGTTGCGCAATGAGGCTGAAGAACTGGCCTTTGCCAAGTTGGCGTTTGAAGATACCTACGGCGCCGAAAGCAGTGTGGGCTGGCGCATGAGTTTCAGCAATGAGGCACCGGGGCTTAACCGACTGGTCGCAGCAGTGCCTGAGGGCTTGATCGCAGGGTTGCAGTTGGGGCTTGCACAAGCCAAGGTGCGACTGACATCGGTACGACCTCAGTTGGTGGCTGCTGTTCAGGCATTTTCAAAATCGTTGCCTAAAGTCGGTTGGATCATGAGCCACGAGCCTGGTCGTCTTTCTATTGCAGGCTGGGATGCGTCAGGTTGGCATTGGGTGGGTTCAAACAGAATGGGCTCAGACGCGCCCCAGATGCTGGTTTTGCGTTTACAACAAGAGCTCATGCTGGCAGGCGCCTGGCCTGCTGCGACCGAATCACCGATTCTGGTCAGCGTATTTGGTCCTACGTTGCCAGCGCATGACTGGGTTGCTGTTGACGGACTGCAATTTACCCCATGGGTCATGCCCGCCAATGTATTGACCAGGCTGGAGCAAAAAACCGATGGGGCCCTCATGACCGAATCTGCCATTGCTGATTTCAGTCAAGCCTTGATGGGGGTTTTGGCATGAAAAACTTCCATCTTGATTTTGTGGCGGAGGCGGGCGGCCTGCGTGGCCTGCGACTCAGTTTGCTTGTGCTGGGTTTGTTGGCGGCGGCCGGTGTTTGGACCTATCAGCAGACCGAGATGCTCCCCCGCACGCAGTTGCTTAATCTTGAATTGGCGCGTCAAAAAGCCGAGTTGACGCCTCCGGCAGTGCAATCTACGTTGAAGCCCGCCGACCTGTTGGCCGCTTCTCGTCGGGTGCAGGCGATTTCTGATCAGTTGAATTTGCCTTGGAGTGGTTTGTTTGCGTCCATGGGCAAGGCGTCTTCCAAGGAGTCGCTTGCCTTTTTGACGATTGAGCCTGATGCCATCAAAGGGCAGATTGTGGTCGTCGCTGAAGCTCGTGACCTGGATGCGATGCTCAAATTTTTTAAAGCGATGCAAGACAGTCAGTCTTTCAGTGATGTCACGCTCCAATCGCATTTAATCAATCATGCGGTAGCTGAAAAGCCGGTGCGCTTCCGTCTTTCTGCACGATGGAAGCTAAAAGGATGAATACACTTTTATGGCGTCGTCGCCTGCAATACCTTCTCCGTCAATTGGGGCCTTTTGGGCTGGTAGGCATGTGTTTGCTCATCGCAGCTGTAGCCATGTGGCTGGCCATTGTTCGGCCAGGTCAGATGGAGCAGCAGCGACTCGTCAAAATGGTTGAAACCCGCAACGCTCAACTCGTCGCGTTAAAGCAAGTGGGTCGCGTTGTTGAATTAAGTCCTGAAGAAAAAATTGACGTTTTTTACAAAAAGTTCCCAACTGCGACCCAAGTGCCTGAGTTGTTGAGCAAGGTGTATGGTGCTGCTCAAAAAAATGGGCTCGCCCTGGAAACAGGCGAGTACGCGTTGCTTCAATCTGATGCTGATCGGTTGGCACGCTACCGGGTTTCGTTGCCCGTCAAAGGGGCTTTTCCGCAACTTATTGCCTTCATGGATGCCGTACTAAAAGACATGCCGACGGTGGCCCTGGAGAGTGCCAACTTCAAGCGCGAAAAGGTGGATGATGTTGCGGTGGATGCCAAACTGGTTTTTATCGTTTTTGTAGAGACCCAGCTATGAGTCCCAAAATGACAAAAATCCTTTTGGTCTTGGGCGTGATCGCTACCATTGGCTTGATCTTGTTCGCACCCAAAGACGCAGAGGAAACGATTTCAGCGCCTGCCAAGTCGTCTAAAACGGGTGCCAAAGTAGTGGGCGGACCAGCTCAAATAGCGCGTCCAACGAACGTCGTGCTGGCCCTACAAGAGCAACGCCCGGAATTGAGTGAACCGGTGGTCGAGCAGCTTTTTTCAAAGCACTCCTGGTTCATTGCGCCGCCGCCGCCGCCACCCCCACCACCGCCGCCACCCCCTCCACCGCCACCACCGCCCTCTGCGCCACCGTTGCCTTTTACTTTCCTTGGTAAATACACTGAAGGAGCGACGCAGTTGATCATTTTTTCGCGCGGTAACCGCGTCATCACCGCAGGACTGGGCGACGTCGTGGACAACCAATACCGGATCGAACGTATCGACCCCACCAGCGTTCAAATCATGTACCTGCCTTTAAGCATTCAACAAACTCTATCCACCGGGAGTTCTCAGTGAAACCAGTGCTACTCCTGACTCGCAAAATTTTGCCCCTCACTTTGGCCTTACTACTGGCCGGTTGTGCCGCCGATCGCTATCGCAAAGAAGGCCTGTCGCTCATCAGCGAAGGAAGACTTGAAGATGGGCTAGCCAAGCTTACTTTGGCCCAACAAACGGATTCGAGCGATGCGTCCATTCGTAAGGACTGGTTGATGCAGCGTGAAGAAATCACCCGGCGTCTGATGGCTGAAGGCAACCGAGAGCGAGGTGCAGAGCATTGGGATGTCGCTTTACAGCGATTTAACCGTGTGCTCAGCATCGACCCGGGTCATATTGCTGCGCCACAGGCCATTACCGAGCTGACTTTGGCGCGCAAGCAGGTCTTGCGTCTGGATGAGGCCGCTATAAAGATTCAAAAAGGTGAATTTGAGCCAGCCAGTGCCTTGGTCGGCAAGGTGCTGATTGAAGCGCCTAGCCACCCGCGGGCATTGCAACTGCGAACCCAATTGGCGGAAGCCACGCAAAACGATTCGTTCAATGGCGTGAGCCTCAACCTCAAGGGCCGCAAACCGGTGACCTTGCAGTTCCGCGAGGCCAACTTGCGCATGGTGATGGAAGCCATCTCCAAGACCACCGGCCTGAATGTGATGTTTGACAAGGACGTGAAAAGTGATTTGAAGGTCACGATCTTTGTGCGCGATACACCGGTAGAAGAAGCCATCGACCTGATCCTGATGCAGACCCAGACCACCAAGCGGGTCATGAGTGAAAACTCGATCCTGGTCTACCCGGACACCGAGACCAAAGGGCGCGAATATGCCGAGCTCAAGATCCGCCGTTTTTCCTTAACCAACGCAGATCCCAAGCAGGTGATGGCCATGGTAAAAGCCATGGTCAAAACCAAGGACATGTTCATCGATGAGAAAACCAATGCTTTGATCGTGCGGGACACGCCGCAGATTATTCGATTAGTCGAAAAACTGGTGGCGACTATGGACCAACCAGAGCCTGAGGTCATGTTGGAAGTGGATGTGATGGAAATTTCACGTGCGCGCGCGCTGGCACTGGGCATTGACTTGCCAACGAGTTTTGGTACCAGCCTCACCAGCATGACGGTGGATCAGTTGAAAGCTTTGGGGCGCAATGACTTCTTCTCCAACGCAGGTGTGACCATCACGGCCAATAAGACCGACTCCGACATCAATGATCTCGCTACGCCTCGCATTCGTGTGCGGAACAAGGAAAAGGCTAAGATTTTGGTGGGCGACCGCCTGCCTGTGATTTCATCTGCAGCAACGCCATCCACTACAGGCGCTGCTCCTGTCTACAACACCAGCGTTCAATATGTGGAAGTGGGTATCAAAATCGAAGTGGAACCCACCATTTATGCCGACGGTGATGTCGCCATCCGCTTAACATTAGAAGTCAACTCAAAGGGGGATCAGGCACCGGACGTTGCAAAAAATGGCACCATTGCTTACACCATTGGCACCCGAAGCCTGAGCACGGTGCTGCGTCTCAAAGATGGGCAGACCGAAGTCATTGGCGGCCTGATACAGGATCAGGATAGAACGGGCGCCAACCGCGTTCCTGGCTTTGGTGATATTCCACTATTGGGTCGATTGTTCGGTAAGCAGACTGACACCAAGAATAAATCAGAAATCATCATGTCGATCACGCCGCATATCGTTCGAAACAACCGTCAAGCCGACGGCGATTTGCTAGAAATGTGGTCGGGCACGGAGAATAACCTCCGCTATGGTTCCAAGGTGGTGGGTGCCAGCAGAACGCAGCTGCCGACCCCCAGCATGCCTGCGGCAGCTACACCCGGTGCTGCCTCGCCCACAGCCTCGGCTTCAAGATCAGGTGTGGCTCGTCCAGCACCAGCGCTAGCCGCTAAAGCAGCGGGTCAAGCAACAGGTACACAAATTACTGCACGCCCGGTAGCACTCATGCCTGTCGTTTTGTCCGCACCACAAGCGGCCAAACCAGGGGAGCAAATTTCAGTGGCGTTGGCACTGCCGGCTTTGCCTGCAGCTACCCAGTTGGATTTAACACTGGCCTACGACCCGGCAACTTTGCGTTTTGTTTCCGTGACTGAGGCGGGTGCTGAGCGCAATGCGGCTGTAGGTGCGCGCTTTACTGGCGATGCTGAGGGTGCGGGTTCCGTTCACATGGAGTTGACAGCGGGACGTGGCGAGAGTTTGCCAGCAGGTGGCGGTGCACTGGCACAAGTACAGTTTGAGGTTCTGACGGCCGCAGGCCCTACGCAAATCAACATCAGTAACGCTACCTTGCACAGTGCAGACGCTGGCGATCAGCCCCTTCCTATGACGCCCGCCGTAGGAGTGGAAATCAAGGCGGCTCCATGAAGTTTTTCCGATCACGGCAACGGGCAGCGGGTTTTACGCTGATTGAAATGGTCGTGACCGTTGCGATTGTCGGACTGCTCTCAACAATTTCATTTCCATTGATAGAGTTAGCGGCGCGTCGCAGTCATGAGCGCGAATTGCGCGATGCACTGCGTCAAATTCGCACAGCCATTGATCGCTACAAGCAAGCCGTTGATGAAGGTCGCATTCTGGATGATGCCAAGGCCTCAGGTTATCCGCCTAACTTGAATGTGTTGATAGCGGGGGTGACCGATGCCAAGAGCCCCAACAAGGAACAAAAAATATTTTTCCTGCGCAGGATTCCACACGATCCAACAGCACCAGAAACCGCTTCGTCGACCGAAGCCAGTTGGGGCTTGCGCAGCTATGCCAGCTCGTCTGATAGCCCACAACCGGGTGCTGATGTTTTCGATGTGTATTCCTTGACTGCCGGCATGGGCCTTAACAGTGTTCCTTATCGGGACTGGTGAATAAATGAAAGTCAGATCCATTTTTCGCCCATTGCGCAAAGGTTTCACTTTGATCGAATTGATCATCGTGATGGCCATTGTGAGTTTGTTGCTGACGCTGGCCGCGCCACGGTATTTTCGATCGATCGAGCGCAGCAAGGAAACCGTTCTAAAGGCCAATCTGGCCTCTACGCGCGATGCCTTGGATAAGTTTTACAGCGACACGGGTAAGTACCCGGATCAGATCACGGATCTGGTGGACCGAAAATATATGCGAACGCTTCCGTGGGATCCGATTGCTGAAAGCGCAGTCAGTTGGACTACGGTGCCTCCACCCGGAGGTCAAGCGGGGGCGGTTTACAACATCTTCAGCGGGGCGCAAGGCGCTGGATCGAACGCCATCCCTTATGCAGAATGGTAAAAATCAGGGGTTTGTTTACATTGGATTGTTGATCGGCCTGACAGTGATCGGGGTTGGCCTGAGTGCAGTTTCTGAAGTTTGGTACCAAAGCCGCCAGCGTGAGCGCGAAGAAGATTTGCTTTTCATAGGCAATCAATTTCGCCAAGCCATCACACGTTATTACATTGAGTCCCCCAAGGGCAGCCTTCGTTTCCCCATGCGTATGGAAGACCTGCTTCAAGACGATCGTTCGGTTGATAAATCAAAGCGTTTTTTGAGAAAAATTTATCCTGACCCTATGACAGGAAAAATGGAATGGGGTGAAATTCGGCTGGCGAGTGGTCAATTGGTGGGCGTTCATAGTTTGTCAACAGAGGCGCCTCTGAAGGTGGCAGAGTTCAGCGCGCAAAACAAAGACCTGGCCGATAAAACTCGTTATTCAGAATGGGATTTTCGGTCTGCGCTTCCTGCTGCAAACCCCATTCTCCCGCCGAATGCAAGTTATTCAACACCAGGAGGCGGTACTCAAAGTCCCGGTGCTGCGACGCCACAAAGACCCTTAGCACCTACGCCACCTGGTTTTACACAGCCAATGCCACGCCCGAGGCCTTAATAGGATGCTGAAGCTGCAAATAAATGGATGTTATCTTCACGTGGTGAACGTGCGCAATGGTATTGAAAGGATTTGTTATATGAAAATTCGCATCAAAGCGGTCGAGTTGATCGCCGCTGTGACTACAGTTTTGACCGCTTGCGGTGGCGGTATTGATAGCGGTAGCGCTAGCGGCACTTTAAGCGGAGTTGCCGCAGTGGGTTCGCCAATAGTTAGCGGCGTTATTAATATTAGTTGTGCTAGCGGTCCGATAATAAATTCGACGACCACAGATTCTGACGGGGCCTGGAAATCAACTATATCAGGGCATACCTTGCCTTGCGCTGTGCAAGTCTCAGGAGGGACCGTCAATGGCTTCGCCAATACCACGCAGTACCACTCCATTGCAACAAATTTTGGCATTGTGAATGTCACGCCCTTAACAGATTTGATGGTGGCTAATCTTATTGGATCGGTGTCACCTGGTTCATGGTTCGCTGGTTTACCCGTTGTGCCAACGTCACTTGTCAACATCAAATCTGCTCAGGTGACACTGGCACTGGATAAACTCCGCACAGCTATACCTGTTCTGGCATCCCTCAGCACGATCAACCCGATAACCACATCTTTTAAACCTATATCCGGAGATGTTAGTGACGATATGTTGTCAGCTTTGAAGGCTGCACTCACCCTGTCACAGGTGACCTATGCTTCACTGTTGAACTGTGCGGCAGATACTGTGTTTTCCACACCCCCAAGTAATTTCAGCATAGCCTTGGCGCTTGCTTACACAGGACCGGCAAGTAATGTCCTCAATCAACCAGTAGGCGAGACGAGCATCAGTGGCGTATTTCCATCGAGTGCAGTTGTAGGGCAGCAAGTGGTGATTTCAGGCGCGAACTTTGCTGCTGTACCAGGCAGTCTGCTAAGTCAATCAGGGGCAGCTTATCAAGTGAGTTTTAACGGTGCAATAGTGACACCCTTTTTCAGGACACCTACACAACTAGGGATCATGGTCCCCGCTGGGGCGACAAGTGGCACGCTAACTGTAAAAGACCTGAATACCAATCGAATCTATTCTCTCGTGGGTGGATTTACGGTTGCCGAATCAACAACGTCAACAACGCCAAAGACAGTATTTTTGGCCATCCCAGCCAATGGTGCCTTCACTAGCGCACCTAACAATGTCACTATCGATTTCATTGACTTGGTGGGCGCGAACGTTGCGATTGACAATGCAAATATTACGGTTCAAATAACTGTTCGAAATTTGCCACAATCTCTCACGTTCAATCAAGCAGCCGTTCCTGCTCAATATTTGGAATATGAGTGGGCTATTGATTTTGATATCAATAACGATGGTGTTGCAGACTACACGATTTCGATGAGTGAATACAACTTGGGGGTAGCGTCACCAACAACAAAATCCATTTCGGCCGGGACTCAAGTTCTCGCTTGGAATCATCAAGGATTTATTTCAAGCACTATTGCAAGTTCTCAACCTTCAATAAACGGCAACACGATTTCGTTGAGTATTCCAAAATCAGCGAGTTCTGAGTTGGTAAACATCACGTCAAACGCCAAGGTTAATGTACGAACATTTTACAGAAGTAGTGTATCAACGAGCTTCAAAGACTCCCTCTGATAGTGGGCTTCAAGTGGGTTGCAAAGCCTTTTTGTAAAGCGCCAGAACTTTGGGGACGTATTTTTCGGTTTCTGAAAATTTAGGGATTTTGCGTCCTGCTTGCATAACTGCCATTTCGCCTGCGTTGTAGGCGGCTACAGTTAATTCAATGTCTTGCTGAAAGTAGTCCATCAGCCAGCGCAAATAGCGGCTGCCAGCCAAAATATTCACACGCGGGTCAAAGCTATTGGTGGCGCCAAAGCGACGCGCCGTGGCGGGCATGAGTTGCATCAGTCCTTGTGCCCCTTTGGGTGATACCGCGCGGGGGTTGTAGTTGGACTCCGCTGAAATGACGGCATGAATGAGGGCCGCCGGCAATTTGGATGCAATACTGGCTTCGTGAATAAAGGGCGCAAAACTTTCCGGGATTGAACTTGGAAATAAGGCAACTTTTGCAGTTGAAGTATTCAAGATAGGCGCCAGTGGCGCTTCAACAATCAATTCTTCAGCACCTTCACCCTGGTAGTCTGATAGCAAAAGGGTGCCAGAAGAACTGGTTCCTGCATAAATATGAGCCTGCGCACTTACGCTTGCAATGCCAAGGCAAACGAGCCAGGCAAGTTGAGGGATTTGCGGTCTACCCATTCGAGTTAAATTGACGAGAGTGACTAGGAGCGGGGCTCTGATCTGCGTTCGTAAACGCGAACGATGCCACCATCGAGCTTACGGATGAAAGACTGATCTTCAAAATCTTTCATGGCACGGCTGACCATTTCACGCGACGAGCCCACAAGATTCGCAATTTCCTGGTGAGAAAAGTTCTCATGAATCAATAATTCCCCATCTTCGCCTTTAACTGCGGCGTCCATAAGAGTTTTGGCAACTCTTTCATAAACACCCATCAAGGCAAACGATGCAATTTTTTGATTGGCTTTTCGTAGGCGCTGAACAAGTCCGCGCATGATGGATAAAGATGTGGCTGAATTTCCGATAACACAACGGGAGAATCCCTCTCGACTGAGCACAAGGACGTCAAGCTGTGAATCCGCAATGACGGTGGCCGAGTGAGGTTCGTTGTCTATCAAACTCATCTCGCCGATGTATTCTCCCGCACTCAATATTGCCAGGATAACTTCGCGTCCTCTTTCATTGGTCAGGCAGACGCGGGCTTTGCCTGCCAGGATGATATAGAGTGCGTTAGATTTGCCGCCGAGTTCTACAACTGCATCGTTTTTCTTGAAGCGTTGTTTCGTTAATGCGTTGGACAATGCTTCAAGTTGCGCAGGGGTGAGCATTTCAAATAAATGAACTCTTTTGATCAAATCTTGATTCGTGAGTTTTGACATCGAAAACACCTGCCCCTTTGAACATCTTTAATTTATGTTTGATTCTGCACAATAAACTTACAGTTGGACGGTTATTTTTACTAAAACTTGTCATCAACAATTCCATTTTTAAAAAATATGTGTAAAGAGATTTTGAAATTTAAATGAACAAGGCATTTACCAAAGAATCTGACGATGCGGATGAAGAAGAGCCGCAACTGCCCTCATTACCGTCGAGTGGGAAAAATTACATGACACCGAACGGTTATGACCGTATTCGTGGCGAATTGTTGGACTTGATTGATGTCGAGCGTCCCAAAGTGGTCGAGAGCGTTTATTGGGCTGCCAGCAATGGAGATCGATCTGAAAACGGTGACTATATTTACGGCAAGAAACGTTTGCGTGAAATTGACCGGCGGATCTGGTTTTTGACCAAGCGGCTTGAAATCGCGGAGGTGGTTGACCCCGCTGTTCACCATGGTCGCGATCAGGTGTTTTTTGGGGCCTGTGTTACTTACATCGATGAGGCAGAGGTGACACGAACCGTCACCATCATGGGCATTGACGAAGCGGACAGTGCCAAAGCCCAGGTAAGCTGGGTTTCGCCGATTGCCAGAACGCTACTGAAAGCACGAATTGGCGACGTGTTGCAGTTGGTGACGCCCTCTGGCGTTTCGGAGATAGAAGTTACCAGCGTTATATATCCCGCCCCCGTGTGATTTGATTTACTGCGCGTCTTTGGTGCGCTGCACCTTGAGTACTGATGGCGTTCTTCTCAGGTTGCGCATGGCAGTCTCCAACTGGGTGGTGTCACGGACGGCAACCACAAAGCGTAAATCAGTCGCATCTTGCGCTGCTTCATCTTCCATGTCGATGTGCGTAATGTCTGCTTCAGCCGCAGCCAATGCGGCGGCCACGCGAGCCAGGACACCTTTTCCGTTGATGACCGTCACCATCACTTCGGTTTCAAAAGGACGAATGGGCTCGTCGGACCACTCGACGCCTATAAAGCGCTCACTGTCTTTATGTTTGAGTTTTTTAGCCACTGAGCAGTCGTCAGCATGCACGATCAATCCCTCGCCACGGCCCAGGTAACCCAGAATGCCATCACCAGGAATCGGCCGGCAACACGTCGCAAACCGGACTGAGGCGTTTTCACTTCCGTCCAGAATGATGCCGCCTTGGGACACTGTTTCATGCTCGGCAAAGCGTTCACGAGTGAGCAGCAAGGCATCTTGTTTTTCACCGCTATCGGTCAGCATGGTCAGCAGGCGTTTGGCGACGATGCTGGCGATTCGTTTGCCAAGGCCGATGTCAGTGAGTAGTTCTGACTTGGTTTTATTGCCACTAAATCGGAGTAACTTCTCCCAGATCAGTTGATTTTTGCCTTCGTCGTCAGGGAGCTTTTCAATGCCTTCGGCTCTCAGTGCTTGCGCCAGCATCATCTCGCCAAGGCCTTCCGAATCGGCTTGGCCCAGTGTTTTAAGGTGGTGCCGGATTTTTGAGCGTGCCCGAGCTGTTCTGACAAAACTTAACCAGGCCGGGTTGGGTGTCGCCAGCGGAGCCGTGATGATTTCGATGACGTCGCCGTTTTTGAGTTCGGTGCGCAAGGGTGCATGCTCGCCGTTAATCTTCGCACCCAAAGTCTTGTCACCCACATTGCTGTGAATGGCGTAAGCGAAGTCGACGACCGTGGCACCGCGCGGCATGGACATGATTTGGCTCTTTGGCGTAAAGACGTACACCGCATCCGGAAAGAGATCGACCTTGACGTGGTCCCAAAATTCGGCAGCATCACGTGTTTCGTCTTGAATGTCCAGTAGCGACTGAAGCCATTTGGAACTTAGTCGATCCCCGTTTGTGGATTCTGTCGGGTTGTTGACTTTGTAGAGCCAATGCGCAGCTACACCAGATTCGGCGACGATGTGCATGGCTTCAGTGCGAAGTTGAAACTCCACATTGACACCAGAAGGGCCAACCAGGGTGGTGTGAAGAGACTGATAACCATTGAGTTTTCCGATGGCAATATGGTCCTTGAATTTCCCCGGGAGTGGCTTGTAGAGTTGGTGCAAGGTGCCGAGTGCGGTGTAGCAATCAATCACGCTGGGAACAATCACCCGAAAACCGTAGATGTCGGTCACCTCGGCAAAACTCAGGTGTTTTTCGTTCATCTTTGTGTAAATCGAATACAGGGTTTTTTCTCGTCCTGCGATCCTGACTTGCATGCCACTGGCGGTGAAGGCTGCTTCCAGTTCCCGTTGTACTTTTTGAATCAGATCTCGCCTGCGACTGCGTGCTTTGGCCACGGCCTTTGACAAAATGGCGTAGCGCCAAGGCCTGAGATGCGAAAAAGCAAGGTTCTGCAGTTCACGGTAGGTTTGATTGAGTCCCAAACGGTGTGCGATGGGCGCGTAAACCTCTAGCGTTTCAGAGGCAATGCGACCCCATTTTTCGCGCGGCGCATCCGACAAGGTGCGCATATTGTGCGTTCTATCTGCCAACTTAATCAAGATGACTCGCACGTCTCGGGCCATGGCCAAGAGCATTTTTCGAAATGACTCCGCCTGGTTTTCTTCCCGGGTGTTGAAATGCAGTTTGTCGAGTTTCGTCAGCCCATCTACCAGTTCGGCCACCGGGGAGCCAAAACGCTCGATTAGTTCAATTTTGGTGACGCTGCAGTCTTCAAGGGCATCATGCAGCAGTGCTGCCATGAGCGCCTGGGCATCAAGCTTCCATTCGGCACACTGGGCGGCGACGGCAATGGGGTGGGTGATGTAAGGCTCTCCACTGTTGCGCAATTGCCCCAGGTGGGCTTGATCTGCAAACCGGTAAGCTTGCCGAACTTGCTCCAGGTCGGGTTGTGACAGGTAGTCGAGCTTGTTGGTTAAATTGGCAAAGCTGGCGGCTGCCGCATTGGCCGCGGCCAGGGTGGTCGACGCCGCAGTCCCCTTGGTTGCAGGGGTGGAAGACTTGCCAGAAGATGATTGAAGGGTGGTGCTCACCCCTCAAATATAGCGTCGCAGACGCCGCATTGTGGTGCGCCAATAAAAAAGCACCGTAAACGGTGCTTTTGATGTGCTGAGGAGCCGTTACAGAGGCACTTTTTTCAGCATTTCAAGTCCCACTTTGCCCGCAGCGATTTCGCGCAGAGCAGTAACGGCGGGTTTGTTCTTGCTTTCGACCTTGGGGGCGTGTCCTTGGCTGAGCATGCGCGCGCGGTAGGTTGCGGCCAATACCAGCTGGAAGCGATTGGGGATCTGCACAAGGCAGTCTTCTACAGTAATACGGGCCATGGAATTCTCCGATAAACGAGGGAAATGAACTAAGGAATGTTCAGTGCTTTGAAGGTTTCAGCTCTGGCGCGACGTTGCGCGGTGAACTTGAGTCGCTGGGAGTGAACGATCGCCTTAAGGTCAAAGAGCGCTCGGTCAAACAACTCGTTGATTATAACGAAGTCAAATTGATGGACCTGAGCCACCTCGATAGCCGCATTTTTGAGCCGCAATTCAATGACTTCTGGTGAGTCTTCGCCACGGCGTTCAAGCCGGGCGCGCAATTCCTCCCAACTGGGCGGCAAGATGAAAATGCTGATGGCGTTGGCAAAGACTTCCTTGATCTGAAGGGCTCCTTGAAAATCGATTTCAAGAATGACATCGGCACCCTGGGCCATGCGCTCTTCAATGGCTTTTTTGGAGGTGCCGTACCGATGGTTATGAACTGAAGCCCACTCCACAAAAGCATCGGCCTTGACCATGGCATCGAACTCTTGCTCAGACGCGAAAAAATACTCACGCCCATGTTTTTCCTGGCCACGCGGTGCCCGGGTGGTGTGCGAAACGGATGGTTGGACGTGTGAGTCCAGTTCGAGCAAGGCCTTGACCAGGCTGGATTTTCCCGCGCCACTGGGGGCCGCGACAACAAATAAATTTCCGGGGTATTCCATAGGAGACAGCTTTTGAGGGCGAATAACAGGGTCGCGTTATTCTAGGTTCTGCACTTGCTCGCGCATCTGCTCAATCAATACTTTCATGTCGACAGAAATGTGGGTCAATTCCAGAGCAGCAGATTTTGAGCCCATGGTATTGGCTTCGCGGTGCAATTCCTGAATCAGAAAATCAAGTCGTTTGCCGATGTCGCCACCCTTGGTAATCAGCCGCTCAATTTCATCCAAATGTGAATTGATGCGGGTGATTTCCTCTGCGACATCAATGCGAATGGCAAAAGCCGTAGCTTCAGTCAATGCGCGGTCTTGTGCTGCTTCTGGAAGGATGGCTCCGTCCGTCAAGGCCATCGCTTCTTTCCAGCGGTCCAGGAAGCGCTGACGTTGTTGAATGACCAGTTGAGGCACCAAAGGCCCCGCTTGACCCACCAAGCCACGAAGTTGGTTGATGCGGTCCAGCAGCATGGTGGCCAATCTGGCGCCTTCACGCTGTCTGGCCGACAGAAGTTCGGTCAGTGTTTTCTCAGCCAGCGGCAGAATGTCTTCGCTCCAGTCGCGGGCGCTCACGTTGTCGTTGGCGCTAAGTCGGATGACATCTGCCACACTTAAAGGGCTGGCATTGGGCAGCCAGGCTTTAACGTTGTCTTGGACCGCGTTGAGGCGCTGCAGCAGGCGGGGCGATGGTTCGGCGATCGTGCTGTGGCTGCTGGTCTCAATGGCGGCGCGCACCTCAACCTTGCCGCGTTTGAGGCGCGCGATCAGGATTTCACGCAGAGCGGGCTCAAATTGGCGAAGCTCTTCGGGTAGCTTGAACGTCAGGTCGAGAAAACGACTGTTGACTGACCTTATTTCCAGGCCGAGATGGCTGGAGGGGACGGTTTTGGACTCGTTCTCGGTGGAGGAATTGGCTGTGCTGTGCTGTGCACTGGCATAGCCAGTCATGCTGTAAACTGGCATCTAGACTCTTTGATCAATGGAATGTGCCTGAGAATAACCCGGTTCAGGCAGGCCAGATGTGGGTTTAATCAAAAATTATGTCAAAGGCCAAACCCGCTCCCTTACCTCCTGACACCAGAATTGGTGGTTATCGCGTAGTTCGCAAAGTTGCTGCGGGCGGCTTTGGCGTGGTTTATTTGGCCGTGGATTCCGATGGTCAGCAGGTAGCAGTTAAGGAATATTTACCTTCCTCGCTGGCGACGCGTGCACCAGGCGAATTGCTCCCCCAGGTGCAGCCAGAAAAGCTGTCTTTGTACCGTTTGGGCTTGAAAAGCTTTTTTGAAGAAGGGCGTTCTCTTGCCCAGATATCACACCCCTCGGTGGTGAGTGTGATGAATTTCTTTCGGGAAAACGAGACCGTTTACATGGTCATGAATTATCTGGAGGGCGCGTCCCTGCAGGATTTCATCATCACCGCGCGTGATCTCAAACAGGCCAAAGTGTTTCGAGAGTCCACCATCAGGTCGCTATTTGACGAAATACTGCGCGGCCTGCGCATTGTTCATCAGCACAAGATGCTGCATCTGGACATCAAACCGGCCAACATTTTTATTACCGATGACAATAAATCGGTGCTGATTGACTTTGGCGCTGCGCGTGAAGTCTTGAGCAAGGAAGGTAATTTCATCCGTCCCATGTACACCCCCGGCTTTGCGGCGCCCGAGATGTACCGGCGCGATGCTTCCATGGGCCCGTGGACAGACATTTACGCCATTGGCGCCTGCATCTACGCCTGCATGCAGGGGTATCCACCCAATGAGGCGCCGCAACGCCTTGAAAAAGACCGCATCGCCACCGCTTTGTCGCGTCTGCGAGGGGTGTATTCTGACAATCTGATTGAGGTGGTGGAGTGGTGCATGTCGCTTGACCCGCTTTCAAGACCGCAGTCGGTGTTTGCCTTGCAAAAGGAGCTTAGCCGGGAGGGTGAGCGTCGCTACACCCGTTTGAGTGTCAGTGAAAAAGTTCGTCTTCAGTTCGACACCATGGTGTCGGATACCAAAAAGAATGTGCAAAAAGCCACTGGCGTAGGTGGAAAACCTAAATGAAATTCTCAGTTTTTCAGGTTAGTCGCAAAGGCGGTCGTGAGAAAAACGAAGATCGCATGGGGTACTGTTACACCAGCGGATCAGGTATTTTCCTCCTTGCTGACGGTATGGGTGGTCACCCGCAAGGTGAGGTGGCGGCCCAATTGGCGCTGCAAACCATCTCAGCCTTGTTCCAAAAAGAAGCGCATCCCAAACTGGCGGATATATCGGCCTTTTTGACCTCTGCGCTGATGGCGGCCCATCGGCAAATATTGCGGTATTCAATAGAAAAGGGAATGTTGGATACACCACGCACCACCATCGTGGCGGCCGTGGTTCAGGCCGGGACGGTGACCTGGATCCATTGTGGAGACTCCCGGTTTTATCTGGTACGCGAGTGCGAACTGTTGGCGCGCACCCGGGACCACTCTTTTCTGGAACAAAGTCAAGCCGCTGCTGCAGGCGTGAAAGTGCCTGAGCACATCAATCGCAATATTTTGTTTACGTGTCTGGGCTCACCGACCAAACCGGTATTTGATGTGACCGGGCCGGTGGCCTTGCTTCAGGGCGATAAGTTGATGCTTTGCTCGGATGGCCTGTGGGGCAGCCTGAGTGATGAAGATATTACTTACCATTTGGGCCACAAAGTGGTGAGCGAAGCGGTTCCTGATTTGGTTGAAAAAGCGTTGCGCGCGGCCGGTGATGGCAGCGATAACGTCACCTGTATTGCCCTGGAGTGGGAAACTCCGGACGGGTTTGAATCAACCCGGGGCAGTATTTCTACCGACACCATCAGTGATGGTGTTTTTGCGTCCACCGTGCAGGCCGGTTGGCCAGACTCCAGTCTGGAAGATATGGACGATGCCGCCATTGAGCGGTCCATCGCTGAAATAAACGAGGCGATTCGTCGTTCGGCTGCTAAAAAGAGCTGATACCGTCGGGTCGCATTATCCGAGTTAGGCGGCGCCAAAAGCTGCCCTTGATTGATTGAAAACACCATGAGTCATTTTGTTAGAAGCGGCGCGCGCGCTGCAGATCAGTTGCGTCCGGTGCGCATTACCCGCGCCTACACCATGCATGCCGAGGGCTCCGTGTTGATCGAGTTCGGCAACACCAAGGTTTTATGCACGGCCTCGGTCGAAGAAAAGGTGCCAGGCCACAAAAAAGGCAGTGGCGAGGGCTGGGTCACGGCCGAGTACGGCATGCTGCCGCGTGCCACGCACACCCGCAACGACCGTGAGGCGGCGCGTGGCAAGCAAAGCGGGCGCACCCAGGAAATTCAGCGCCTGATTGGCCGCTCAATGCGGGCCGTGTTTGACCTCACCAAACTGGGCGAGCGCACGATTCATCTCGATTGCGATGTGTTGCAGGCCGATGGCGGCACGCGTACCGCTGCCATTACCGGCGCATTTGTAGCGGCGCAGGATGCGGTCACCCATCTGATAGCGCAGGGCAAACTCACTGAGTCGCCCATCCATGGTCATGTGGCGGCGATCTCGGTGGGTATCGTGCAGGGCACGCCTTTGCTCGATTTGGAATACACCGAAGACTCGGCGTGCGACACCGACATGAATGTGGTGATGACCGGGGCAGGCCATTTTGTGGAGGTGCAGGGCACTGCCGAGGGCGTGGCCTTTTCGCGCCTGGAAATGGATGCCTTGCTGGCGTTGGCCGAAAAAGGCATCAGTGATCTGGTGGAACTCCAAAAACAATCGCTACTGAATTAATAGCTGCTAGCGCAGGTAACACGGGGGCTACAGCCTTATTTTATGAAAATTATTCTGGCCTCCAATAACCAAGGCAAGTTGCTTGAACTCCGCGCCATGTTTGCGCCGCTGGGGTTTGAGTTGATCACGCAAGGCGAGTTGGGCATTCCGGAAGCGGCCGAGCCGTTTCATACCTTTGTTGAAAACGCCCTGGCCAAGGCCCGCCATGCCGCCCAACTCAGCGGCTTGCCCGCCGTGGCGGATGATGCTGGCTTGTGTGTTGACGCCTTTGGTGGTTTGCCTGGTGTTGATACCGCTTACTACGCCACCCAGTTTGGCTATGAAAAGGGCGACAGCAACAATGTGCGCGCGCTGCTGGAGCAAATGGCCACTGTCGAAAACCGACGTGCCGCACTCGTTAGTACGCTGGTGGCGGTGCGATCGGCCAACGACCCCGAACCCCTGATTGCCGTTGGCCGTGTGGTGGGCCAGATTACCCGTGAGCCGGTAGGCAGCAACGGGTTCGGCTTTGATCCGGTGATGTTTATTCCCGAATTTGGCCAGACCTTTGCCCAGTTGCCGATTGAGGTCAAAAACGCCAACAGCCACCGCGGTCGCGCGGCCCAGGCCATGGTGGCACTGATGCGTGAGCGCTGGCTCCAAACAACGTAACTTGTCCATGATCCCTATTTCGCCTGTCGAGTCGCTGGAAGCGGCATCAGTCCACCACGACATCCAGCATTACATGCGCCCTGGCATGCTGCAACTCACGGCGCTGCCTCCGTTGTCGTTGTACATCCATCTCCCTTGGTGCCTTAAAAAATGTCCGTATTGCGATTTCAATTCGCATGAAATGCGCGCTGCCGACCTGCCCGAGCAGCGCTATCTGGATGCCTTGATGGCTGACATGGAAGCGGCCCTGCCGCTGATCTGGGGCCGCACGGTGCACAGTATTTTTATTGGCGGTGGCACACCCAGCCTGTTTTCTCCGGAGTCGATTGACCGGTTGCTGGGCGATATCCGCGCCCGGCTCAAACTGGAGGCCGCTTGCGAGATCACGCTGGAGGCCAATCCGGGCACCTTCGAGAAAGACCGCTTCAGGGCGTTTCGGGCGGCTGGTGTCACCCGTTTGTCAATCGGGGTGCAGAGCTTTAACGACGACTACCTGAAGACCCTGGGCCGTGTGCATGACCGGGCGCAGGCGCTGGCAGCGGTCGAAGAGGCAGCGCAGGCGTTCGACACCTTTAATCTGGACATCATGTACGCGCTGCCCGGTCAGTCGATGGCCGATTTGAAACAAGACATGGCCACCGCGCTGGCACTGGCGCCGCCACATATTTCGATTTACCACCTGACGATCGAGCCCAATACCTATTTCGCCAAGTTTCCGCCGGTCATTCCTGAAGAAGACATGGCCTACGACATGCTGGACTTCATCACCGACATGACGGGGCAGGCCGGTTTGAACCGCTATGAAGTTTCTGCCTACGCCAAAGATGCACACCGCTGCTTTCACAACCTCAATTACTGGCAGTTTGGCGACTATTTGGGTCTGGGTGCCGGTGCGCACAGCAAGCTCAGTTTTGCCCACCGGGTGGTTCGTCAGGTGCGGTTTCGTGAACCCCGGCTGTACATGGAAAAAGCCTTGGCAGGCCATTGTTTGGCCCAGGTTGAGGAAGTCTCGCGGGCTGACCTGCCGTTTGAGTTCATGCTGAATGCCCTGCGGTTAAAAGAGGGTTTCAGCTTGCAGCAGTTCTCTGAGCGCACGGGTCTGGCCATCACCGCGATTCAAAAAGGCCTTGCCGAGGCGGAGCGCAAAGGTTTGATTGAGCGCGACTTTGTGAATGTCAAACCCAGCGTGCGCGGATTTGATTTCCTGAACGACTTGCAGTCACTGTTCTTGCCACCGTCGCGCTGATTAATTAGCGCCAAAGGGCGTCATCGCGCTATAGTGCCATTTCAACCATGGAGGGGCGGTGCGATGTTCTCTGTCTACGGCGTTGGCGGTCAATTGTTTCGAGGTTCGCTGGAGCAATTGCGCCAGATTGGAAGCGTGAGTGCCATCGCCCGCGCCAACGCTGTCACCGCGGTGGGTCAAGACGGGCAAGCGGGTTCATTTGCTGCGCCCAGTGACGAGGCGCACCGCAGTGCGTTAGCGGCTTACGCCCAAACCAAAAAAATAGAGTTGCCGCGCCACCCTTTAAGTCTGGTTGGTTCCTTGATGAGTTCTGTGGTGTTCACGATTCCCGACACCTCCACGGTGCTCGAGGCCTGGCAAATTCTCGCCCTGCATGGTGTGGGGCAGGCCCCGGTGGTGAATGCGGAAAAGACCTTGGTGGGCTTGTTGTCGCGCGCTGATTTATTGCGTCCGGACCGATTGCCCAAGCCAGACAGCCATGCACTCGCGTGGCGGGCCTTGTTGGCGCAAAGCGTGCAGGACATCATGTCAACCCCGGTGCCGAGCGTGGCGCCCGATACCGATATTCGCCGGGTGGCACGCGTCTTGTTGGATACCGGCCTGCCCGGTCTTCCTGTGGTCGATGAGCTGGGCCGGGTTACTGGTTTTGTGTCGCGCTCAGATATCCTGCGCGCGGTGGTGACCGATCCGCCGCTTGACCTGTGGGGTTAGGCGCGGCGCTTGGGTGCCGCAGCTGACTCAAAAGGGGGCAGGTCCAATAGATCGGCACGCTCCGTACTTTGGAAATCTGGTTCGGTCTCCCCATCAGGCTTAGCCACAATTTCTTCCCACAGGGCCCATACCGTGTCGCTGTCAGACTCAATGGCCTCGGGCACCGGCAATGGGTCGTGAGCCGAGTAGAGATCGCCTACTTGCGATGGTTTTACTTCAACCGGCTTTTTAGAAACTTCCTTGACCATGACACCCTCATTGAAATTTCAAAATCATTATTGTTGATTGGCAGGTTTAAATTGACATTTATCAATTATGAAGAATTTTAGAACGTTTGGTTCACGGTGGTGCTGGCGGCTGAACTCTTCCAAGTTGGCTGGCGCGGATCAGTCGCCGAACGAAATTCCGAGATCGCGTCCGGTCTGCAAGGTGTCGCAGTCCAACGGAACCCCCTTCATGCGCCCGGCGACGTCCTTCATCGCCACGTAATTGACATTTGGGAACGCCAGCGCCACCATGATGCCGGTTTGTCCCTCGGCCAGCGCCCGCACTGCCGCAGTGCCAAAACGCATGGCCACCAGTCGGTCGAAGGAGGTTGGGCTGCCTCCGCGCAGCAAGTGACCCAGCACCACCACGCGGGTTTCTTTGCCTGTTAGCTCTTGAAGGGATTTGCCAATTTGTTCGCCAATGCCACCCAATCGCTCAGCGTGACCAATCTCAGCCTGCTCCACCACCTCGCGGTGACCATGAAGGGGCTCAGCGCCTTCAGACACCAACACAATGGTGTACGGGTGCCCCCCCACATCGCGGCTGGCAATCATGGCGGCCACTTTGTCCAGATCAAACGGAATCTCGGGAATCAGAATGGCGTGGGCGTTGCCGGCAATGCCGGTGTGCAGCGCAATCCAGCCGGCATACCGCCCCATGACCTCCACCACCATCACGCGCTGATGGCTCTCGGCGGTACTGTGCAGGCGGTCGAGGCATTCAGTTGCAAACGCGACCGCCGTGTCAAAGCCGAAGGTTGTGACCGTTTTGTCCAGGTCGTTGTCAATGGTTTTGGGAACGCTGACCACGCGCAGTCCTTTTTCGTGGAGCGCGTTGGCGATGGTGAGCGAGCCATCGCCACCGATGGAGACAAGCGCATCCAGTTCTTTCAGGGCGAAATATTCAAGGATTTCGTCAGTGCGATCAATCTCTTTGGTGGATCCGTCCGGCATTTTTATCGGGAAATGCAAGGGATTACCTTTGTTGGTGGAGCCCAGAATGGTGCCCCCCAAATGGGCGATGCCCCGAACCCGGTCCAAGGTGAGGCGGAACACCCCGCCTTCTGAATAACGTTCCGGAAAAAGAATACCGTTAAATCCATCCCGTATGCCATAGCATTCCCAGCCCCGGTTGGAGGCCGCGACCACCACGGAGCGAATGACCGCGTTTAAACCCGGAGCGTCGCCGCCTCCGGTGCAGATGGCGATGCGATGGATATTATTTGACAAGGTAGCTCCGAAAGGTAAATTAAAAAGCCGGATGCTGGGCGAAAGCACTATTTTGCATCCACTTGGAACTTGATTACATCAGAGAGGCGTGTTGATATTTGCCGATTCTAGACATACAGGCTTGCAATGTTGATATTGGTCAGTGATGTGATTGAATGCCGATCAGGTGTTTATATTGACATTGCGAAGCGCCTTCGCTCAGGACTGCAATGGCTACAGTTTCTCAGTCTCGCCAGAGCGTGGTTGCCATTTCATCAGACGTTGCTCAACCAAGCCGACCAGGCCGTCGAGTACCAGTGCGAAGAGGGTGAGTACCACAATGCCGGCCATCACGGTATTGATGTCAAAGCTTCCTTCGGCTTGCAAAATCAGGTAGCCAACGCCCTGGCTGGAGCCCAAATACTCTCCCACCACAGCCCCAACAAAGGCCAGGCCCACGGCCGTGTGGAGCGAACTGAACACCCAACTGGTGGCGCTGGGCAGGTAAACATGGCGCAGCAACTGCCGTTGGTCGGCGCCCAGCATGCGCGCATTGGCAAGCACCACGGGGCTGACTTCTTTCACGCCTTGGTAAACATTGAAAAAAACAATGAAGAAAACCAAAGTCACCCCAAGCGCCACTTTTGAGCCCATGCCCAGTCCAAACCAAACAGAAAAAATGGGGGCCAAAATGATGCGCGGCATGGCGTTCATGGCTTTGATGTAGGGCTCCAGAAGGGCCGAAGCCATGGGCGCCAGCGCCAGCCATAAGCCTCCTGCCAGGCCCAAACCTGATCCAATGGCAAAGGCCAGCAGCGTCTCGGCTAGCGTGACGCCCAGATGTTTGTAAATGTCTGCGTCAACGACAAACCACGCCCAGATGCGTGACGCCATTTTGAGCGGTTCACCAAAAAAGAAGGCAGCCTGGGTGTCGTTGTCGAACATCATCGGCGGGATCAACCCTGGCACCGTCATCACATGCCAAAAGACAAACAGCGCCAGCAAAAGGCCAAGCTGCCACAGCCACAGGTTGCCGCTGCGCGGTTTGATCAGATTCCACATGGATTCAGGCCGCTTTCAACTGTTGCTGGTAACCTTTGAGAACTTCTTCACGCAGCACGGCCCAGATGGCCGCGTGCAGTTCTAAAAAGCGGGGCGTGGTTTTGACCTCACTCACATCACGCGGGCGTTCGATATCGATGCAGAAGTCACCGATCGGGTGGCTGGCCGGCCCGGCACTCATCACCACCACGCGATCGCTCATGGCAATGGCTTCGTCCAGATCATGAGTGATGAACAGTACAGCCTTCTTTTTTGACGACCAAATCTCCAGTAACTCGTTTTCCATCAGTTGGCGGGTTTGAATGTCCAGCGCTGAGAACGGTTCGTCCATCAAAATGATGTCGGGATCCAGCACCAGCGTTTGCGCCAAGCTGACACGCTTGCGCATACCGCCGCTCATTTGATGCGGATAACGGTCGCCGAAACCACCCAACCCTACCCGACGCAACCACTCGTCTACTTGAGCGGCGACTTGGGCCTCAGGTACGCCACGAAATTGCAATCCGGCTGATACGTTGCCTGACGCAGTGCGCCAGGGCATCAAACTCTCGGCCTGAAACATGTACCCGGCACGGGCGTTGATGCCGGTCAGTGGCTGACCAAAAACGCTCACGGAGCCTGTGCTGGGGGCGAGCAAGCCCGCGCCCACATTCAGCAGCGTGCTCTTGCCACACCCTGTGGGCCCGACCACGCTGACGAATTCGCCGGCTGCAACGCTCAGATTCACCGACTGCACCGCGGTGTAGCGTTGACCGGGTTGGTCTTTGCTGACAAAGGTGCATGCGACATCGCGCAGTGTCAAGGCCGCCGTCATGTCAACCTTTGGGGTATTTGGCGTTGGCTTTTTTAACAAAATCGTTGGTGTAGATGGCCATCAGGTCCAGTTTGGCGGCAGCGATCTTTTCATCCACACTGGCCAGTGCCCTAAACGCCGTCGGGGCGCCTTGTTCCGGGATCATGCCGTTGGGTGACAGTGCACCTTTGGCGGCCAGGTAGGCATCAATGTAGACCGCACGGTCACCCAACAGATAACCCTCGGGCACGGCCTTTATGATCTCAGCAGCGCCTGCAGTTTGAATCCATTTAAGTGCGCGCACCAAGGCGTTGGTCAGGGCTTGGGTGGTGGCGGGATTTTTGTCGATGAACGACTGTGGTGCGTACAGACAACCAGCGGGCATGGGACCGCCAAATATTTTTTCAGACTCCGCGACTTTGCGGGTGTCGGCCACTATTTTGAGGTCGCCCGAGCGTTGCAACAAAGTGATGACGGGGTCAAGGTTGCTCATTGCATCAATTTGGCCTGAGCGCATGGCGGCCACCGCACCGCTGCCGGTACCAACGCCAATAAAGCTGACATCGCTGGGTTTGAGACCTGCCTTGGCCAGCACAAAATTGGCCATCACATTGGTCGAACTGCCGGGCGCGGAGACGCCAATTTTTTTACCTTTGAGGTCGGCAATACTCTTGAAATTGGGAATAGTTTTGGGGTTGATGCCCAGCACAATTTGGGGTGCCGCGCCTTGCAGTACAAAGGCGCGCATTTTCTGTCCCTTGAACTGCATGTTGATGGTGTGTTCAAACGCCCCGGAGACTACGTCGGCGCTGCCGCCCACCACCGCCTGCAAGGCTTTGGAGCCTCCTGCAAAGTCGACGATGGTCACATCCAGTCCCTCATCCTTGAAGTAACCCAATTGTTCGGCAATCGTAAGTGGCAGGTAGTACAGCAGGTTTTTCCCGCCCACCGAAAGGGTGACTTTGGGCTTTTCAAGCGCTTGTGAGAAGACCCATTCGGGCAAGGTGGCAGCGAACAGGCTACCGGCAATCAGGTGTCGTCTTTGCATGAGTTTGTCTCCAGCTAAGTCAAAGCAGGCATCTGTACGTGCCTGTCTGCTGAGAATCATACAGAGCGTGGCGGCTTGCCTGGAACTTTTAATTGCAACTTGACCGCCAGCCCTGCCCGGTTGCTGTGCTGACTGTTTTTGATGCCGGATATAACGCGGATGGGAAACTATAGACAAGAAAAAACCCTAAGTGAATCAATCACTTAGGGTTGTATCTTGGCGGAAGCGGTGAGATTCGAACTCACGAGCCCT
>NZ_JBAWYV010000012.1:0-51066 GCF_037143375.1 Rhodoferax sp. | reverse complement strand
GCCAACACGGCTGGCAGACGATGTCAACGGGGTAGAGGGTGCAGCGAAGTCAAGGAGGAGGATCGGGCGCAGCCCGGTCCGGGGGACATGAGCGGAGCCCTCTACCCCGATGTCATCGTCCCCCACAAACTATGACGCTTGCTGCACGGGGATCTACAGCCTGATTTGATATAAATTCATCATTCGTGACGCAGCGCCTCAATCGGGTCCAGCCGGGCGGCCCGCCGCGCCGGGAAGAAACCAAACAGCACCCCAATGCCGGCAGAGAACAAGAAAGACATGAGGTTCACCCCCGGGTTAAACAGGTAGGGCACATCCATCAAACTGGAGATGCCGATGGAGGCGATCGTGGCCAGAACGATGCCGATGATGCCGCCCAGCGAGGACAGCACCACCGCCTCAATCAAAAATTGCAGCAGCACCTCGCGCTCCAGCGCCCCGATGGCCAGACGTAGCCCGATCTCGCGGGTGCGCTCGGTCACGCTCACCAGCATGATGTTCATGATGCCGATGCCACCCACCAGCAGGCTCACCGCGGCCACGGCACCCAGCAGCATGGTCATGACCTTGGTGGTGCTGGAGAAAGTTTCGGCCAGTTGTTTGGTGTCGAGCACATTGAAGTTGTCCTCGTCGCCCTCAGCCAGTTTGCGCCGCTCGCGCAGCAGTTGGGTGATGCTGGCCTTGACGCGGGTGGCGTCACTGCCGTCACGCATCGACACCAGCAAGGTGTTCACGCGGGTGTTGCCGGTGATGCGGCGTTGCAGCGTCTTGATGGGCACCAGTACTACGTCGTCCTGGTCGTTGCCAAAAGCACCTTGGCCCTTGGACGCCAGCACGCCCACAATCTCGCAACTGATTTGCTTGACGCGCAATTGCTCACCCAAGGCCGGGCGTGTGCCGTAAAGCTCGCGCCGCACGGTTTCGCCGATCATGCAGACCGCCGCCCCGGCGCGGATTTCGTCGTCTGAAAACTCGCGGCCATCGCGAATTTTCCAGTTGCCGGTGATGAGCCAGTTGTTGGTGCTGCCGATGACGCTGCTGGTCCAGTTGCGCCCGTTGGCGACCAGCGTGCCGCCGGTGCGGGCCTCGGGCGCCACGGCTGCAATGCCGCCGATTTGGGTGGCAATGGCGTCGGCGTCAACTTCCTTGAAAGAGGGCGAGCCGCCACCGCCGCCGCCGGGGCCCATGCGTTGGCCGGGGCGCACTTGCAGCAGGTTGGTGCCCAGGCTCGAAATCTGGTTTTGCACCGCCAGGGTGGCGCCGTTGCCCAGCGTGACCATGGTGATGACGGCGCTCACGCCAATCACGATGCCCAAAATGGTCAGAAATGAACGCATCAGGTTGCGCCGGATCGAGCGCAAGGCGAGCAGCAAGGTGTTGAGCAGCATCAGGCGGCCTCTAAGGTGGACGAATGCAGCCCGGCCGGGTGCGGGTTGAGGGTGTCGCTTTCGACCACGCCGTCGACAAAACGCACGATGCGTTTGGCATAGGCCGCCATGTCGGCCTCGTGCGTGACCATCAGCACGGTGATGCCGTGGTTGACGTTGAGGCCCCACAGCAGTTCCATGATTTCTTTGCTGCGCTGGGTGTCAAGGTTGCCGGTGGGCTCGTCGGCCAGCAACACGGCGGGTTCGGTCACGATGGCGCGGGCAATCGCCACCCGTTGCTGTTGTCCGCCCGACAACTCGGCCGGTGTGTGGTGCTCCCAGCCGGCCAGACCGACCGAGGCCAGCGCTTTGGCGGCGGCGGCATGGCGTGCCTTGGCGCTTTCGCCCCGGTAGAGCAGGGGCAGTTCGACATTTTCTTGCGCCGAGGTGCGCGCCAGCAGGTTAAAGCCCTGAAACACAAAGCCCAGAAAACGTCGCCGCATGCGCGCCCGCTGGTCACGCGACAGGGTTTCGACGTGCACGCCATGAAACAAATACTCGCCAGTGGTGGGGGTGTCCAGGCAGCCCAGCATGTTCATGGCGGTGGACTTGCCCGAGCCGCTGGGGCCCATGATGGCGACAAAATCACCGGCCTGGATGCTCAGGTCCACACCTTTGAGCGCCTGCAATGCGGTAGCGCCTTCGCCGTAGACCTTGGTCACCCGCTTGAGCGTGATGAGCGGGGCGTCACTCATGGGGCTGATCCTGCAGCACGTTGGTCGGTAATCACCAGCATGCCGGTCTTCAAGTCGCCGCCGGTGATTTCGGTCATGCGACCATCGGTGATGCCGGCGGTGACCGCCACCGCGACTGCGGCACCGTCACGCAGCACCCACAGCTGCTTGGCGGGACCGCTGCCGCCGGCTGTTTTGCGGGCGCCGGGCGGCATGCGTGGCATCAGGCTCGACACAATGCCGCCCTTGGCCTTGGCGCCGCCTGCTGCACCTCCGGATTGAGTCGGTGTGAAGCGCAGCGCCGTGTTGGGCACCAGCAGCACATCGCGCAGTTCGGTGGAGGTGATGGTGGCCGAGGCGGTCATGCCGGGGCGCAAGCTCAGGTCGGAGTTGTCCACTTCAAGGTAGGTGACGTAGGTCACCACGTTTTCGGTGATGGTGGAGCCATAGGCCACTCGGGTGATGGTGGCCGGGTACTTGCGCGATGGGTAGGCGCTGACCGTGAAGCGCGCCTTTTGGCCCATTTTGACGGCGCCCACATCGGCTTCGTCGACGTTGACTTGCAGCTTGAGTTGAGCCAGGTCTTCGGCGATGGTGAACAAGGTCACGGCCTGCAAGGAGGCGGCCACGGCGTTGCCGGGGTCCACCGTACGCGTCAGGATCACGCCGTTGATGGGCGAGCGGATGGAGGCTTTGGAGAGGTTGGTTTCATCGGTCGAGGCCGCAGCCTTGGCATCGGCGACATTGGCGTGGGCACTCAACTCGTCGGCTTTGGCGCGCTCCAGCGTGGCACGACCGGTGTCCAACTCGGCCTGCGACGGCACTTTGCCGCCAGACAGGCGCGCTACTTCTTCCAGTCGCGCCAGGTTGCCTTGCGCTTCTTTGACGGTCGCCATCGTTTGTGAAACCCGCGCGTTGGCGGCGCTAAGTGCGGCACGTGAGCGGGCCACCTGGTCCGTCAGTTTGGCGGTGTCCAACGCCACCAGCACCTGGCCTTTTTTGACCTTGTCGTTCACATCGACCAGCACGCGCAACACGGTGCCCGACAACTCGCTGCCAATGCTGACCGAATTGGTGGGTTGCAGCGTGCCGTTGGCGGACACGTTCAAGGTCAGGTTGCCCAGGTTGGCGGCTTCGGTGACAAAGACCGGCGCCTCGTTGCTTTTGTTGTTGGCCTGCCAGAAGTAATAGCCAACGCCCGCCAGCAGCAGCCCGCCCGCGATAAGCCAGACCGTGAGGCGACGCCACCAGACGCGCGGCGGGGCTGCGTCCAGCATGGCTTGCAGGTCAGCCGTGTCGACTGGATCAGGAGTAGAAGTGGGAGTGGGAGTGGTCATGGTGTTTTCTTGGTTTTTTGGTTTTAGTTCCAGCCGCCGCCCAGCGCCTTGTACAGGCGCACATGGTCGGCACTGAGGTCGGCGCTGGTACTCGCCACGGTGTCTTGGGCGTTCAGGAGCGAGCGCTGGGTTAGCAACACGGTCTGGAAGTCAATCAAACCGCTGCTGTAACGGTTCTGGGCCAACAGGGCGGCATGGCCTGCGGCCTCGGCGGCGGCTTGCAGGTGCACCTGACGGGCCTGGTCACCTTTAAGGGCTGCCAGCGCATCGTCAACGTCTTTCAAGGCGGTCAACACCACCGTCTGGTAGCTGGCCCGCGCTTGCTCCAGTACAGCTTCTTGCGCCAGAACTTGGGATTTGGCGGCACCGCCGTCAAACAAGGGGACCGAGATACCCGCTAACAATGAGCTCACCACCGTGGCGCCATTGGTAATTGCGCCCAGCGTCAAGGCGTTCAGCCCCAGTGAGCCAGAGATGGAAAACCCCGGGTAGCGCGCCGCGTCAGCCGCTGAGACACGCGCCAGGGCGGCCGTAATGCGGTGCTCGGCAGCGCGCACATCGGGTCGCTGGCGCAGGGTTTGCGCGGGAATGCTCTGCGCCAGACTGCCAGCGGCCTGTGGCACCGGCTGAGTAGTCTTCAGCATGACCCGCAAGGCATCGGGGCGCTGGCCCGTCAGTACCGCGAGGCTGTGCTGGGTCTTGGCAATGCTGGCTTCCAGTGCTGGAACCTGCGCACTGGTTTGCTCGCTGGCAGTGCGGGCCTGCTCGACCTCGAGCGATGTGATCAACCCGGCCTGGGCGCGCCATTTGGTGATTTGCAGGGTTTCCTGCTGGCTGACGAGGTTGGAGCGGGCAATCTGCAGTTGGGCTTGCTGACCGCGTAGCTGAATGTAGGCGATGGCCACTTCGGCCGCGACCGAAACCTGCACATCGGCCAACGAGGCTTCGGAGGCCTGGGCATCGGCTTCGGTGGCGTTGAGCGCGCTGCGCTGGCCGCCAAAGATATCCGGCTCCCAACTGGCGTCGAGCCCCACCTTGAAACTGTTGCTGGCGTCAAAGTCGCCTGACTTGCTGCGCCCGGCCGAGCCTGAGGCGTTCAAGCCAGGCAGCAGGCTGGCACCTTTCACATCGCGCAAAGCCCGCGATTGCTGCAGCGCAGCCTGGGCGGATCTGATACTGGTGTTGGCCTGCAAAGACTGCGTGACCAGTTGGCTTAGTAGCGGATCGTTGAATTTTTGCCACCAGAGGGCCAGCGCATTCTCAGACGCTGTCGCAGTGCTTGCCGTGTCAGCCGCTAAGGGGTTGGCCGGAGGCTTGGCGGCACAGCCACCCAGCGCCAGTGCCACTACTAAAACCAGCGCGGGGGGCGAATTCGGGCGAAAAAACGAAGCGTTTGGTTTTTTAAAATTCATCAACTCATTGTGCAGGAGTCAAATTAATGTTTGGTTGTTGCAATGTGAAGTCTTGTAAATAGGGCTTGCGATATATCAGGCATCGGCGCTGAGAGTGCTTTCCTTGTCGCGCAAGCCAGAAGTCGGCGAAGGATTTATTCTGAAATCCAGCTGAACCGGGGTTGCCGTACGCCATCAATCACCACTTCTTCGGAAAACATGGCGGCCGGGCGCACCCAGAGGCCCTGTTCACCGTAAAGCGCGCGGTAAAGCGTCATGGGTTCCAGTGTTTCGCTGTGGCGCACGGTGTCAATCACTTCATAGCGCAGGCCTTTGTAATGGCGGTACTGGCCCTTGCGGGTTGGGGTGATGGGTGGGAGGATTTCGTCAGTCATGGGACAATCGTAGGCTATGCACCCAAAAGCCCTGCTCGACGTTTGTTCTGAACTCGTCCGCCTCACCCTCAAATTTGACCACCCCACCGACGCTGTCGTCTCGAAATTCTTTCGCGACAACCGCGGTCTTGGGCCTCGCGAACGCGCCACCTTGTCCGGAACGGTCTATGCCGTACTGCGCAAAAAACAACTGTTTGAACACTTTGCGCCCTCGGGCAGCGGCCCCAAAGAGCGCCGTTTGGCGATTTTGGGCTTTTACGGCCCGGGCGATTTTCTGCGCAGCGCCTTGAACGACCTGGAAATCAACTGGCTCGATCAGTGCGAAAAAATCAACGTCGCCGACTTGATGGAGCGCCACCGCCATAACCTGCCCGAGTGGCTGGTGCAGCCGCTCAAAGAGCAGCTGGGCGATGAATTCTGGCAACTCGCCGACAGCCTTAACCAGGGCGCCGGGCTCGATTTGCGGGTCAATGCCCTCAATGCCAAGCGTGCCGACGTGCAAAAAGAGCTGGCTCAGGTCGGCATCAAAGCGCTGCCTACGCCTTACTCTCCCAATGGCTTGCGCATTTCCGGCAAGCCCGTGCTGAACAAGCACGAGGCCTTCATTCGCGGTGCGTTTGAGGTGCAAGATGAAGGCTCGCAACTGCTGGCCATGCTGGTCGATGCCAAGCGCGGCGAGATGGTGGTGGACTTTTGTGCCGGTGCCGGTGGCAAAACGCTGGCGATTGGCGCGGGTATGCGCAGCACCGGTCGCTTGTACGCGTTCGATACGTCACCGCACCGTCTGGACGCCCTGAAACCGCGTCTGGCGCGCAGTGGTCTGTCCAATGTGCACCCGGCAGCAATAGCCCATGAACGTGACGACCGCGTCAAACGCCTGTCTGGCAAGATTGACCGCGTGTTGGTGGATGCGCCTTGCTCGGGTTTGGGCACGCTGCGGCGCAACCCGGATCTGAAATGGCGCCAAAGCTTGGCGCTGGTGGAGCAAATGGCGGTGACACAAACCGCTATTTTGCAAAGTGCCGCCCGCTTGCTGAAACCCGGCGGTCGCTTGGTCTATGCCACTTGCAGCACCATGATTCAGGAAAACGAAGCCGTTGCGCAAGCTTTCAGTGAAGCCAATCCGGAATTCACCCAAGTCGATGCCGGTGAAATTTTGACCGGCCTGAAGGTGGAGGGCGCTGAAAAACTGTGCTCTGGCGGCGAAAACAACCTGCGCTACTTGCGCCTGTGGCCGCACCGGCACCAGACGGATGGTTTTTTTGCCGCAGTATGGGAAAAGAAACCCGCCTGACGATTGCTTTTTCAGGGGCAGTCCCTATCTGCGGCTGGCCCCGGAATATCTTTTTTGCGCTGAACGCTTTAAAATCTGTGGCTAGCAGGTTAAGCACGAGCCCATCCTGATCATTATCAATTCGTTGTTGAAAGACTCTCTGAATATGTTGTTTTCTGATGGGGCTGCATTCAATGCAGTGGTTAATTGGTTGGCTAATGGTTTTTGGAATTTGTCGGGTTGGCAAATTGCCGTATTTACTTTGGTGATGACCCACATCACCATGATCAGTGTGACGGTGTTTTTGCATCGGCACCAAGCGCACCGTGCGCTGGATTTGCACCCGATTGCTTCGCACTTCTTCCGCTTTTGGCTCTGGCTGACCACCGGGCAGGTCACCAAGGAATGGACGTCCATTCACCGCAAACACCACGCCAAATGCGAGCAACCTGATGATCCGCATAGCCCGCATGTGTACGGCATCAAAACGGTGTTGCTGCAAGGCTATGAGTTGTACCGCAAAGAGGCGGCCAACAAGGAAACCATGACACGTTTTGGCCACGGGACGCCCAGCGACTGGATAGAAAGCCATCTCTACACCCGATTTTCAGCGCTGGGTATTGCCTTGATGCTGACCCTTGACCTGGCCCTGTTTGGCGCGGCCGGTCTGGCGGTATGGGCTGTGCAAATGGCCTGGACACCTGTGATGGCGGCCGGCATCATCAATGGCGCGGCGCATTACTGGGGTTATCGCAACTTCGAGGCGCCAGATGCCAGTACCAACATTTCACCCTGGGGCCTCCTGATTGCCGGTGAAGAGTTGCACAACAACCACCACACCTACCCCACCTCTGCCAAGTTGTCGGTCAAGCCCTACGAATTTGATATTGGCTGGATGTATATCAGCCTGATGCAGCGCGTGGGCTTGGCAACGGTTAAAAAGACGCCGCCCAAGCTGGCCTTTGGCGATGTGCGCCCGGTGGCCGATGAAAAGACCCTGGAAGCCTTGATTTCCAACCGTTACGAAATCATGGCCGGCTATGCGCAAGACATGCGCCGTGCCTTCAAGGAGGAGCTGGAAGCCATGAAAGCGCGCAGCGCCGACGCTTCAGTGCTCAAAGCGGCCCAGCGTTGGATGCACCGCGACACCGACCGTGTGCCAGCCGCTGCCGCCGTTCAATTGACGATGGCGCGTGCGGCCTCGCCGGTGCTGGACAAGATGGTGGTCATGCGCGAAGAGTTGCGCCAGATGTGGCTGAACCGCTCGCACACCCGTGAGCAGTTGGCCGCTGATCTGCAAGCCTGGTGTCACCGCGCCGAGGCCAGCGGCATTGCAGCGCTGCAAGAGTTTTCATTCAAGCTGCGGGCGGCACAGGTCTGATAATTATTAACCAAATGAGGCTCTAGCCCCCGTCCTTATTGCCTGAGTAGCTATTGATAAAATAGCATCAGGCAAAAAGACCCAGCCACAAAAAAGCCCGTTATAAACGGGCTTTTTTGTTAGCAAATAAACCTGAATTACTTCAGTTTCATTTCTTTGTAGTCAACGTGCTTGCGAGCTTTTGGATCAAATTTCTTGATCAGCATCTTCTCGGGCATTGTTTTCTTGTTTTTGCTGGTGGTGTAGAAGTGGCCAGTGCCAGCTGTCGATTCCAGCTTGATTTTTTCGCGTCCGCCTTTGGTTGCCATGGTGCTGCTCCTTATGCCTGACCACGTGAACGCAGATCTGCGAGCACGACATCAATACCGTTTTTGTCGATCAAACGCAAACCTGCGTTGGAAATGCGCAAGCGAATCCAACGGTTTTCGCTCTCGACCCAGAAACGGCGATATTGCAGGTTCGGCAAGAACCGGCGCTTGGTTTTGTTGTTGGCATGGGAAACTTTGTTCCCAACCATCGGGCCTTTGCCCGTGACTTCACATACGCGTGCCATTTGGACACTCCAGAAGACGTAAACACTTTCGTGCCTACTCGTTAACAGCTTTCGCCGCACCTCGCCACACATTCAAGTGGCGGTAAATAGATTCCCTGAACCCGATATGTTTCGTGAGAAACGCAGCTAAATCCAGGAAAGCCTTCGATTATAGCTATTTAACCTTGCTCAAGAAAACGTTGCGCGTCAAGGGCCGCCATGCAACCGGTGCCGGCGCTGGTGATGGCCTGGCGGTAGACGTGATCCTGCACATCGCCCGCAGCAAAAATGCCGGGCACGCTGGTTTGGGTGGCCGCGCCCTTGAGTCCGCCCTGGGTGACGATGTAGCCACCGGCCATCTCCAGTTGACCGGCAAAAATATCGGTGTTGGGCGAGTGACCAATGGCAATAAAACAGCCCTTGAGGGTCAGGTCTTCGGTGTTGCCGGTGGTAACGTTCTTCAGACGAACGCCGGTGACGCCGCTCTGGTCGCCCAGCACTTCGTCCAGGGTGCAAAAGGTTTTGAGTTCAATCTTGCCAGCGGCCACTTTTTCCATCAGCTTGTCGATCAGGATCGGCTCGGCCTTGAATTTGTCGCGGCGGTGCACCAGAAAAACCTTGGCCGCGATGTTGGACAGGTACAACGCTTCTTCGACCGCAGTGTTGCCACCGCCCACGACGCAGCAAATTTCGTCACGGTAAAAGAAACCGTCGCAGGTTGCGCAACCCGAGACGCCGCGCCCCATGAAAGCGGTCTCGGAAGGCAGGCCCAGGTATTTGGCCGAAGCCCCGGTGGCGAGAATGAGCGAGTCGCAGGTGTATTCGCCGCTGTCGCCCTTGAGGGTGAAGGGGCGCTGGCTGAAATCGACCGCGTTGATGTGATCGAATAAGATTTCGGTTTTGAAGCGCTCGGCGTGTTCCTGAAAGCGTTGCATCAGCTCCGGGCCTTGCACGCCGTGAACGTCGGCGGGCCAGTTGTCCACTTCGGTGGTGGTCATGAGTTGGCCGCCTTGGGCAATGCCGGTGATCAGCAAGGGGTTGAGATTGGCGCGTGCGGCGTAAATAGCCGCGGTGTAGCCCGCTGGGCCGGAGCCCAAAATTAAAACCTTGGCATGTCGTGTGTTGGACATTGTGGATAACCTTTTTAGAAAAATTTGATGCGCCGTGTACAGTGCGAGATAGTATGACTTACTCTTTAAATACCTTGAATTCTTCTCGCTCTGCAGCTTCTCCGGGACGCGCTGGATGGCGGCGTTTTGCAGACGAACTCGGCTTGTTGGCCGGGTTCATCCTTCTTGCATTTTGGCTGATTTCGTTGCTGGGGTATTCGACGCAGGACATGGCCTGGTCGACCTCGGGGAATGGCGCGCCGGTCCTTAATCGGGCCGGACGCTTGGGCGCCTGGCTGGCGGATGGCAGTTATTTTGTGTTGGGTTTTTCAGTCTGGTGGTGTGTGGCGGCGGGCATTCGTGTCTGGCTCTCGGGCCTGGCCCAGTGGCTGCGAGGGCGCGAACTGCTGACCACCCGCGTCGACCCCAGCCCGACACCGACCACATTCATCACCCGGTTCACGGCCAGTCGGGCTGCTTTTTGGTGTGGCCTGATCTTGTTGCTGTGCGCCAGTGCCAGCCTGGAGTGGTCACGCTTTTACAGTCTGGAGGCGCGTCTGCCAGGTTCGGGCGGCGGTATTTTGGGTTACTTTGTGGGCCCCTTGAGTGTCAAATGGTTGGGATTTGCAGGTGCGGGTCTGGTTGCCATCGCGTTGGGCGTGGTGGGCTCGGCGCTGGTGTTTCGTTTTTCCTGGGGTCATGTGGCCGAGCGCCTGGGCGCCTGGCTTTATTTTCAGGTCGAGTCACGGCGTGAAAAACGTGAAGTGGCGCAAGACATTGCCGTGGGTCGCCAAGCGGCGCGGGCTCGTGAAGAAGTGGTGCTTGAGGAGCGCGAAGAAATCGCCGTGCACCACCCTCGGCCGGTCGTGATTGAGCCGGTGATGGTCGACGTGCCAAAGAGCGACCGGGTCGCCAAGGAGCGGCAAAAACCTTTGTTCAAGGAAATGCCCGACACCAAGTTGCCGCAAGTTGATTTGCTGGACGAAGCGCTGGTGCGTCAGGAGACCGTGGCGCCCGAGACGCTGGAGATGACCAGTCGCATGATCGAGAAAAAGCTGAAGGATTTCGGCGTCGATGTGCGTGTGGTGCTGGCCCAGCCCGGCCCGGTCATCACGCGTTACGAGATTGAGCCGGCCACTGGCGTCAAGGGCTCGCAGATTGTGGGTCTGGCCAAAGACTTGGCGCGCTCCCTGAGTCTGGTGTCGATCCGGGTGGTGGAGACCATTCCGGGCAAGAACTTCATGGCGCTGGAGTTGCCCAACGCCAAGCGGCAGTCCATCAAACTGTCCGAGATTTTGGGCTCCAACACCTACCACGAGGCCAAATCACTTCTGACCATGGGCTTGGGCAAAGACATTGTGGGCAACCCGGTGGTGGCCGATCTGGCCAAAATGCCGCACGTGCTGGTGGCCGGTACCACGGGCTCGGGAAAGTCGGTCGGGATCAACGCCATGATTCTGAGCCTGCTCTACAAGGCCGAGGCGAGCGATGTGCGGTTCTTGATGATCGACCCCAAAATGCTTGAAATGTCGTTCTACGAAGGTATTCCGCATTTGCTGGCGCCGGTGGTGACCGACATGCGCCAAGCGGCGCACGGCCTGACCTGGTGCGTGGCCGAGATGGAGCGCCGCTACAAGCTGCTGAGCAAAATGGGTGTCCGCAATTTGGCTGGCTACAACGCCAAGATTGACGAGGCCAAGTCGCGTGGCGAGTTCATCTACAACCCGTTCAGCCTGACGCCGGAAGCGCCTGAGCCGCTGGAGCGCCTGCCGCACATTGTGGTGGTGATTGATGAGTTGGCCGATTTGATGATGGTGATCGGCAAGAAGATTGAAGAGCTGATTGCCCGTCTGGCTCAAAAAGCCCGTGCCGCTGGTATCCACCTGATTCTGGCAACCCAGCGCCCCAGCGTGGACGTGATCACCGGCCTGATCAAGGCCAATATCCCGACCCGCATTGCGTTTCAGGTCAGCAGCAAGATCGACAGCCGCACCATTCTGGACCAGATGGGCGCCGAGGCCTTGCTGGGCATGGGCGACATGCTTTACATGCCCAGCGGCACTGGTTTGCCGATTCGTGTGCACGGCGCTTTTGTCAGTGACGATGAAGTGCACCGCGTGGTGGCCTACCTCAAGTCGCAGGGTGAACCCAATTACGTCGAAGGCTTGCTCGAAGGTGGCACCGACGATAGCGTGGGCGACATGATGGGCGAGGGCGGCGGTGGCGGCGCTGAAAAAGACCCGCTCTACGACCAGGCCGTCGAAATCGTTTTGAAGAACCGCAAGGCCAGTATTTCGCTGGTGCAGCGCCACTTGAAGATTGGTTACAACCGCGCCGCGCGCTTGGTGGAAGATATGGAAAACGCCGGTCTGGTCAGCTCGATGAGCAGCAGCGGACAGCGTGAAATTTTGGTGCCAGCGCGCGCCGAGTGAAAGACATCATGAAACGAATTGCTATTTTTTTTATAGCTGCTTACGCAGGTATCACGGGGGCTGCAGGCTTGGAAAGCCTTGAAATATTTATAAAGACCGTTAAAACAGGCCGCGCTGATTTCACACAGGTGGTGACTTCGCCGCCCAAGGAAGGGCAAGCGACGCGTGTCAAGACCTCGAGCGGCACCTTCGAGTTTTCGCGGCCTAGCCGTTTCAAGTTCATTTACAAAAAACCGTTTGAACAAAGCATCGTGGCCGACGGTCAGACGCTGTGGTTGTATGACGTGGATTTGAACCAGGTTACCGCGCGCAAACAGTCTCAGGTGCTGGGTTCCACGCCCGCCGCCCTGATTGCATCGGCACCCGATCTGCTCGCCTTAAAGGCTGATTTCACGCTGGCTGATGCGCCCGACAAAGATGGGCTGCAGTGGGTGGCGGCGACGCCAAAAGCCAAAGAAGGGCAGTTGCAGTCGGTGCGTGTGGGCTTCAAGGTGGGTGACGGGGCTGCCAGCAAAACAGGCGGCCTGGCCGCGCTTGAAATTCTCGACAGCTTCGGTCAGCGCTCTTTGTTGACCTTTAACCGGTTTGAGGCCAACCCTGCTTTGCCGGGCAACAGCTTCTCGTTCAAAGCCCCGGCGGGCGCGGACGTGATCAAACAGTGACGCCGTGAGTTCGTCAACACCTGCCAAATCCCTCCAACCGCTGGCCGAGCGGCTGCGCCCCAAGACGCTGGCGGCCGTGATTGGCCAGCAGCACCTGCTGGGAGAGGGCATGGCGCTGCGGCTCGCGTTTGAGTCGGGTCAGCCGCACAGTTGTATTTTGTGGGGTCCGCCGGGCACCGGCAAAACCACCATTGCGCGCCTGATGGCGAATGCCTTTGACGCGCAGTTCATCACCATCAGCGCCGTGCTAGGGGGTGTCAAGGACATCCGTGAAGCGGTCGAGCTGGCCCAGTTGGCGCTCGGACAAGGCCGGCGCACACTGGTGTTCGTGGACGAAGTGCACCGATTCAACAAAAGCCAGCAGGACGCTTTTTTGCCGCATGTGGAGAGTGGTCTCTTCACGTTCATCGGCGCCACCACCGAGAACCCGTCGTTTGAGGTGAATTCGGCTTTGCTCTCACGCGCAGCGGTTTATGTGCTGCAAGCCTTGTCGCCCCAGGACTTAGAACAAATAGTGGCTGTAGCCCAAGCAGAACATGCGCTACCAGCTATTGAAAAGATAGCTATTGATCGGCTGGTGGCTTATGCGGATGGCGATGCCCGGCGACTGCTCAACACGCTGGAGACTTTGACGGTGGCCGCCACACAAGAGAAGCGTGCCGAAATCACAGATCTGTGGCTCCTCAAGGTACTGGGCGAGCGCATGCGCCGATATGACAAGGGTGGCGAACAGTTTTACGACACGATTTCAGCCTTGCACAAATCCGTGCGTGGCAGTGATCCCGACGCCGCCCTGTATTGGTTCGTGCGCATGCTCGATGGCGGTGCCGACCCGCGCTATCTGGCGCGCCGACTGATCCGCATGGCCAGCGAAGACATTGGGCTGGCCGACCCACGTGCCTTGAGACTGGCGTTGGATGCGTCTGAGGTCTATGAGCGCCTGGGCACGCCCGAGGGCGAGTTGGCGCTGGCTGAATGTGTGGTTTACCTGGCCGTCGCGGCCAAATCGAATGCGGTTTACAAGGCCTTCAATGCGGCCAAGGCGTTTGTAAAACAGGATGGCACACGCCCGGTGCCGATGCACCTGCGCAATGCGCCCACCAAACTCATGAAAGACCTGGACTACGGCAAAGGCTACCGCTATGCGCACGACGAAGCCGGTGGTTTTGCGGCGGGCGAGCGCTACTTGCCCGAAGGCATGGCAGAGCCAGGTTTTTACCGCCCGGTGGAGCGGGGGCTGGAGATCAAAATTGCAGACAAGCTGCGTCAGCTTAAAAATCTAAATCATCAAAAAGGTTGATGCCCGATAAGACTTGCTGATAGTTGTTTTGTCGCAAGGGTAAACCCCCTCTGTGACGGGCACGTCAACGCGTGTTGCTTCGCTACAATCGCGTCCACTTAGCTGCCAGCAACGTGACGTGAGTTACCTTTCTGGCAGGATTATTGCTAAAGAACTGGTACAGCCCACAAGGCCGCACGGATCGTCAGCAAACAGCTGATTCAAACCGTCGGCAAATTTTCGGAGAAGAATATGGATACCTTCATACAGCAGATCATCAATGGTCTGGTGTTGGGCAGCATGTATGCCCTTGTCGCCCTCGGGTACACCATGGTGTACGGCATTATTGGCCTGATCAATTTTGCCCACGGCGAAGTACTCATGGTTGGCGCCCTCACCAGTTGGACCATCATTGGCCTGATGCAGGAATCGATGCCCAGTACCCCCGGTTGGCTGATGCTTCTGATCTCCTTGTTGATTGCCTGCGTGGTCTCAGCTGCCCTCAATTTTGTGATCGAAAAAGTGGCTTACCGGCCGCTGCGCAACAGTCCCAAACTGGCCCCGCTGATCACCGCGATCGGCATGTCCATCCTGCTGCAAACGCTGGCCATGATCATCTGGAAGCCCAACTACAAGCCTTATCCGACGCTTTTGTCGCGCACACCCATTGAGATCGGTGGCGCCGTTATCACGCCAACGCAGGTGCTGATTCTGGCCATGACGGCGGTGTCGCTGGCGATTCTGATGTGGGTGGTGAACTACACCAAGCTCGGTCGCGCCATGCGAGCGACGGCTGAAAACCCCCGCGTGGCAGCCCTGATGGGTGTCAAGCCGGATGTGGTGATTTCTGCCACCTTCCTGATTGGTGCGGTGCTGGCAGCCATTGCCGGCGTGATGTGGGCGGCCAACTACGGTACCGTGCAGCACACCATGGGCTTCCTGCCCGGTCTCAAGGCCTTTACGGCGGCTGTTTTTGGCGGCATCGGTAACCTCGCTGGTGCGGTGGTGGGCGGTATCTTGCTGGGCTTGATTGAATCGCTCGGCGCCGGCTATATCGGTCAACTCACGGGGGGCGTACTGGGTAGCCATTACTCTGACATTTTTGCGTTCATTGTCTTGATCATTGTGCTGACGCTGCGGCCTTCGGGCTTGCTGGGTGAGCGCGTGGCAGACCGCGCTTAAGGAGACTTGTCATGACTCAACAAAAGAAAATCTTCACCTTCCTGCTGGCAGCCATCGGCCTGCTGATCGTGCCGCTTGTGCTGCAGGGTTTTGGCAACGCCTGGGTTCGCATCGCCGACATGGCGCTGCTCTATGTTCTGCTGGCTCTGGGCCTCAACATCGTGGTGGGCTATGCCGGTCTGCTTGACCTGGGTTACGTCGCCTTTTTCGCCATCGGCGCCTACATGTATGGCTTGCTGGCGTCACCGCACCTGACCGAGACTTTTCCCGCGATTGCCGCGATGTTCCCGGATGGGATGCACACACCAATCTGGGTTGTGATCCCGGCGGCTGCTGGTATTGCGGGTGTCTTCGGGGTGTTGTTGGGGGCGCCTACACTGCGTTTGCGCGGCGATTACCTGGCAATCGTGACCTTGGGTTTCGGAGAAATCATCCGGGTGTTCCTGAATAACCTAGACCATCCCGTCAACATCACCAACGGCCCCAAGGGCATGAATCAGATTGATTCGCTCAGTTTCTTCGGGCTTGATCTAGGTAAAAAAATCACCATCGGTGGCTTTGAGTTGGCCTCGGTGTCCTTGTATTACTACCTGTTCCTTTCCTTGGTGCTTTTTAGCATCGTGATCTCGCATCGGCTGCAGTTGTCCCGCGTGGGTCGTGCCTGGATGGCGATTCGGGAAGATGAAATTGCTGCCAAGGCCATGGGCATCAACACCCGCAACCTGAAACTGCTGGCCTTCGGCATGGGCGCGACTTTTGGCGGCGTGTCGGGTGCCATGTTTGCCTCTTTTCAGGGCTTTATTTCGCCCGAGTCCTTCAGCCTGATGGAGTCGGTGATGATTGTGGCGATGGTGGTGCTCGGCGGCATTGGGCATTTGCCGGGCGTTATTCTGGGCGCCGTGATGTTGTCCGCCCTGCCTGAAGTCTTGCGCTACGTGGCAGGCCCCTTGCAGGCGATGACCGGTGGGCGGCTTGACTCTGCCATTCTTCGCCAACTGCTGATTGCGCTGGCCATGATCAGCATCATGCTGCTGCGTCCTCGCGGTTTGTGGCCTTCGCCCGATCACGGCAAGTCACTGAACACCAAAGGCTGAACATGACAGACACAGTACTCAACGTCTCCGGCGTTTCCAAGCGTTTCGGTGGCCTGCAGGCCCTGAGCGAAGTCGGTATCCAGATCAAACGCGGTCAGGTCTACGGCCTGATTGGCCCCAATGGCGCTGGTAAAACCACCTTTTTCAACGTGCTGACCGGGCTCTACACCCCCGATACCGGCAACTTCGAGCTCGCTGGTAAAACCTACCAGCCCACGGCAGTGCATGAAGTGGCTAAAGCCGGCATTGCGCGCACCTTCCAGAACATTCGCTTGTTTGCCGAAATGACGGCGCTGGAAAACGTGATGGTGGGACGCCATATCCGCACCCATTCTGGCTTGCTGGGCGCGATTTTTCGCACCCCCGGTTTCAAGGCCGAAGAAGCCGCCATCACCCAGCGAGCCCACGAGCTGCTGGACTATGTTGGTATCGGCAAGTTTGCTGACTACAAGGCGCGCACTCTGAGCTACGGCGACCAGCGGCGCCTTGAAATTGCGCGCGCCCTGGCAACCGACCCGCAACTGATTGCGTTGGACGAACCTGCCGCAGGCATGAATGCCACCGAAAAAGTGATGCTGCGCACGCTGATTGACAAAATCCGCAACGACAACCGCACTATTTTGCTGATCGAGCACGATGTGAAACTGGTGATGGGTCTGTGTGACCGCGTGACGGTGCTCGACTACGGCAAACAAATTGCCGAAGGCACGCCGGCTGATGTGCAGCGAAATGAAAAAGTGATTGAAGCCTATCTGGGCACCAGCGGTCATTAAACAGTTACTGAGCAATAAAGATGGCAAATATTCTTCTTAAAGTAACCGGCCTCAAAGTGGCTTACGGCGGCATCCAAGCGGTCAAGGGCGTAGACTTTGAAGTGCGCGAAGGCGAGTTGGTTTCCCTGATTGGCTCCAACGGCGCCGGTAAAACCACCACCATGAAAGCCATCACCGGCACCTTGCCGATCAACGATGGCGACATCGAGTACCTGGGCAAAAGCATTCGCGGCCAAGGCCCTTGGGATCTGGTGCGCCAGGGCTTGGCCATGGTGCCGGAAGGGCGCGGGGTTTTTACCCGCATGACGATTGTCGAAAACCTGCAAATGGGCGCCTACATTCGTGACGACAAAGCCGACATCCTGATGGATATCGACAAGGTGTTCACCATATTTCCACGGCTCAAAGAGCGTCGCGACCAATTGGCTGGCACCATGTCCGGCGGTGAGCAGCAAATGCTGGCCATGGGTCGCGCCCTGATGAGTCGCCCCAAAGTGCTGTTGCTTGATGAGCCCTCCATGGGGCTGTCGCCGATCATGGTCGACAAGATTTTTGAAGTGGTGCGCGACGTGTATACCCAAGGTGTGACCGTGCTGCTGGTCGAGCAAAATGCCAGTCGCGCCCTGTCGATTGCCAACCGGGGCTACGTCATGGAGTCCGGCATAGTCACGATGACGGGCGATGCCAAAGAGATGCTGAACGACCCCAAAGTGCGGGCTGCCTACCTCGGCGAATAATCGGGATTTTATTGAGTCATATTGGCCTCTGGCCCCCGTGTATTCTGCGTAAGCAGCTATTAAATTAATAGTGCAACATGCCCATTCTGAATCCGGTCAACCAGCCCCGCCAGTTTTTGGAATACCTCTTCCAGGTGGCGGTGCATCGAGCATTGCCACTGCACAACACGGTCGCTTTTTTGCCACCGCCGCCCAAAGGCCGAACGCTGGTGTTGGGTGCTGGTAAAGCGGCTGGCGCCATGGCGCAGGCGGTTGAGGCGCATTGGCCTGCCGATGCACCCCTTTCGGGACTGGTGGTGACGCGTTACCACCATATTCCCACACGACCACCAGGTTTATCGCAGCGCATCGATGTCGTGGAAGCGGCGCACCCCGTTCCTGATGATGCGGGTATGGCCGCGTCTGAACGCATATTGGCCTTAACCCAAGGCTTGACAAAAGATGACCTGGTGCTGTGCCTGATTTCTGGGGGTGGCTCGGCCCTGCTCATGCTACCCGCAGAGGGTTTGATGCTGCAAGACAAGCAGCGCATCAGCCGCGAGTTGCTTCACAGCGGCGCCACCATTTCTGAGATGAACTGCGTTCGCAAGCACCTCTCTCGCATCAAAGGGGGGCGACTGGCGCTGGCCTGTGCACCGGCGCGGGTGGTAACGCTGGCCATTAGCGATGTGCCGGGTGATGACCTTACTGTGATTGCCAGTGGACCGACCGTGGCCGATCCCAGCACGAGCGAAGAGGCGCTTTCCATTTTGAAACGCTACCGTATTGCATTGCCTGAGCCCGTGGCTGAATTATTGGCAAGCGGCGTGTTGGAAACGCCAAAACCTGACAACCCCGCCTTTTACGACCATTCCATCCACTTGATCGCCACCCCCCAGCAGTCGCTTGAGGCGGCGGCAGATGCGGCCCGTGCAGCGGGCTTGGCGGCTTACATCCTGAGTGATGAGATGGAAGGCGAGTCACGCGAAGTGGGTAAGGTACATGCGGCGTTGGCGCGTGCTGTGGCCCGTAAAGCACAGCCGTTTCAAAAACCTTGTGTCATTTTGAGTGGTGGAGAAACCACAGTGACTGTGCGTCCCGTCGCGCCAGGAACACCACGCGGGCGTGGCGGTCGCGCCGGCGAATTTTGTCTTGGACTGGCTCAGGCCTTGCAAGGACAGGCGCATGTGTTTGCCTTGGCCGCCGACACCGATGGCATCGACGGGGTGGAAGACAACGCGGGTGCTTGGGTGGAGCCTGCCACGCTGGAGCGAGCAAAGTGCTTGGGAATGAAGCTTGATGAATACCTTGACCGTAACGATGCCTATGGCTACTTTGCTGCGCTGGGCGATTTGGTCACCACAGGGCCGACCCACACAAATGTCAATGATTTCAGGGTAGTGCTGGTTTTGTGAAGTGCTTCCGCTAAAAAGTTTGATTTCGCTCAAGGTAGCGATTTGGGATGCGCGGCACAGTCGCAGCATGCTTTCTCCACAAACCATTAATCCCTCACTTGAGAGACAAGTCGCTATCCGGGGTGAGTCTTTGCTGAGGCGTTCTGACTCTTCTGCTTGGGTTTGCTATGTCGAATCCGGGCGCGTTGCATTGGGTGTGATGGAGGGTGATGCTATGGAGCACCAGTTGGGCGTGGTCGTTGGGCCCTGTTGGTTGGAGGCAACTTCGGCGGTTCTGAATCTGCCCAATGCCCTGGATGCCATGGCAGAAACCGAGGTGTGTTTGCGTCGTGTGCCCCTTGCCGAGTTTCGCCGTTCGCTCTCAGAAATGCCTAAACCAGCCCAAGCCGTATTGCACGATGTAGCGATGGCGCACCGCCAACAAACCGAACTGGCCGTCAGTCGCATGGCCAAAGACGCCGAGGCTCGTTGTGCCGAGTGGTTGCTGCGCAATGCCCAAGTGGACGTCGAAGGCGTCATGACTGTGCAGCTACAACAGCGCAAACGCGCCATAGCAGCTCAACTCAACATTGCTCCGGAGACCTTGTCCCGCGTGCTGCGTCACTTGCGTGAGCACAGCCTGATCAGCGGAACAGGCCGAGCCCTGAACCTGATGGACCCCACCGGCCTGCGTTCACTGGCTGGTATTTAAACCCCTGGAGTTCAAGCGAATTCGATAAGCACGTCGCCAGTCTGGACGTGCTCGCCGGCCTTCACCTTAAGTGCAGAGATGACGCCTGCAGCAGGCGCGGTGATATTGGTTTCCATCTTCATGGCTTCCAGCACCAGCAAGGAGTCACCGGCATGAATCTGCTGGCCAGCTTCTGCCAAAACCTTGACAACAATGCCAGAGACCGGACTGCGGCAGACCTTGCTCTCGTTGGCAAGGGGTGAAGTGGGTGCACTTGCAGGATGTCCGTTTTGCGCGCTGGCTGCACTGCCTGCCAGTTTGGCGGACCCCACCGGGTAGGCGGGCGGAAGATTGGCGTGGTCTTCGGCTACTTCGACCTCTACGTCGTAAGTCTTATCGTCAATGTTGATGCGTAGTTTCACAGTGATTTCCAATCAATGATGTCGGTGCGATGCATGGGCGCCGATGCGTCCTACCTGAGCCCAGGCACTAGAGTGGACCAGTCGTACATTGCGAACGCGGGCTTGCACGCCCAAAAAGGCGGCCACTGCCGCAGAGATGGCGAGCAAGGTTTCTTCGCTCAGGGTGTCGTCTGTGAAAGCTACCTTGTTACCCAGTCGTTGTTCGAGCGCGAGGACCCGGCGGCTGAGCGCGCCGATTTCTTCGCGCATTTGCGCTATCAGTGGTAACAACTCGGTGTCGCTTGACTTGTGTTTCATCGTATCCTTTCTAAAGTGGCATCAGGCCGTGCTTTTTGTGCGGACGGGGGATCCGTTTGATGCGCAGATATTCCAGCGCCTTGGCAATATGACTGCGGGTCATGGCGGGTTCAATCACGGCATCGACCAGTCGCTGCTCGGCCGCCACATAAGGGTTGGAGAATGTGTTCCGGTAGTCAGCAATCAGCTCCGCACGCCTTTGCTCGGGGTTTTCGGCCTCTGAAATCTCTTTGCGAAACACAATCTCGGCTGCGCCTTCAGCGCCCATGACTGCGATCTCTGCCGTGGGCCAAGCAAAGACGCGGTCTGCATCCAAGTCTTTGCCGCACATGGCGAGGTAGGCGCCGCCGTAACTCTTGCGCAGGATGATCGTGATCTTGGGCACGGTGGCCGCCGAATAGGCAAACAGCAACTTGGCCCCATGGCGGATGATGCCGCCGTATTCCTGCTCAACGCCCGGCATGAAGCCCGGTACATCGACCAGGGTCACGATCGGAATATTGAAGGCGTCGCAAAAGCGAATAAAGCGGGCCGCCTTGTTGGATGCATTGATGTCGAGCACGCCAGCCTTCACGCAAGGTTGGTTGGCGACGATGCCGACTGAGCCGCCGCAGATGCGGGCAAAGCCGACCACGATGTTCATCGCATGGCCCGTCTGCACCTCGAGAAAATCAGCGTGATCGACGATGGACTCGATGACGGCGCGCACGTCGTAACCCTGCTTGTTCTCAGCGGGCAACACGGTATCAAGCGCCAGATTGGGCTCTACCGAGTAATCGCCTTCGACGATCGGCGGGTCTTCCAGGTTGTTGGCGGGTAGAAAACTGAGCAATTTGGCACACAAGGCGATGGCGTGCTGGTCATCATCAGCAATGAAGTGAATCACGCCGGAATGCACCATGTGGGCATCGGGCCCGCCGAGTTCTTCCGCCGTCACGCTTTCACCCGTGACCTGTTTGATGACCTGTGGGCCGGTGATGAACATCTGCGCCTGGCGGGTCTGGATGATGAAGTCGGTCAGCGCCGGGCTGTAAGCCGCGCCGCCTGCGCAGGGGCCGCAGATCAGTGAGATTTGTGGCACCGCGCCGGACAGCATCACATTCGCGTGAAACACCTTGCCGTAACCCGATAGCGAGCCAATGCCTTCCTGCACCCGGGCGCCGCCAGAATCGTTGATGAAGATAAAGGGCGAGCCGGTCTTCAGTGAAGCGTGCATGATTTCTGCGACCTTGATCGAGTGCATCTCCCCTGCTGACCCGCCGGCCACCGTGAAATCCTGGCTTGCCAGATGCACCAGACGCCCGCCGACCGAGGCGGCCCCGGTGATGACGCCATCGGCAGGCAACACCTTGCCCGCCATTCCAAACAGGGTTGAGCTGTGCGTTGCGAAAAGGCCCACTTCTTCAAAACTACCAGGGTCGACCAGCGTGGACACCCGTTCACGCGCGGTCAGGCGCCCGGAGGCCCGGTGCTTGGCCTGCTTGTCGGCCCCGCCACCCAAATAGGAAGTCTCCTGGCGCTGGCGTAAGTCGTCAATTTTTTCCTGCATGGTGCTCATAGTTTTCCTTGTCTATTCGCTAATGGGCGTGACGGACACCCGGTGTGAGCGGCCGTTCAGCTTGACATCGTAAGTAACCGGTGTGCGCGGCGCTGAAGGCTCAACGCCCGGTTGGCTGGTTTTAACCGCTGCCGCTTGCGGGTCGACACCGAGGTTTTTGGGTCCAAGCTCGCGGGTTTCAAAGAAAGCGGCAGCAACCTGCGGGAACATCGCGTAGGTCAGCACATCTTCTTCACTGCCATCGTTACCGGGCAATGCCATGGCGGCGGTCTGCAGGTTGTCCCATTCAGGGTGCAGCAGGTCAGCGGGGCGCTCGGTGATGGCTTCCTTGTGTGCATGTTGTGTGGCGAGTGCCAGCACCGCCGGATCGCGTTCGCCGGGTGCTTTGCCGTAGTAGCCCAGCATCAGGTCGGCAAACTCGTTGGACATGACCTTGTAGCGCCCCATCAGCACATTAAAGACAGCCTGGGTGCCGACAATCTGACTTGAAGGCGTCACCAGCGGGGGGAACCCGGCATCTTCACGCACGCGCGGCACTTCGATCATCACCTCTTCGAGCCGATCCTCGGCCTTTTGCTGCTTGAGTTGGCTTTCCATGTTGGAAATCATGCCGCCCGGAATCTGACTGTCAAAAATATCGGTCTCGACACCGTGGATGTTGGACATGAAGGCCTGGTAGCGCGGCCGGATGGTCGAAAAGTGGTTCTTGATGCGCCGCAGGCAGTCCTTGTTTAATCTGGCCTCGTAACCGGTGCCCTCCAGCATTTCAACCAGGCTTTCGGTCGGGTTGTGGCCCGGGCCAAGACTCAGGGAACTGATGGCGGTATCAACTCCATCGGCCCCCGCTTCAATGGCTTTCATCAACGAAACCAGCGTGACGCCAGTTGTGGCGTGGGTGTGCACATGAATGCGCACCGAGTCGCCGCAGCGCTGCTTGATGCCCTTGACGATGTCATAGGCGGGCTGCGGTTTGAGCAACGCGGCCATGTCCTTCAGGCAGATCGAGTCGCAACCCAACTCGACCAGTTGTTCGGCCATGTCGATGAAGGTTTCAGTGGTGTGCAGTGGGCTGATGGTGTAGCAAATGGTGCCCTGGGCGTGCTTGCCGTTGCGACGCACGGCGTTGACCGAGTGCCGGATGTTGCGGATGTCGTTGAGTGCGTCAAAAACCCGGAAAACATCCATGCCGTTGCTGGCCGCCTTGTCCACAAATCGGTCCACCACACTGTCTTCGTAGTGACGGTAGCCCAGTAGATTCTGACCACGCAGCAGCATTTGCAAGCGGGAGTTGGGTAACAACTGGCGGAATTTTCGCAGTCGCTCCCACGGGTCTTCGTTCAAAAACCGGATGCAGGCATCAAAGGTGGCGCCGCCCCAGCACTCGACCGACCAATACCCGGCCTGGTCAATATCGGCACAGGCGGGCACCATGTCTTCAAACGCCATACGCGTTGCCAACAGGCTTTGGTGGGCGTCGCGCAGGCATAACTCGGTGATATCGATTATTTTTGCCATATGGAATTCATTTCTATTGCTAATGCGTCAGCGGTTTTGAGCGGTGGATGATGCCCATTGCTGACGCTGTAGTGGTTGATGTTTTCGGTGGGGTGATCGTATTCTTGGACATTTGCGGTGGGACTATTCAACCGCCTTGCCTCAAGTATGGCACCGCAAGCCGAAATAAAGCTATTCTCTTTATTTAATAAATTGATTCATGTCAATCTACATGCTACAAGTGCTGTGTGACAGTCACTTTTAATCGTCAGCGACCGAAAAAAACGGATAAGCGGGACGCCCATTTCGTTAACGGTTTTAAGTTGGAAATCTCTGATCCATGCAAGTGTTCACGAGGCTGTTTTAACCAAAAAAACTGGTCTGCACGTTCTCAGCGGTAATATTCTCGCCGGCGGGCCTCGGATGTGAACTCTTCCAAATCTGGATCCATGGCGCTGCGTGATGAAATGATGCCAATAGGTCGGTCATTCTCCACCACCGGGATATGTCGAAAGCCGTTCACCTGCATTAGTAACAAAGCATGCCCATAAGACTTATCAGGGGCGAGTGTGATGGGGGCGGCGCTCATGACTTCACAGATCCGGGTGCGACTGGCATCTCGACCTTGGGCCACCACGCGAAACAAAACATCGCGCTCAGTCACAATGCCGACGAGTCGCTCGTTCTCCACGACCAAGAGTGCACCCACGCGACGGCTAGCCATTTTTTCAGCGGCTACGTAAACGGTGGTGTCTGGTGAAGCAGTCAAAAACTTCTGCTGCTCCAGGAGGTTTCGGATGGGTTGATTGAACATAGTGGCTTTCGTTGCCAAATGCTAGCCGTCTTTACGGAATTGGATTTGACCTATCTCAGCGTTTTAAACGCTTCGAACCCGTTTTCCTCGGCCTAAGAGTCCACAAGTCTGAGGTCGATATTCAGCAACCCCCCGTTGGCAGGCCTAAATTTGGGATTTGACCAACGCGCCAAGCGCCTCTGGGTTAAGAATATGAATATCTCGATGGCGAACATCCAGAATGCCTGATGCCACCAATTTGGTAAAAGCACGGCTCACGGTTTCTATTTTTAATCCCAAATAGCTGCCAATTTCCTCACGAGTCATGCGCAAGACCAATTCTGATTGCGAGTACCCCCGCTCATGAAAACGCTGGGACAGGTTCAGCAAAAACGCAGCGAGGCGTTCCTCCGCGTTTTGGGTACCAAGTAGCAGCATCATGTTTTGGGTACGTACCAACTCGCGACTCATAAGGACATGTACATGGCGCTGCAAAGCAGGGACTTCCCGTGATAGTTCCCCGATGCGGTCGTAGGGTAGGACGCAAACTTCGGCATCTTCCAGAGCCACTGCGTTGTGAACGTGTTGGTCGCTTTCAAGGCCATCGAGGCCAATAATTTCCCCCGACATTTGAAAGCCGATGACCTGCTCTTGTCCGCTGGCCAATGTCAAATAGATCTTGAAAAAACCGCTACGAATGGCAAACAAGTTGTTAAAAATGGCCCCATTGCGCAACAAAAGGTCGCCGCGTTTGACTGTACGTCGGGCGGTGACAAGCGTATCAATGCGTTCAAAGTCGTCTTTACTCAGCGGCAGACAAAGGTCCCGCAAGTTGCAGTTGGCGCAGTCAATGATGGAGGTATTTGGGTTCAAGGGACCCATTGTGGCATTAGCCTTGATATGAATTGATCTGAATCAAAGTTATTGTGTGATTTAACCGAACAAAAGCTGGATTGCTACACGATTGCAGCCACTGACTTTAGGATTTTTCCACGACGATCATTCCAGTTTCAATTCAACGTCAGCGCCCTTAAAACATTTTCCGCAGTCGCTGGCGCCGTCAATCGCACCGCCCCACTATCACCCCGTGCCTGCGCTACGGCATCGCGCAAGGCTTCAAATACGCTGATGGCCAGCATGAACGGCGGTTCTCCCACGGCTTTGGAGCCGAACACGTTGTCTTCCCTGTTCGGTTCGGGCCAGAGGTCGACCCTGAAGTGTTTCGGCACATCACCGGCGGTAGGGATTTTGTAGGTGCTGGGCGCGTGGGTGCTCAGCGCCCCTTGGTCGTTCCAAACCAGTTGCTCGGTGGTGAGCCAGCCCATGCCCTGCACAAAACCGCCTTCGATCTGGCCGATGTCGATGGCCGGGTTGATGCTGCGGCCGACGTCGTGCAGGATGTCCACGCGCAGCACCCGGCTTTCGCCGGTGAGGGTGTCAATAGCCACTTCGGTGCAGGCGGCGCCGTAGGCGAAGTAATAAAACGGCCTACCACTCAGGGTTGCTTTGTCGTAGTGGATTTTTGGCGTGCGGTAAAAACCGTCGCTCCAGAGTTGGATGCGGTTGGCATAGGCCAGTTTCACCACCTCATCGAACGGGCGGGTGCTGTTGGGTCCATAGATCAGTCCACCGTCAAAGCGGATGGCGCCAGCGCCGCAGACGTCCAGACCGCCGACGAATTGAGCGAGGTTGTCGCGCACATGGCGGGCTGCAAACTGGGCAGCGCGGCCGTTCAGGTCGGTGCCGGCCGAGGCGGCGGTGGCCGAGGCGTTGGGGATTTTGCTGGTGTCGCTGGCAGTCGTCAGCACCCGCGACAAGGGCACGCCCAGTTCGTCGGCCACGATTTGCGCCACTTTGGTGTTCAGGCCCTGACCCATCTCGGTGCCGCCGTGGTTCACCTGAATGCTGCCATCCAGGTACACATGCACCAGAGCGCCAGCCTGGTTGAACAGCGTGGCGGTGAACGAAATGCCAAACTTGACGGGCGTGAGGGCGATGCCACGTTTGATCACCTGGCTCTTGGCGTTATAGGTTGAAATGGCCTCTAGCCGCCGTCGATACTGCGCAGTCAGCTCTAACTTTGATAGCAATGGTTGCAGGATGTTGTCTTCAACCTGCATGCCATAGTGGGTGGTGTCGCGTTTGTTGCTGTTCAGCGTCGGGCTGCTCAGGGCTTCGTCGGCGTAAAGATTGCGCTGGCGCACATCAAGCGGGTCCAGCCCCAAATGGCGGGCGATATCACTCAAAATAGTTTCGGTCACGATCATGCCCTGCGGCCCACCAAAGCCCCGAAATGCAGTGTGGCTCTGGGTGTTGAGCTTGCAGCGATAAGAGGAAATCTCAACATCTTCCAGAAAGTAGGCGTTGTCGGCATGGAAGATGGCCCGGTCTGCCACCGGGCCTGATAAGTCGGCGCTAAAGCCGCAGTGGGCCGCCATCATCAGCTTCAGACCACACAGGCGGCCAGTATCGTCAAAGCCGGCGGTGTACGCGTAGCTAAAAGGGTGACGTTTGCCAGTGACCATGAAATCTTCGTCGCGGTCCAGGCGCAGCTTGACCGGGCGTTTTAGCTTGGCGGCCGCCACCGCCGCCCACACCGCCAAGTGCCCGGCTTGGGTTTCCTTGCCGCCAAAACCACCGCCCAAGCGTCTGCATTCGACGCGAACTGCATGGTTGTCCAGCCCCAATGCGTGCGCTACCCAGTGCTGCACCTCGCCGGGGTGCTGGGTGCTGGAATAAATCAGCCACTGGTGTTGCTCTTGCGGCAGCGCGTAGGCAATCTGGCCCTCTAAATAAAAATGTTCCTGTCCACCGACCTCCAGCGTACCGCTCAAGGTGTGGGGCGCTCTGGCCAACGCCCGTGTGGCATCACCGCGGTTGACGAAAACCGGAGGCAGCACATAGCTTTGTGCGGCTAGCGCGTCTTTGACCGTGAGGATGGCGGGCAGCGCCTCAATCGCCAAAATTACTTTGCGGGCGGCGTGCCGAGCTTGAGCCACGCTGTCGGCCACCACCACACCGACCACTTGGCCGATGTGCTGCACCGTGTCGATCGCAAAAATGGGTTCATCACCGGCAAAAGCCGCCAGCATCGGGTCACCGGGAATGTCCTGGGTAAGGATGACCCCGCGCACGCCCGGCATGGCCAAGGCGATTCGGCTGTCAACGCCGAGCAGTTTGCCGTGCGCCACGGTCGAGAGAATGGGCGCGGCGTAAAGCGTGCCACGCACCTCGGGAATGTCGTCCACGTAGGTGGCGGCGCCAGCGACTTGGGCGAAGGCGCTTTCATGCGGGTGGGATTGGCCGCTGGCACGCGCGGCAACCGGGGTGCTGGGGCTCATGCTGGTTCGCCTTCCAGAGTGAAGGATTCGAGGTTGATCTGTTGCTCGCCCTGGCTCTCCAGCCAGAAGCGTTGCAACAGATTGCCCAGCACCAGCGTGCGGTAGGTGCTGCTGGCGCGCATGTCGGAGATTGGCTGAAACTCCTCTCGTAGCGAGGCCATGGCTTGCTGCACGGTGGATTGTGTCCAGGCTTGGCCAAGCAAGGCCGCTTCGGTTTGGAGTGCCCGCACCGGGGTGGCGGCGACACCCCCGACGCCGATGGAAATGTGCTTTACCAGTCCGTCCTCCTGGTGCAGATTCAGGGCCAGGCACACAGCGGAGATGTCATCGTCAAAGCGCTTGGATATTTTGTAGACGCGCGACCATTCTCCTTCGACGGCTTTTGGCACCTTGATCCAGGCCAGCACTTCGTCGGCGGTCATCACGTTGGTGCGGTAGCCGGTGTAGAGCGTCTCCAGCGGCAGCTCGCGCTGCACTACCTGGCCACTTTTTTCACTCATCAGCACCACGCGGGAACCCAGTGCAATCAGCAGCGGCATCGAGTCGCCAATCGGTGATCCGTTAGCCACATTGCCACCCAGCGTGCCCGAGTTACGAACTGGCAGCCCGGCAAAGCGGTTGGCAAACGTGTGCAACTGAGGTCGGTCCGCCACCAGCGCGGCGAAGGCATCGGTCAATGTCACGGCGGCGCCAATCGAGAGGTGGCTTGGGGTGTCTTCAATCAGCCGCAGTTCCTTGACCTTGGAGACATCGAGCACCTTGTCGAACTGTTTGTGCATTTTGTTGATCCACAGCCCCACGTCGGTGCAGCCGGCCACGATCTGTGCGTCAGGATGGGCGGCACGAGCGCTGAGCAGGGCTGTCAGCGTTCGGGGAGAGATATAAGCCAAATCAGGCTCTAGCCCTCGTCCTGCTTGCGCAAGTAGCTCTAATTTTTGTAGCAAATCGGGTTCATCGACACGCACCTGCGGCAGTTTTTCCATTTGCTGTGCTGCCTCCAGAATCGGGCGGTAGCCGGTGCAGCGGCACAGGTTGCCCGAGAGCTCCGCTTGTGCCAGTTCGCGGCTGATGGGCTCGCCTTGAACGACATGGTTCTGGTACATGCCAAACAAACTCATCACAAACCCCGGGGTGCAAAAGCCGCACTGGCTGCCATGAGACTGCACCAGCGCTTGCTGGGCTGGGTGCTGTGTGCCGTCGTCGGCTGCCAGATCTTCGACCGTCCACAGTGCCAGACCGTCGATGGAATGCGCCATCCGGATGCAGCTGTTAACAGCGCTGTATTTGAGCTTGCCACCGTCTGCCTCGCCCAGCACCACCGTGCAGGCACCACAGTCGCCCTCATTGCACCCCTCTTTGGTGCCGGTGCAGTTCAGATCCTCACGCAACACCTCCAGCAGGGTGCGGGTGGGTGGTACATTGCACAGCGTGACAATTTCGCCGCGCTTGATAAATTGAATGACTCGGTTCTTCATGGTCAGTTCCTTGGACGGCGTGTGAGACTGAATCAGGGTAAAACAGCAGGGCGTTCTAAGTTGTTTAGGCTAGCATAAGACGTGAAAATATTCATGAGTCACTCTAATTTGTTCATTGCGTTCAGTTCAGCATAAATCGTGCCTTCTTGGCATCAACTTTGCATGTGAATGCCATCCGCTCACTACGTGTCAAAAAACAATACCAACAGCATGACAACTCCCCGACTGCAACTTGCGGGCATTACCAAAAGCTACCCGGGCGTGGTAGCCAATAGCGCTGTGTCCCTGACGGTGATGCCAGGCGAGACGCATGCGGTGCTGGGCGAAAACGGGGCTGGCAAATCGACCCTGATGAAAATCATTTATGGCTCGGTCAAGCCGGATGCGGGCAAGGTCATGTTCAATGGCCAGGTGGTGCATGTGCGTAATCCGCAGGAAGCCCGCGTGCTGGGGATCAGCATGGTGTTTCAGCACTTCAGTTTGTTTGACACCATCACGGTGGCCGAGAACGTTTGGCTGGGTCTGGACAAGCGCTTGAGCCTGCTCGAAGTTACCCACAGCATCACCGCCAAAGCGGCTGAATATGGGCTCGATATTGACCCCGCCCGACCGGTGCATACCTTGAGCGTGGGCGAGATGCAGCGTGTGGAAATTATCCGCGCCTTGCTCACCAACCCGCAATTGTTGATTCTGGATGAGCCCACCTCGGTGCTGACGCCGCAAGCGGTCGAAAAGTTGTTTGTGGTGCTCAAGAAGCTGGCCAGCCAAGGGTGCAGCATTTTGTACATCAGCCACAAGCTCCATGAGATCCGCGAGTTGTGCAATGCCTGCACCGTACTGCGCGGCGGCAAGGTCACGGGGGTCTGCAACCCGGCACAAGAGACCAACGCCTCGCTTTCCAAAATGATGATTGGTGCCGAGCCGCCGCTGCTGACCCGGCGCACCCAAAAAACTGGCGCGCCCGTCTTGCGCGTGCAAAATTTAAGTCTCGCGCGCGAAGATCAGTTTGGCATGGACCTGGAAAATATTTGCCTGTCGGTCAAGTCGGGCGAGGTGGTGGGCATTGCGGGTGTCTCAGGCAATGGCCAAAAGGAATTGCTCTACGCCTTGTCGGGTGAAGACATGCGTGCACCGTCGGGCAGTATTTGCATCGGTGAGGTGGATGCCGCCAGCCTGCACCCTGGCGCCCGTCGCAAGCTGGGGCTGCATTTTGTGCCAGAAGAGCGTTTGGGCCGGGGTGCCGTGCCGACCTTGAGTCTGGCGCACAACCTGCTGCTGACGCGTAATGAATCGATATCTTTCCCACGCTTCGCCGGGGGCTGGATTCGGGTGCGTCAACTGGAAGCACATGCCGCCGACATCATCCAACGCTTTAACGTCAAAGCAGGGGGACCGCGCGCCGTAGCGCGTTCGCTGTCGGGGGGGAATTTGCAAAAATACATTGTGGGCCGCGAAATTGACGCCAACCCCAAGCTGTTCATCGTGTCGCAGCCGACCTGGGGCGTCGATGTCGGCGCTGCCGCGCAAATTCGCGGTGAAATTCTGGAACTGCGCGATGCCGGTTGTGCCGTGCTGGTCGTTAGTGAAGAACTTGAAGAATTGTTTGAGGTCAGTGATCGACTGCACGTCATCGCCAACGGCCGCCTATCTCCCTCGGTGCCGATTGCCGAGGCTACGGTTGAGACGATTGGCGAGTGGATGAGTGGGTTATGGGATGTGAATCATGCTCAAGCTTGAAGCCCGCCCTCAACCTTCGGCCATGTGGAGCTATGGCTCGCCGCTGCTGGCCTTGTTCATCACCGTCATCCTTGGTGTCATGCTGTTTGTTGCCTTGGGCAAAGACCCCGTGAGTGGTTTGTTGGTGTTTTTTTGGGAACCCATCAAAAGCGTGTATGCCCTGGGTGAATTGACCGTCAAAGCCACACCGTTGTTGCTGATCGCGCTCGGTCTGGCAGTGTGTTTCAGGTCCAACGTCTGGAATATTGGCGCCGAGGGTCAGTATGTGCTGGGCGCTATTGCCGCCAGTGGCGTGGCCATGATGGCGGATAAAACCACCGGTGGCTGGATCGTGATTCCCATCGTTTTGGCAGGCGTGTTGGGCGGCATGTTCTGGGCAGGCATTACCGCTTTTTTGCGCGACCGCTTTCACGCCAACGAAATTTTGGTCAGCTTGATGCTGGTCTATGTGGCCGTGCAGGTGCTCAGTTACATGGTTTCAGGGCCATGGAAAGACCCCCAGGGCTATAACTTTCCACAGACCAAGAATTTTGATCTGGTGACCCGCATCCCGCGTCTGTTTGAGGGCTCGCGGGTCAGTATTGGTGTGTTTTTCACTTGGGTTGGTGCGTTGGGCACCTGGATATTTTTGTTTCGCACCCGCTCCGGCTTTGCTCAGCAGGTTGGCGGCCTGGCACCAGCGGCGTCCCGCTATGCCGGATTTTCTTCGCGTCGGGCCCTGTGGGTAGCAATGCTGGTGTCGGGTGGTATGGCCGGTCTGGCGGGCGCGCTGGAAGTCGCGGGCCCGATTGGACAGCTCACGCCCTATGTGCCGGCAGGTTACGGGTTTGCGGCCATCATCGTTGCCTTTGTCGGGCGCTTGCACCCGGTCGGCATGATTTTCTCGGCCATGTTGATGAGCATGTTTTATATCGGGGGTGAGTTGGCGCAGTCGCGCTTGGGTCTGCCCAAATCGCTCACCGGCGTCTTTCAGGGCTTGTTGCTCTTCACCTTGCTGGCCTGCGACACACTGGTGAATTACCGATTGAGGTGGAAGAAATGATGGAATCCTACGCACTGCTGATTGCTGCCACCCTCAATGCAGGCACCGTGCTGGCCCTGGCATCTCTAGGGCTGCTCATCAACGAGAAGGCCGGCATCGTCAACCTGGGCGCCGAGGGCATGATGTTGTGCGCGGCCATTGCCGGTTTTGCGGCGGTGGTTCACTCGGGCAGCGATATGGTCGGGTTCGCTGCGGGCATCGGTGCCGGTGCTTTGCTGGCGCTGATTTTTGGCGGACTGGTGATTTGGCTCAACACCAATCAGTACGCTACCGGCCTGGCGGTGAGTTTGTTTGGTACCGGTTTTTCAGCCTTTGCCGGCATTGCCTATGTGCAGGAAAAAATCCCGGAGCGCCCTCACTTTGCCGTTCCTTATCTGTCGGACATTCCACTCTTGGGCCCGGCCTTGTTTCGGCACCACCCCCTGGTCTACCTGACCGTTTTGTTTGCCTTGGGTCTGATCTGGTTTTTGTACCGCACGCGCAGTGGGTTGGTGTTGCGCAGTGTCGGCGAGAGCCCTGAGTCAGCCCATGCCCTGGGCTACCCGGTGCGTCGCATTCGCCTGATGGCCGTGGTTGCGGGTGGTGCGCTGTGCGGCTTGGCGGGTGCTTATATTTCTATTGTCTATACGCCTTTGTGGGTGGAAGGGATGGTGGCGGGCAAGGGCTGGATTGCCCTGGCGCTCACGACTTTCGCCACCTGGCGGCCGGCCCGTGTCTTGTTGGGAGCCTACCTGTTTGGGGGTGTGACCATGCTTCAGTTTCACTTGCAAGGTATCGGCGTGGAAGTGCCGAGCCAGTTTTTGACCATGTTGCCTTACGTCTCCACCATCGTAGTGCTGGCACTCATTTCAAGAAATCCCCAATGGATTCGTATCAATATGCCGACATCGATTGGTAAGCCTTTCTACCCCGGCGCCTGATTTCCCGTTCATAATTTCACTTTTTCTCAACCCTGTCTCAACCACCTCACTCCAAAAGGACCTGACATGACCGACCTCCAAAAACGCTCGCTCCTCAAAATTGCAGCACTGACCGCCGTGGCCTCTGCCGCGATGGTCGGTTGTGGCAAAAAAGAAGAACCAGCGCCGGCTCCAAAACCTGCGCCTGTCGCTTCGGCACCAGCGCCTAAGGCCGAGCCCTTGAAGATTGCCTTTGCCTATGTCGGCCCGGTCGGTGATGGTGGCTGGAGCTTCGCGCACGACAACGGTCGCAAGGCCCTGGAAAAAGAATTCGGTGACAAGATCAAAACCTCGTTTGTTGAAAACGTGCCCGAGTCGGCCGATGCCGAGCGCGTCATTCGCGATATGGCGGGTCAAGGCAACAAGCTGATTTTTGGCACCACGTTTGGCTACATGGAGCCGATGCTCAAAGTGGCTGCCGACACCAAGGGCGTCAAGTTTGAACACGCCACCGGTTACAAGCAGGCCGAGAACATGCGCACCTATGACAGTCGCACCTACGAAGGCGCGTACATGGCGGGTGTGATTGCGGGCAAGATGACCAAATCCAACACGCTGGGCGTCGTGGCTTCGGTGCCAATTCCTGAAGTGGTGCGCAACATCAACGCTTTCACGCTGGGCGCGCAGTCGAGCAATCCCAAGGTCAAGACCAAGGTGGTATGGGTGAACGAGTGGTTTAACCCACCGAAAGAAACCGAAGCGGCTACTTCCTTGATCAACGGCGGTGCCGATGTGTTGTTCCAGAATACCGACTCACCCGCGGTGCTCAAGACGGCAGAGGCCAAGGGCAAGCGCGCTTTTGGTTGGGATTCCGATATGACCGCTTACGGCCCCAAGGCCCACTTGGCATCCGCCGTGATTAACTGGGGTCCTTACTACATCAAGGCCACCAAGGAAGCACTGGATGGCAAATGGGTCGGTGGTACGCATACTTGGTGGGGCGTGAAAGAAGGCGCCATCGACTTGGTGTCGATCGCTGAAGACGTGCCTGCCGAGACAAAAGCCAAAGTCGATGAAGTCAAGAAAGGCCTCGTCGATGGAAGTTTCTCAATCTGGAAAGGCCCCATCACCGACAACACCGGCAAGGTGCAGATCGCCAAGGACACCGTCGCGGATGACAAGTTTCTGGGTGGCCTGAACTTCTTTGTCAAGGGCGTTGAAGGCAAGGTGCCTGGTAGCAAATAAACGTCATTTCACTAGCAGAATCAAGTCGCCTTGGGGCGGCTTGTCTGTTTTTTGAAACATCATTTGACTACTTTAGCGCGGTATTTACACAGGTTTTACATAAGCCTGTGCGAATGCATCACAATACCGCCTGACACAAAAGCACAGTTGTGCGTGGCGTGTTAATTATTAACAACTCTGGAATAAATATTATGACAAACCGTCGCGAATTCATTGCTCAAATCGGCCTGGGTGGCTCTGCCTTGTTGGCTGGTAACGTCATGGCTGCTGACCTGCCAATGGTTGCTGATGCTGATCCACAAGGTAAAGCGCTCGGCTATGTGGCTGACGCTGCTAAAGCTGACAAAGTGAAATTCCCCAAGTTTGCTGCAGGCCAAAACTGCACCTCTTGCGCTTTGTTCCAAGGTAAGGCTGGCGCTGCTTCCGGTCCTTGCCCCTTGTTTGCTGGCAAACAAGTGGCTGCCAAAGGCTGGTGCTCCGCTTACGCCAAGAAGGCTTAAGTCTGCCCCTTTCAAGGAGGCGGCACTGGTCGCCACCTTGTCTGAACAAGGCACCGTCATGGTGCCTTTTTTTCGTCCCAGCTTTGCGATACTCGGTGCATGCAGTTACAAGATATTCTTTATTCTCAGGGTTTTGGTACCCGCCGTGTGTGTTCTGGCCTGATTCAACAGGGCTTGGTTCAGGTTTATGAGTCAAATGAGGCGCTAGCCCCCGTGCCCTGTTCGCAGTCAGCTACTGATTTTGTAGCGGATGGCTTGCGTTTTCGGGTTCAGGGTGTGGACTGGCCCTACTTTGAGAAGGCCTACGTGATGCTGAACAAGCCCATGAACACCGAGTGCTCGCAAAAACCCTCAACCCATCCCAGTATCTACACCTTGTTGCCCTCGCCCTTGCGTCTTCGCCCCCAAAAGGGCGCTGTTCAAGGGGTGCAGGCGGTCGGGCGGCTGGATCAGGACACCACCGGCTTGTTGTTGCTGACCGATGATGGCAAGTTCATCCACCGCATGAGTTCGCCGCGCCACCATGTCCCCAAGGTGTATGAGGTGACGGTCAAGCATCCGCTGGATGAGGTGCAGGTTAACAAGTTGCTGTCTGGCGTGGTGCTGGACGACGACCCCAAGCCGGTGCGGGCAGCAGCATGCGAGGCGGTATCAAGCCACCATCTGCGGCTGACCTTGACCGAAGGTAAATACCACCAGGTCAAGCGCATGGTAGCGGCGGTGAGCAACCGGGTGGAGGCCTTGAGCCGCTCGCAAATTGGCGGTTTACGTTTGCCTGATGATTTGGCGCCTGGGCAGTGGCGCTGGTTGACACAGGCCGATCTGGCTTCTATTGCCAGTTGAATGAGTACTTTTTCAACGATAGTCACCTGTTCATTGCAGGATAGGGATTCCGTTCTGTCTTGATTTAACCCGGTGTAGGCGCGCCATTGGCCGCGCGTGACTATTTCATACAGTCTGATATTGACGTTATTAGATTTCCATTGAAAATCCACGCCATGAATGTCATCACCTTGCAACAGAATAAATGGTTTAAACGAGCGCTGCGGTCCATGGCGGGTGTCTTGGCGTTGTGGGTGCTGGCTTGGTTGGCAGTGCCGCCGATTCTTAAAAGTCAGTTGGAGAAAGAAATGACTGCGCAGTTGGGGCGACGCGTCACGCTGGGGGCGGTCGATTTCAAACCCTGGTCGCTCGAACTCACGCTGCAAGACCTGGCCGTGGCCCGTGCCGCAGGTACTGTCGATACCTCACCGCAGCTCAGCATCCAGCGTATCTATATTGATGCAGAGTTGCAGTCTCTGGTGCGACTGGCGCCGGTGCTGGACGCGATCGAGGTGGCGACGCCTCGTTTGAGCCTGACGCACCTGGGCGAGGGCCATTACGATGTGGACGATATTCTGGCGCGACTGACTCAACCCACCGACAAACCCGACGCAGCGCCCCTCAGGTTTGCACTTTACAACCTGGCTTTGAGCGGTGGCGCGATGGATTTCACCGACAAAGCGGTGAACAAGTCCCACGTCCTGCAGGATTTGCAGATCAAGCTGCCTTTTTTGAGCAATCTGGACTCGCAACGGACCGTGCTGGTGCAGCCGCAACTCGCGTTTCGGCTCAATGGCAGCCAGTTTGACTCTGCCGCGCATGGTACGCCTTTTGCACAAACCCACAAGACGGATGCCACCTTCAAAATCACCGATCTGGATTTGGCGCCGTACTTGGCCTATGTGCCCGCCGGTTTGCCGGTTCAGCTGATGTCAGCGGTGCTGAATGCTGACCTCAAGGTGGCGTTTGAGCAGTCGCCCACGATGGCCGTCAAACTCAGCGGCACGCTGCAGGCGGGCAAAGTCAAGCTCCAGCGCCCGCTTGTCAAGTCGCCGGAGTTGCTGGACTTTGACCTGCTCAAACTCACGCTCGCCGATGTGCGTCCGCTGGAGCGGGTGGCACGGCTGGCGGCGGTGGAATTGACCGGCGCTACGCTGAGTGTTCACCGCGACAAGTCGGGCCAGATTAATTTGGCGCAGCTGTCAAAACCGCAAAATGCTACTAAAAAAATAGCTACTAACGCAAGTAGCACGGGGGCTACAGCCAAAAATGACTCAAAAGAGGGTGCCTGGAAGCTCGACATCGCCCAAGTGCGCCTGAACAATGGCGCGCTTCATTGGACGGACGAGGGCACCGCACCCGTGGCGCGGCTGGGCTTGAACGATGTTGCACTGGAAGCCACAGGTATTGCCGTTCCATTTGTTCAACCCTTGCAGTTTGGCGGATCGGCCAAGTTGGCCACTTTGGCCGAGGGAAAGCCGGGCCCGGCCGTCAAACCCGCCCCGGTGGCCGCTTTTAGCTTCAAAGGCTCCGCCACCGACCAGGCAGCCACGCTGAACGCCACGCTGGCTGAGTTGCCGCTCGGCATCGCCGGGCCCTATCTGGCGAAATTCATGACGCCTTCGTTGAGCGGCATGCTCAACGCAGACCTTGGCGTGACCTGGAAAGCCAACGTGGACCCCGAAAAACCGGCCGAATTGTTGCTCGATGCCAAAACGTTGACGCTCGACGGCGTGGCCTTGACGCAGGGCAGGGCGAGTCTGGCCAGCATCAAAAAAATTCAGGTCGAACAAGCGCTGCTTGACGTGGCGAAACAAAGCGTCACAGTCGGTAAACTGAACGTGACACAGCCCAAAACCGGGGTGCAGCGCGAAGCCGATGGGCAATGGATGTTTGAGCGTTGGCTTAAAGCCGTGCCTGACACCACGCCTGCACGTCCAGCGGACAAGAAACCTGTCACCCCAGCCAAACCTTGGGGCGTCGCCATTCAGGATGTGGCGCTGGAGGGTGGCGCTTTTAGTTTCATGGACAAATCAACCGGCAAACCGGTGGCGGTGGACCTGGCAGGCGTGTCGGTTCAGTTGAAAAACTTTTCCACCACCAGTCCCAAACCTTTCGGCCTGAACGTGTCGACCCAGCTTCGAGCCGGTCACACCGAAGCGGGTCGGTTGGCTTGGCGTGGCACCTTGGGGCTGAGTCCACTTACGGTGCAGGGCAAGCTGGACGCCGTCAGGGTGCCGGTGCACGCGTTCGAGCCCTATTTGGCCGACACGTTGGCTATTGAAATCCTCAAGGCCGAAGCCAGTTTCAAAGGCCGGGTCAGCTATGCGCAGACGGCAGCAGGCCCGGTGGTGAAGGTCAACGGCGACGCCGCGATCGAAGAGTTTCAGGCCAACACCTTGCCGCAAGGTGATGAGTTGTTGAGCATGAAACTGCTCAGTTTGCGTGGGCTGGACTTGGGGCTGTTGCCCGGCAGCGCCACCAGGGTGTCAGTTCAAGAAACGGTGCTAAGCGATTTCTTTGCCCGACTGATCCTCAGCGAGGCCGGGCGTCTCAATTTGCAGGACGTGATGAAAGTGCCAACCCAAGCCGCTGCACCCGCCCTGGCTTCTTCAGCGCCGATTAGTCATGCTTCAGATGCTTCTAAATTAATAGCTACTAGCGCAGGTAATACGGGGGCTACAGCCCCAATAGATGCTAAGCCGACGTTGGCGCCCGTGATCAGCTTCGGGCCGATCAGCGTGATTGGTGGTCGGGTGAATTTCTCGGACCGATTCATCCAGCCCAACTACTCGGCCAGTTTGACGGAACTGACCGGCAAGCTCAGTGCGTTTTCGTCGCAAACCCAGCCGGGTGTCGTCAATCTGGCTGATCTGGAATTGCGCGGTCGCGCTGAGGGCACGGCGTCGCTGGAGATCACCGGCAAGGTCAATCCGCTGGCGACCCCGTTGGCGCTCGACATCAAAGGCCGCGTGCGCGACCTGGAGTTGCCGCCGCTGTCGCCGTATTCGGTGCGTTATGCGGGTTATGGCATCGAGCGCGGCAAGCTCAGTGTCGATGTCGGTTACGTCATTGCGCCCGATGGCCAACTCACCGCCAGCAACAATATCGTGCTCAACCAACTCACTTTCGGCGAGAAGGTGGACGGCGCGCCAGCTTCTTTGCCGGTGAAGCTGGCGGTGGCCCTGCTGGCCGACCGCAACGGCGTGATCGATATCAACCTGCCGGTGAGCGGTTCCTTGAGCGACCCGCAGTTCAGGCTGGCGCCGATCGTGTTCAAGCTGATTCTGAATCTCGTGGTGAAGGCCATTACGTCGCCGTTCAGTTTGCTGGCCAGTGCCTTTGGCGGCGGCTCTGACGAACTCAGTATGGTGAACTTTGCACCCGGCTCTGCCGTTCTGAGTGAGCAGGCCAAACCGGGTCTGGACAAAGTCGTGAAAGCCCTGATCGAGCGTCCGGCGCTCAAGATGACTGTGATCGGCACCGCCAGCCTTGAAGTCGAGCGCGAGGCTTTCAAGCACGAACAACTCAAAGCGCTGGTGCAAGCCGAGAAACGCCGTGCCGCGATTGTCAATGGGGCGCCTGCGAGCCCCCCTAATGAAGCCCATGGACAGGGCGTTGTCTCGGCGACGGAATACCCGGTGCTGCTCAAAGCGGTTTACCGGCGCGCCGATTTTCCCAAACCGCGCAACCTGATTGGTCTGGTCAAGGACATTCCCCCTGCAGAGATGGAAGCCCTGATGTTGGCGAACCTGCCCGCCACCGAGGACGCCATGCGTGAGCTGGCGGTGCAGCGCGGGGTGCATGTGCGGGACTATCTGGCCAGTCAAAAACTGCCCACTGAGCGCCTCTTTTTAGGTGCCGCAAAAGCGGTTCCACCTGAGGCAAAATGGAGCCCCCGCGCGGAGCTGAATTTAACGACTCAATAGTTCGTCCCCGAGACTTTTTGCCGAATGAGAAATTTGGGCGAAAATAGCGGGTTCAGCCCTGTCCGCTTGACGGTGGGGATCCTCCCCCAATGTATGCGCGACTCATGTTCTCTGTCTTCAATAAAACTGCCAAAGCCCCCGAAGTGATTAAAACCCCCGCCAAAACTAACGAACCCCATCCGCTGGACGCGCTGACGGGCGGGGCATTTTCTGCCCATACCTCCACCGAGCGCACCGCGAAAATTCGCGAATGGCTGGTCACTGAGCCCACTGCCGACAACCTGCAGGCCGTGTTCAAGGAAATGGGTGGCAAAGACAAAGGCGCGGCCAAGTTGTTGCGCGAAAAGCTTGATGAGATTAAGCGCAGCAAGGGCCAGGAATCCATCGCCCAAGAGTGGGCCGACAAGGCCCAGGCTTTGCTGGCCGTGGGCAAGCTCAACATTGCCGATGCGATGGCTTGGCAGCGTGATGCCGCCAAAGCTGGCGCGCCCCTGAGCAAAGAGCCGCTCGCCACGCTGCGCGGCCAGCTCAGCGACCGGGTTAAGGTGATTGAAGACTTGCAACACCGGGTTCAAGTTCAGCGCGAAGCCGCTGTGTTGCTGGCCCAGCGCATTGAAGTGCTGTCCACCAAGTCCTGGCGCGATGCGCAGGCCGTGGTTGAAGCCCTGCACGCCGATGTCGACCACTGGCAGGCGCAAGCCACCGCCCTGCTGGGTGACGCCAATTGGGCCAGTGTTGATGCCAAATATCCGCCGCTGCTGGATGGTTCGCGTGCGCAGTTGCTGGTGGTGTGGGATGCTTTCAAAAGCGCATTGGGCCAAGCGGCGGCGGCTGCGGCAGACGCTGCGGCGCCCTTGCCCCCCGTGCCGGTGTGGGCTGATGAATTGCGCCTGGCGCGTGGCATTCCGCTGGAAGCGGTGGCCAAGCCCAAGAAAGCGCCGATTGATCCTGAAATCAAGGCCAAAGCCATTACCATCGTGCGTGAGGCGCTCACAAAACTAGAGCAAGAAGTTGGCGAAGGCCACGGCAAAGCCAGTGCCGGTGCTGCCAATGCCTTGCGCAATGCGCTCAAAGAATTCGGCAAAGTCATCGACGACAAACTCGAAAACCAGGCCCACGCGGCGCTGGCCGCTGCAGGTGAATTGGAAGGCTGGCAGCGCTGGCGTGCCGACCAGTTGCGCGAAGAACTCGTCGCCAAGGCCGAAGGCTTGCTCAAGCGCCCTGAAGGTCAGGCCATGGGCGGCCGCAAACTGCAAGAAAGCCTGCGCACCCTGCGTGACCAGTGGAAACAAACCGACCAGGGCGGTGTGCCCAACCACGGTTTGTGGAAACGCTTTGACGACGCCTGCAACGAAGCCCACAAAGTGGTCGAAGTCTGGCTTGAAAAAGTCAAGGCCGAGTCGGCTGAGCACCGTGCCCAACGTCTGGCCTTGATAGAAGAAGTCAACGCCTGGGCTACCGCCAACACCACTGCGCTGGACAACGACTGGAAGGGTTTCAACCGCATCCTGCATCAGTTTGGTGACCGCTGGCGCGAAGGCGGCCATGTCGGCGAAAAAGCCTTTGCCGAATTGCAACCGCTCTTTAAAGCCGCCATCAACAACGCAGCTGCCCCACTTGAAGCCCTGCAAAAAATCAGCCTCGCCACGCGACAGGCCCTGATCGAAGAAGCCAAAGTGTTGGGCGCCCAGCCTGAGTTGCGCATCGATGCCGTCAAGGCTTTGCAGCACCGCTGGCAAGCCGAAACCCACGTCGTGCCGATGGACCGCCGCCAGGAACAAAAGCTCTGGGACGCGTTTCGCAAACCGATCGACGAAGCCTTCAACCGCAAGACTGTGGAACGCGAAAAAGCCGATGCCGCCTTGGGTGAACGTGACCGCACCGTGCTGGATGCTGCCAAGGCGCTCGAAGCCGCCAATGCCGCTGGTGATGCCCAAGGCATTCGCAGCGCCATGAATGCCCTTGAAGCAGCCTTGCGTGGCCAGGCCCAGGCCAAAGCTGCGGTGCAAGTGGTTAGTTCTGAGGTGAATCCGCTTGTAGCCCCCGTTGAATCTGCGCAAGATGCTACTGAAACTGTAGCAACTTCAGAGCCAGCCGATGCCGCTGAAGAAGGCGCTGCGGCCGAGTCGGCCGCACCGGTGGAGCCAGTGGTCGCGCCCAAGCCCGCCCCCAAGCCGGTGATCGCCGTTCGCGGTGATGACCGTCCGGGCATGAAAAAGACCGAACCCGTCGTCATGGGACGCGGTGGCAAGTTTGGTGACCGCAAAGACGGTGGCCGTGATGGCGGCCGTGACAGCAACCGTGGCCCTCGCGAAGGCGGCTTTGCCGGTCGTCCGGATGACCGCGGCCCCCGTCGCGACAGCCGTGATGCACCGTCGGCCCCTTGGTCCGATGCACCGCGTTTGGGCGACACCGCTTTCCGTGCCCAGCGTGATGCGCTGGAGCATGCCCAGTTTGCCCTTCGCAAGTTGGCCGCTCAAGCCCACGGTGAGTCCTTGATCCAGTTGATGGCCGCTTGGGAGCATCGTGATGCCGCCCAGGTGCCTTCGGCGCAAGAGTTGGGCAGCCGTGTGACGCCTGTCACCCGCAGCGCCTGGACCAAAGCACTGGCCCAAGCGCCAGCCGGTGATGCCAATATCGCCTTGTTGCGTCTGGAAATGGCGTCTGAAGTGCCAACACCTGCCGAGCACATCAATGCCCGTCGCGCCCTGCAATTGCAGTTGCTGACCAAGCGCAACGATCCGCCACCGGCACAAACATGGGGCCAGGACGCTGCCACCGTGTTGGCCAGTGGCTTTGATGCCAGCCTGGCACGCCGTGTGCAGAATGTGTTGAAGGCTTTGCTGAAGCCTTGAACCACAGCAGGGCGGCCGCCATAAGCTGCCCTGCTATTCCATTTCCAAATCAATCCGATATGTTGTTGCTTCGCCTTGCCGTACGTCCGTACTGTCTGCGGCTTCGCGCCTAATGTCGTATCGATCTGGAAACGGAATTAGCCCGTTCGTTTGAAGGGGGTTGCCCGGTTGGGCGCTCGCGAACTTTAGACCGGTAAGCGTTGAATCTGGCAGCCCATCCGGGCGCACGTCGTCAAGCGTAAAACTTCCAGTCGCGGTGGTGTGGCTGTGGCATCCCAGTCGCTCAGCACGAGGCGGCGCAATGGCGTGGATGAATCTTGGTTCAAATCATGGTCACCCGGTTGGTGGGTGTGGCCGTGAATTAATGTGTTGGCTTGGGCGGAGTTCAGCCAGTCGCGAGCGGCTTGGCTATCGACGTCCGCATACACCGCGCCACTGTGTTTGCGGTTTTCGCTCTGATCCCGCAGCGCGCGCGCAATGTGTTGGCGTTCTGCCAAGGGCTTGGCCAAAAAAGCCTGCTGCCATGGAGCGCTACGCACCTGCGATCGAAAGTCCATGTAATCAGTGTCTGCAAGGCACAGTGCATCGCCATGCGAAAGCAGCCAGCGTTGGCCGCCAAAATCCAATGGGGTGGGGTCGTTGAGTAGCGTCATGCCGCAAGAGGCTGCAAAGGCCGGACCGAGCAGGAAGTCGCGGTTGCCATGCATGAAGAAAATAGACAGTCGCTTTGCTGCGGACTTTAAAGCGTGGCCGCAGCGTGCTTCAAAGTCAGCCAATGGCTTTGATTCGGCCGATAGACCTTCAATGCTGTCATCACCGACCCAGACTTCAAACAAGTCGCCCAAAATAAAAACGGCATCGGCCGGTGTGGTCTGCAGGTAGTTTTGCCACGCAATGAAGGTGGCGGCCTCGCTGGCCTGCAGGTGCAGGTCGGAGATGAAATCAATCTGGCGCCACTGTGGTGGCGCTTGCAGTACCGGCCCGGTCAGCGCACCCGGGTGCGCCATGATCGGCGGTACTGCCGGTGTCATGTCAGAGGGCCACGGCCTTTTCCATGATCACGTCTTCCACGGGCACGTCATCGTGGTAGCCCTTGCGGCTGGTTTTGACGGCTTTGATCTTGTCGACCACTTCTTTGCCCGACACCACTTTGCCAAACACGGCATAGCCCCAGCCTTGGGCTGAAATGGCGGTGTGGTTCAAAAAGGTGTTGTCAGCCACGTTGATGAAAAACTGCGCGGTGGCCGAGTGCGGGTCGCCCGTGCGGGCCATGGCCACGGTGTAGTTCAGGTTTTTCAGGCCGTTGTTGGCTTCGTTGTTGATGGGGGAATCGCCCTTTTTCTCTTTCATGCCGGGCTCCATGCCGCCGCCTTGGACCATGAAACCGGGAATGATGCGGTGAAAAATGGTGTTGTTGTAGTGGCCTTTGTTCACGTAGCTCAAGAAGTTGGCTACCGTGTTGGGGGCTTTCTCTTGGTCGAGTTCAAGCGTGATGACGCCGTAATCGGCAATGTGGAGTTCGACTTGGGGGTTGCTCATGATTTATTTCACCAGGGTTGCAGAGTTGATAAGAACAGGGGTTTTGGGGACATCGGTTGGGAAGGGGCCGCCAGCACCCGTGGGGGTGGTCCTGATTTTCTGGACGATGTCCATGCCGCCCACGACCTTGCCAAAGACGGTGTAGCCAGGTTGCTGAACGCTGGGGTCCAGAAACGAGTTGTCTTTGACGTTGATGAAGAACTGTGCCGTGGCAGAGTTGGGGTCATTGGTGCGGGCCATGGCCAGCGTGCCTTCGACGTTTTTCGGGCCGCCCTTGGCCAAGGCTTCACGGCCTTCGTGCACGACCGGGGCGCGGGTTTTCTTCTCGGCGTATTTGGCGTCATAGCCACCGCCTTGAATCATGAAGTTGCCAATCACGCGGTGAAAGATGGTGCCGTCGTAGTGCTTGTCTTTAACGTACTGTAAAAAGTTCTCAACCGTCTTGGGGGCCTTGTCGGGATAAACCTCGACGGTGAAGTCGCCCGCCGTGGTGGCAAATTTCACCCTGGGTGCATCTTCAGCATGTACCGTGCTTGCTACTGAAAACATAGCTGCTAGCGCAAGTGCAACGGGGGCTAGAGCCGAAAAACGTGTAAATTTCATCCAATAACTCCTTCAAAAAATATTTTCCATCGACTACCTTGTCGGCCCCAGTACTGGCGCTTGGTAGGGCCAGTGACGGTTCCGACTGCCACTTCACCAAAGGTAACGATCATGGTGTCGTTGGCATCCGTCCATCGTAACAACGAAAGATCTTTAAGCTGGATAGCGCGCCCACGCCCCTTGGTGAGTTCGGTGCGCAAGGTTGGCGTCCACTCGGTCAGCGTTTGCCCGTTGTTGTTGAAGTCGGGGCTGTAAAAACTGAGTACCCGGTCCACATTTCCGCTGGATTTGGCGGTTTGCCATGCGTTTAAAGCATCTTCAAACGCTTTGCTTTCTGAACGGACTACCTTTTGCGTGATCCAGTTTAGTTGCTGTGAGATGACCACGGGTGTGGTACGGACTTCGACGGTGCGAATAATCTGGTCAAGGTCCGGGTTAGCCAAAACGACACAGCCGTCCGTGGCTTGCGGTGGGCGTGAAAACTGGCCGGGCGGTGTGCCGTGCAGCCAGATGCCTTTGCCAGTCTTGCCGCGCTTGCTGTCCAGAACGTTGGGATAGTTGAGAGGAAGTGCACCCGATCCGTAAAAATTTTTCAGGGATTTCGGATCCAGGTTACTGGTGATGAAATACACCCCCATGGGGGTGCGCAAATCACCCTCAATATTTTTTTCCAACCCTGACTTGCCGACTGAAATGTAGAAGTCAGCCACCAGCGTCAGACCGGTGGCCCGGTTTTCAAACAGGTACAGCCGCGAGCGGGATGCATCAATGGCAATGGCGTGTTTGTTGCGAGGAGAGAGTGCCAGAAATTGCGAAGGGACTGAGCCCTGAGGCGGGCGTTCGCGAAGCGCTTTCAGCCGCATCTGGGACTCGTCGCGCAGTTCGGCCAAGGCCGGGGCGGCGTCCTTGAGCAGGTTTGGCGGAACGTCCCCCAAGATATGGACCGGCCGGACCCGTGCGGAAAGAAGGTCGCCGTAAACCAATTGGGCCAACTGGAAGTTGGGATAGTCGCGCACCAGGTTTTCAGCCTTGGCAAGGGCATCGCGCCCCTGTGATTGCGCCAATAATTTGTAGACCTCAATCAAGCGCGCTTCAGCCAAACCCGCATCAACCACTTTTTTGGGTTTGACGATTGATTTGGATGCGGCTTTATGCTTTTGTTTTTGAGCGGCAAACACCGTTCCATTCGAAGCCAGCAAGGCGACGAACAAGGCTGAAAAAATAATGAAATGCCGCTTCATATGGGCATCAGGCGATCAATGAATACAGAACGGTCTTCTGTGACCCGCAAACGATCATCAGTTACCCGTGGATTCCTTGACGATCAGCCAACGGTCACCAGTTTTGATGAGGTCAAGCGTTTTCCGGCTGGAAACAGCCAATTCATTGGCGCGATAGTCTTGCTTAAATTTGGCGACCGCTTTGTTGGCACTGACCGTGACAGTCAAGTGTTCCAGCTTGACGCTGATGCTGGATTTGCCAACGATCCGGCTGCGGCGTTCGTGCTCCCAAGTGCTGCGCGATTGTTTGCCGGGCGGATCAAATTCTTTGCCGTAGGCGCCGAGGTAGGCGGCCATGTCTTTGGTAGCCCAGGCTTTGGCCCAAGCTTCAACGGCCATTTCGACTTCTTTTACGGAACTGTCAATGGCTGCCGGTTTGGCAGATACGACCACAGGCGCAGCGACGGCGGGTGGCTTGGCGGCGACCACGGGTGGCGCTGCCGGAACGACAGGTGCGATCACCGGGGCGGGCGCAGCGACAGGTGCCGCAGGCTTGGTAACCACCACAGGCGGCGCAGGTATTGGTTTTGTTTGGGCTACGGGCTGCGATGGAACAGTGGGTGCAGCGACGGATTGACTCTTGAGGTTGGGTTTGAAAACCTCTTTGATCAGCGCTAATTTTGGTGGCACGGCGGCATTGGCGCCATCAAGCTGCAGAGCCTTGTTATAGGCTTGACTGGCGAGCCGGGCGTAGACATCACCCAGGTTTTCGTGGGCAGTGGCATAGCTGGGGTTGGTGCGAATTGCCATCTCGAGGGCGGCTCGCGCTTTGTCAAATTGGCTTTGCCCGGCGTAAAGCACCGCCAGGTTGTTATAGGGCTCGGGCAATTCGGGGTAGTCTTCAGTGAGCTTGGTGAAGGTCGCAATGGCTTCAGCTTGTTTGCCCGAGTTGCGTTGAATGACACCCTTCAGGAATCGCATTTGTGGGTCGCGTGGCTTGGCGGAGAGAAATACGTCGGCCTTGATCGTGGCTTCGTTCATCTTGCCGGCGCGCAGCAATTGACTGACATCGTCATAGTCATCGGCGTGGGCAGACAGGGTGGCGCAGGCCGCCACCACGGTCAGAAGGCGAAGGGTGGAATAAATGGCAGATCGGGTGTGCTTCATGAAGCCTTTTGATTTGTACAGGGTGACAAACAGCAGCAGCAGGCTGACTGGCAGGGCTATATACTGGGTTTAATTGTAGCGTAGGGGGTGTTTTCAACGCCCTCGCAATTACCCACTTACCTCAAGCTTTGCCGAGATTTTCTTCCGGTTCAACAACCTGACGACAACATTAATTACACCCATGAGTTTGCGCATTTACAACACGCTGTCGCGTGCACTTGAAACTTTTTCACCGATTGAACCGGGCCATGTGCGGATGTACGTCTGCGGCATGACCGTTTATGACCTGTGCCATTTGGGGCATGCTCGTTCGATGGTCGCCTTTGATGTGGTGCAGCGCTGGTTCAAGGCCAGCGGCATGCAGGTGACCTACGTGCGCAACGTTACCGATATTGATGACAAAATCATTCGACGTGCCCTTGAAAATGGCGAGACCATTCGTTCTTTGACGGACCGTATGGTGGATGCTTTGCACCAGGACGCTGATGCACTCGGCATTGAACGCCCCAATTTTGAGCCCCGGGCGACCGAGTTTGTGCCACAAATGTTGAGTCTGATTGGCCGCTTGGCTGATAAAGGTCTGGCCTACCAGTCGCCCAATGGCGATGTCAACTATGCCGTGCGCAAGTTTCAGGGCTATGGCAAGCTCAGTGGCAAATCACTTGATGAGTTGCGGGCCGGCGAGCGTGTCGCCGTTTTGGATGGCAAAGATGACCCGCTGGATTTCGTGCTTTGGAAAACAGCCAAGCCCAGCGAACCGGAAGATGCCAAGTGGGACAGTGTGTACGGCCAAGGTCGGCCTGGCTGGCACATTGAGTGCTCGGCCATGTGCGGTCAGATGCTGGGTGATACCTTTGATATACACGGAGGTGGCGCTGATTTGCAGTTCCCACACCATGAAAACGAAATAGCCCAAAGTGAAGGTGCCACCGGCAAGCCCTTGGCAAACATCTGGATGCACAACGGATTTGTGACTCGCGACAACGAAAAAATGTCCAAGAGTCTGGGCAATTTCTTCACTATTCGCGACATCCTGGCCCAGTATGACGCCGAGACCACCCGCTTTTTCATCATCCGGGCGCATTACCGCAGTGCCCTGAATCACAGCGACGCACATTTGGACGATGCCCGCAATTCCCTCAAACGCTTGTACAACGTGTTGGCGCTGGTGGCGCCTGCTGATGTAAATATTGATTGGTCGCAGCCGTTTGCCACACGCTTCAAAGCGGCCATGGACGAAGACTTTGGCACGCCCGAGGCCGTTGCGGTGCTGTTTGAGTTGGCGACCGAAGTCAATAGGACGCAATCGGCTGAGTTGGCCGGACTGCTGAAGTCATTAGGGGCTTGCCTTGGTTTGCTGCAAAGCGACCCCAAGAAGTTTTTGCAAGCGGGCGCGACCCTGGATGAAGCTGCCATCAGCGCCTTGATCGCTCAACGTGCCGCCGCCAAAGCGGGCAAGGACTTTGCTCAGGCAGATCGGATTCGTCAGGAATTATTGGCCAAGGGAATAGTTTTGAAAGATTCGCCAACGGGCACCAGTTGGGAGGTCGTAGCGTGATATTTTTAAATATCAAATTGGCCTATAGCCCCCGTGCTTAGTGCGATGATAGATACTAAAAGAATAGCATCTGAGCTGGCCACTCCCCTCTATTGGGAAGATGCCTGCAAACACTTGATGAAAAAAGATCGGGTGATGAAGCGGCTGATTCCTCAGTTTGGTGACGCCTGCTTACAAACTCGCGGCGATGCTTTCGTCACGCTGGCGCGCAGCATTGTGGGTCAGCAAATCTCCGTCAAGGCCGCTCAGACGGTGTGGGATCGCTTTGCGCTCCTTCCCCCCAAAGTGACAGCCGGCAATGTCCTCAAACTCAAGGTCGACGACATGCGGGCCGCGGGGTTAAGTGTGCGCAAGGTCGAATATCTGGTTGATCTGGCACTTCACTTTGACAATGGCGCTGTGCATGTCAAGGCTTGGGAGATCATGGACGACGAAGCTATCATCGACGAATTGACTGACATTCGGGGCATTGGACGCTGGACCGCCGAGATGTTTTTGATCTTTCATCTGATGCGTCCCAATATTTTGCCGCTGGACGATGTCGGGCTGATCAACGGCATTAGCAAGAGTTATTTTTCGGGCGAAGTGGTCAGTCGCAGTGATGCAAGAGAAGTGGCCGCTGCCTGGGCTCCCTATTGCAGTGTGGCAACTTGGTATATTTGGCGCTCGTTGGATCCACTGCCGGTGGAATATTAATGGAACCGGGATGTTGGAAGTTGACCTTGCGGGACAAACCGCTTCGAAGGATTTATGGCTAAAAAAACATTTCTAGACTTTGAGCAACCGATTGCTGATCTCGAAAACAAAATTGAAGAACTGCGCTATGTGCAGACCGAGTCGGCCGTCGATATTTCGGCTGAAATTGACCAGTTGGCCAAGAAAAGTCAGCAGCTCACCAAAGATATCTACAGCGACCTGACGCCTTGGCAAATTACCAAGATTGCCCGTCATGCCGAGCGGCCCTACACGCTGGATTACATCAACGAGATATTCACCCATTTTGTCGAGCTGCATGGCGACCGGCATTTCGCGGACGACCTGAGCATCGTGGGTGGCCTGGCACGTTTCAATGGCACGCCTTGTATGGTGCTGGGCCAGCAAAAAGGACGCGACACCAAAGAGCGTGGCCTGCGTAACTTTGGCATGAGCAAGCCTGAGGGTTATCGCAAAGCCTTGCGCCTCATGAAAACTGCCGAGAAATTCAAGCTGCCGGTGTTCACGTTTGTTGACACGCCCGGCGCTTACCCCGGCATTGATGCCGAAGAACGCGGTCAGTCCGAGGCGATTGGGCGCAATATTTTCGAGATGGCGCAACTGGAAGTGCCCATCATCACGACCATCATTGGCGAGGGTGGTTCAGGCGGTGCCTTGGCGATTTCGATTGGTGACCAAGTGCTGATGCTCCAGTATTCGATTTATTCGGTGATCAGCCCTGAAGGGTGTGCCTCGATTCTCTGGAAAACATCTGACAAGGCGCAGGAAGCCGCTGATGCGCTTGGCATCACGGCGCATCGCCTGAAGGCACTGGGCGTGATTGACAAGATCGTTAACGAACCGGTCGGCGGCGCTCACCGTGACCACAAACAGATGGCCGCTTTCTTGAAGCGTGCCCTGAATGACGCTTTCCGTCAGGTCAGCGATCTGAAGACGAAAGAACTGCTGGACCGTCGTTACGACCGCCTGCAAAGCTATGGCCGTTTCACAGACACCAAGGCCGCGACCAAGTAATTTGCCCTCGTTTGGCGTTCGGGAAATGGGTCAATGACCACGACGCTGGCTCACGCCATCGCCCATTTTTCACCGGAATTGCCGCTCACCGTGGCGTTCAGTGGCGGAGCCGATTCCACGGCCTTGTTGCTGGCCTGCGCCGAGAAGTGGCCAGGCCAGGTCCAGGCCCTTCATGTTCACCATGGTTTGCAGGCTGCTGCGGATGATTTTGAGCGCCACTGCCGGGCTTTTTGCGAACGCTTGAAAGTGCTCTTGGTGGTCCGAAAAGTGGATGGACGTCATGCCCCAGGTCAAAGCCCGGAAGATGCCGCCCGCCGTGCACGTTATAAGGCTTTTGAGGCTCTAGCCCCCGCTGAATATGCGCAGATAGCTATTAAAACAATAGCTGTCGCGCAGCACGCTGATGATCAGGTTGAAACACTGTTGCTGGCTTTGAGTCGAGGCAGCGGTTTGCCGGGTTTGAGTGCCATGCCTGCCACCTGGCAGCGCTCTGGTATCACTTACCATCGCCCCCTCCTGACCGTGCGTGCCTCAGACATCCGGGCCTGGTTGCTCAACCGCGGTGTGGGCTTTATTGAAGACCCCACCAACGTGGATGAACAATTCACCCGCAACCGTATTCGAGCCCGTTTGTTGCCTGCCTTGGAATCGGCGTTTCCACAGTTTCGCGATACCTTTGCCCGCAGTTCTGCGCATGCAGCTCAAGCGCAGTTGGTGTTGCATGAAGTGGCGCTCGAAGATTTGGAGACGCTGGGTTTGCCGCCCGCCATCAAATCCCTCCAGCGTTTGAGTCGACCACGGCAAGCCAATGTGTTGCGGTACTGGCTCAAATCGACCTACGGGGCCATCCCCAGCGCTGCGCAATTGGCGGAGTTGCTGGACCAGATAGACGCCTGCACCACGCGTGGCCACAAGATTTGCATCAAGGTGGGTGCTGGATTCTGCGAGCGTCGGGGGCCTGAGTTGCATTGGTACAATCCTTCGGTTTTGAGCTAAAAAATACCACCAATGTCATTGATCGTTCACAAATATGGCGGCACATCGATGGGTTCAACCGAACGCATCCGCAATGTCGCCAAGCGCGTCGCCAAATGGGCACG
>NZ_JBAWYV010000011.1:0-51580 GCF_037143375.1 Rhodoferax sp. | reverse complement strand
AGTCCACGTCATCGTGTTTATGGAGAAAACACACGCGACACATGATCAAAGACCGTCACAGCGCCAGTCGTGGATAAATGATGAGTGCCGATCTGCCCTTTACTGAGCGAAGGGTTTAGTTGCGAAACCAGGCGCTGCGAATAGACTAATTTAGTCAATTCTGTCACCTCGAACATCAGCAAACCCGCACCATATTGATCATACCCTTGGCGTTGTGCAAGCCTGAATATCTTTCCATCTTCCTTGATGAGCCCAGCATTTCGCCCACCCTCAGAATCAATACAAATTGGATTTAATGGGTGTGGAGTCCAGTCGTTTGCGAGCGGTGAATCCGCATAGAAAAGATACAGCTCAGAAGTGTAATCATTCGATCCGGATGTATCGATGCTGGTGAGCATCCACCACAATCCCGCGTGTTCAAAAAGCATTGTGTCCGCAGCCGATACATCGTCCATGATGATGGCACTCGGCTCCCAATGCAGCGGAAACTCAACGCAACGATACAACTGAATTTGGCTAGAAGCGGATGCCTCTGGGCACATGTAAAGATCGCCTCGGTATTGAAACAAGAACGGAAATGAAAGATGAAATGGTTTCTTGATACAGTCACCCAGGTGAACCACTTCACCGTTGGACACCTCCAAAACAGCAATGTGGCCAAGGCGGGTCTTGTAGACGTAATCTTCAACAAAACAATAAGTTCTTCCGTTATGAGCGTAGATAAACGGATCAGCCCAAAAATGCCCCTTAGGTGCAATGGCTTCGTTGCGCAAGCTTGTATTTACATCATTCCAATTTGACTGAATAAATGACAACCCCCACTTCTTCTCAAAAGTGGTGAAGCGGTAGAGTATCTTCTTACTCAATCTGTAAATAACTTTGAATAGATAAACAAAGCTTTCGTGAACGTTTGGAGTTCGGTCAGTACTTGTAAAACTTCGAAGGTAAAGGTTTTCCCGGGGTAACTCACGGCTAGCAGCGATACGACTTAAAAGACTGTGAAAGTGCGGGCCTGACTTTCTATACATGTTTGCTTGATTGAGTGAAAAGCAAAAAAATGTTGGAAAAAATCCACTTAACAATATCTCACTTCTAGTAAGTTTATCGGTTAGCGTCTGAATTGAAAACCCAGTTTTAGGTGCCTTGTTATAGCACTCCCAGAAACAAGATTTATCTTCACGATGCAAGCTCTCAGAACCATTGCTATAGGAGATCACGCCTAGGCGTGCTGCACGCAAAATATCTCCCTCTATTCGACCTGATCCACACCGAATAATCAGATCGAGATCCAGTGCACTAACACGCCTCACATCAAATTCAGAATATTGACAGTTTGAAGCGTCATTGACGAACTCAGGACGAATCGTAATCTGTTTATCAATTAGCTTCGTCAAATCAAATTTATCAAAGTGATGACGATGTAATTTGCTAAATCTTATGAGAATTTTTTCAATAAATATGATAGAACTGAAAATTCTTTCAGATGCTTTTTGACGAAGAAATTTGAAATTTATTCGTTCAATCAGATTTCTAAAAACAGCCTTCTTTTGTGGCGAATTGAGAATGAGATGGGTAATCTCAAGGTTAGTTTGGTGCATAGCCCATTCCGCCAATTCATACACATACTTACTTGAAAACCTGTCATCAAGCAAAAGTCCGATTCGTAAGTTTTTCATTCTCTATGTTGCTCGGCGTTAGTGAAAATAATTGGTTGAAACGCGTATGGAAGACCGTTTTTACTGTCAGTTAGTGGTGGGGATGCTCCCACAGCAAAAACTTGTGCAAAGTTAACCCGGAATTTCTTGCACAAAATTGATAATTTGCAAGTCAGACATTCGACTAGCCCATCGAATGTTGAAGCGCTATTCGAAGAGAAATGATTGATTGAGAAATCTCAATTTGAATTTATTCAAAAATCTTACGCTGGCAACATTGCTGAAAAGTCACATTTGGTGTGGAAATACAGACGTCCGATTTTTAAAATCCTTTATGGCGCACCAACTCCTACGGTGAAGTCTTACATATGAATTCAATTAAAGGCGCAGTGTTTTCAAATTTTGTTGAATACATCTGCCAACGTCGGTTCCTGCACATTTTCAGTGGATCAATTGCTGTCGCGGTATTGGTCTTATTCATCTCCGTAACATTCAGCGAAGTCGCAGCCTTGCTGACATTAGCCATATTGCTATTCATGGCCGTGCCGAAAAAAATCTTTCAGCACACAATTTTTATACCGATCATTCTGCTACCACTAGGATCTACCACACTCATTCCGCACGAGATGTTAGGTTTGACAGGACTAAATCCACTAAATGCTAGCTTATTTTTAACGATAGGAACTCTAATGTTGATCTGGATGGTTCAACCTTGGAAGGTGTCATATCCGAGATGGCCTGGATATTTCTGGGCCTACGTTTTTATGATGACCCTAGGGGCACTCCATGGCGCGATGCATGTGGATGAAATACCAGAATACTTCAGGGCTCTGAAAGTGATAAATTTCAACACTGTAGGCGGATATCTTCAAGACACATTTTTTAAGCAGATGCTTATTCTGGTAACCGCCTATATTTTCTCATTTGTAGTCAGAAACGCACTTAATCCAACCTATTGCCTAGTTCCGTTGTTTGCATCAACTCTCGTTTTGCCAATCACAGTCATAGCGATCGTATCCTTGTCGGGGGAATCACTATCGTATCTTGCATCTAGTGATTCACGCGGTTTTTTATCCGTCATAGGCATGCATGCCAATGAGTTGGGCTTGATGTTCAACATGATGTTTGCATTGTCGATATTTTGCTTCTTCAATGTGCCTGGTGCATCAAAAAAATTTAACTTAGGTCTAATTAGTCTCACTCTGATGGTTGCGATTGCCTTAACGTTTTCTCGCGGCGCCTACTTGGGATTTATTGCAGTTGTCATGTACCTACTAATTTCTAAAGGTCAATTTCGAATAACTTTATTAGCGATAATAATTTGTATCGGTGCAGTAATATTGGTACCCGATGCGGTAATAGAACGTGCGTCATCTGGTATTGCACATGGCAGCGCTGACGACATAAGCGCGGGGCGAGTTTCAGGTATATGGATACCTTTGGTCGAGGATATATTGAGCAGTCCGCTCATCGGGCATGGGCGCAGCTCGATCCTATGGACAGATGCAGCTAAAAGTCAAAGCATCCTACCGGTCGGTCATCCTCATAGTGCCTATTTAGCTACAGTTCTTGACTATGGGTTGCTCGGGGTAATTATTTTCATTCTCTTTTATATACACATGTGGCGTGTATTTAAGACGATGGCAGATATTTCTATTGAACCTGTTTGGCGTGGTTTTTTCAGAGGTTCAATGGCTTGCATACTACTACTGCTTGTGCAAGGTCTGACAGACGACAGTTTTACACCAAGCAGTACTCAACCATATCTTTGGTTGGCATATGGTGCTGCGGTCGGACTTATTTCCAGAATAAATTCACAAACTAGAGGTGATTCCTCTGAGGAAAAAGAATGAAGATCTGCTTCGTGGGCTTAGACAATCTTCCAGTTTTAGCACCGGAATTTGGTGGTCAGTGCAATGGTGGTGAACAGGTTCAACAAACCCTGCTAGCAAAAGCATTTGCTCGAAAGCGCCATGACGTTAGCATGGTGGTCTATGACTATGGGCAAGCCGACCTCGCGACTTGGGATGGAATCACTACATATAAGACACATCGTGAAAACGATGGCATACCTGTTTTCCGCTTCATCCATCCGCGCTGGACAACGCTGTGGGCAGCACTACGCAGAACAAATGCTGATATTTACTATACAAGTTGTGCCGGCATGCACTTGGGGTTATTGGCAATGTTTTGCAAACGTTACGGTAAAGAGTTTGTGTTTCGTGTGGCACATGATTTTGACTGTGATCCTAAAAAGCTTCTGATCCAGTATTGGCGAGACAAGAAACTATATGAATACGGTCTGCGTCGTGTAAATGGGATTCTGGTCCAAAGCGTACAGCAGCAACGTGCAATGCTTAAGAACTATGGCTTGAAGAGCGAAATTGCAGAAATGCTCGTAGACACTCCGAAGCAGGAAGTAAGTCGCGATGCAGACGTGCTGTGGGTTAATAATCTTCGGCAGTTCAAGCGACCTGACCTTTTCTTGAACTTGGCAAAGAAGTTACCCCATATAAAGTTTCATATGGTGGGCGGTCCCCTGCCAGGATTCCGAGAACTGTTCGAGGCCGTTCGTAGCGAAGCTTCTCAGATACCCAATCTAACATTTCACGGAAGCGTTCCGTATCACGATATGGATGAAAAATACGCCTCGGCAAGCGTATTTGTTAATACATCAGATTCTGAAGGCTTTCCTAATTCCTATTTACAGGCATGGATTAGAGGTACTCCAGTAGTAGCGTTTTTTGATCCAGACAAAGTTATCCAAAAAAATGGAATTGGGTACGCAGTTTCAACTTTGGATGAAATGGCCGATGCTGTCTCTAAACTGGTGGAAGATAAAAACCAATGGAATGTTGTCAGTAGGCGGTCACAAGCGTATATGTCAGACGTCCATGCGGAAAACCGCATCATTCGTCCTTATCTTGACATGTTCGAAAGGTTGACATAAATGGAAGGTAATAAAGTGAATCTTCTGTTCATCGTTAATTCACTCGGGGTTGGCGGTGCTGAAAAGCATGTTGTAACCCTGGTGAATAATCTCGATGTTTCACGTTTTAAGCTGTCGCTTGCTTATCTTAAGGACGAATCCGAGTTGCTTCAGCAACTCGACAGGGATCGTATCGATGGTCGTGAATTTTGCTGCCATGTTTCAAAAAAAATTGATATGCAGGCCGTGCAAAAACTTGCTTCACATATCCGAGAAAACGTGATCGATGTGATAGTTTGCACTAATGCATTCTCACTTCTTTATGGCTGGATGGCCCGAATACTTTCAGGCCATCGACCTCGACTGGCAGTCGTTTTCCATACAACAGAACTGGGATCGATGAAGGACAGACTGCAAATGCTGTTCTATAGACCGATATTCTGGACTAGTGACATGCTGGTGTATGTCTGTGAAAATCAAAAAAAACATTGGCGCACCCGAGCATTATGGGCAAGGCATGCAACGGTCATTCACAACGGAATTGATGTTGATTTTTTTCATGACAAATATTCAAATGAAGCAAAGATATCGTTGCGAAAAATCTACGGATTTAGTGGGAATGACTATGTAATCGGCATCTGTGCCTTTTTACGTCCTGAAAAAGCGCATAGTGATTTATTGCAGGCCATCGCCATTTTGAGGAATAACGGGGAGAACGTTAAATGTCTAATCATTGGAGACGGTCCTCAACGTTCTGAAATCGAAGACAAAATCGGTCGTCTTGGACTGAAGCAGCATGTCAGCATCACCGGCTTACTCAATGATGTTCGCCCGGCCATTGCTGCGTGCAGCGTGATGGCATTGGTTTCACACAATGTTGAAACTTTTTCTATAGCTGCACTGGAATCGATGGCGCTTGGCAAGGCCATGGTCATGACTGAGATAGGAGGAGCTTCTGAGCAAATATCACACGAAATAAATGGATATTTGTACATGCGTGGTGACATCACTGCACTGGCAAAAGCGCTGCATCAACTGATGGAATTGGAACACCGAACCACGATAGGAACGCGCGCTCGGTCAAAAGTTGCCAACCATTTCTCTCTCAGTGGCATGGTTCAGTCTTATGACAGACTCTTCCTTCGGATGGCAAAAGACCATGCCTAGACTACCACCGCTAGCACGGCAACCTTCTGCCGTCGAAATAAAAATCCGTAGTAACGCACTTTCGCTGGCCGTTGCCGGTGGTGTCGATTACGGACTGCAGCTAGTTGTACCGTTCTTTCTAGTTCGTTTGCTCGATCCAACCGTGTTTGGCCAGTATCGGCTGTTGTGGCTTATGGCAGGAACTGTCATGGCGATTGCACCAGCCTTCATGCCGCAAGCGCTCTTTTACTTTCTGACAAGAGCAGAGCACGAAGAAAAGGGTCTGCAGATTGGCAACGTGATGGTCTATCTAGCAATTGCCGCATGTGTGGTGAGTGTTGTGACCAGTGGTTGGAACCCGTTATTACCAGTGATAGCAGAGCAACTTTTTTTTCAAACCCACGGTATATCCACCCTATTCATCTCACTTTGGGTGGTAGCGTCGCTGCTGGATGTGCTGCCTACTGCCGAGGGACGGGCACATTGGCAATCTAGCGCAATAATTTCTTTGGCAGTATTCCGGACACTTATTCTGGCAGGTGTGGCCTTTGCCTCCTGTGATATTGGGCTGTTGGTCAGCGCCATGCTGTCGGTCGCAATAATAAAACTCGCTTTATTGGCGTATTACTTGTACAGCCGACGTGAAGGAATACAGTGGCAACTGGCAGGTATTAAAAAACAGTTAACCTATTGCCTGCCTTTCGCCATTGGCAACGCTCTATTCCTCTTGAGAACTCAGGCAGATCAATGGGTCGTCGCCAGCATGCTTGTGCCAGCACAATATGCAATATTTTCCATAGCGTCAGCGGTTCTGCCAGTAGCATCTTTGATTCGCCAACCCATGATTAACGCAATGATGGCTGAACTGAACAGGGCTCAGTCATGCGGGAACTTCAAGGAAGTTAGTCAGTTGATTGCAAAGACCAACGGCGCTATCGCATTGTTCCTGCTGCCAATTTGCGGCATCTTGTATGTGACGACTCCCGAGTTGATTAACATCGTCTACACCAGTAGATACTGTGATGCCGTGCCTATCATGCGGGTATATCTAATAGGCATGATGATCGCCGTTTTCGCCGTTGGCCATGTGCTGCCCGCACTTGAGCGAGGTCGTTTTGCTGCCATTAACAGCGCATTTTGTTTAGTTCTTTCAATCACCTTGAGCGTCGCTGGCATCAATAGATTTGGAATGGTGGGTGCAGCACTCGGCAGTGTCCTTACTCTGGGCATCAGTGAGTTTTGGTCGGTACTGGTCGTATCTCGAACACTAGGTTCTGAAATGCGTCAACTACTAGCTTGGCGAATATTGAGATTACCATTTTTCGCAACAAGTTTAGCGACACTTGGCGCTTTGACACTGGGCGAGTTCGTCAGTGGAAAGTCCTTTCAAATGCTGATGATCAAAGGCTTGGCCTATGTCACTTTGTACGGGACATATTTTCTACTATTCGGTGGATGGAAGACTCTTAGGTCAATTGCTTTACGACGTCATACAGCACCTATTGATATTTGATTCATCAAAAGGAGTGGATTGTTATGAACTCAAATACTTCAGTATTTCTTAATATATCGAGATGGTTATCTGCATTTTTTGTTGTATTCGAACACGCTCGTCATCTCGTTCTCGTGGATCTTAAGAACGTGGAAGATAACAGTATTTTTATTAAGATAATATATTTTCTATCCGGACTTGGTCATGAATCAGTAGTGATTTTTTTTGTTATAAGCGGATATTTGGTTGGCGGCCTTACTTTAGAGAAATGGCTGAAACATGGACCCAATCTCCTCACCTATTCAATAGCACGTGTTAGCCGAATTTATACAGTACTGATACCTGCACTTATTGCAGGAATCAGCATAGATTCACTTGGCTTATATTTCTTTAATTTATCTGAGATATACACGAACTCAAATCATTATCAAATTGGATCACTTAGCTATCTAATTAGTTCCTCAATGGATGCCACAACTTTTGCAGGAAATCTGCTTTTACTCCAAGGAATTTCAACTGGGTTTTTAGGTAGTAATGGTCCACTTTGGAGTCTTTCCTTCGAATGGTGGTATTACTGCATCTTTGGTCTAGTAGGAGCATCAGTTACAAGTAGTTGGAGGTTTCGATTTCTTTACGCATTTGCAGCATTAGCATTAGCCTATTGGTTGCCCGAAAAACTTGTTACATGGGGGCTAATTTGGTTGCTGGGAGTTTTTGCGTACTTTTGGATAAATAGCGAATGGCCCTGTCCTAATCCAGTAATAGGAATTTTCATCTTTGCTATAGCTTTGTCAATTTCGAGAATAAGTCATAACGTAGACAATGTTGGTAGTCCAGAGTCAATATATCGTGATTTCGGACTAGGTCTTGCCTATGTGTTTTTTTTAGCCAGCGCAAGTCGAATAAAAATAAAAATTCCATTCCAAAGATTGCACAATTCTCTTGCAAACTTCTCGTACTCTACATATATTTTTCATTTTCCAGCGTTGATATTCTGCATTGCATTTTGCTACCAAGTTTTGGGATTGAAATTCAGGCAACAGCCTGATGCTCTCGGTCTCATTTATATGTTAAGCGTGATAATTTTCATTTATTCCTATTGCTACTTATGGTTTGCAATTGCTGAGCGACACACTAATGATGTACGAGGTTACCTTAAGTCAATAATTTCAAGTAAAAATGAATCGAAAATCAAAACAGCAACTTGAAATCATCAGGATCATGAAAGCATGCATAAGATTTTTTACTTGAGCTATGCTAGTTTTAGGATTCCTGGGAAAAGTTCGAAAATGACAACCGCTGATGTTGTGATGCTAGCGATACGAAAGAAATTATTTTTTCTGTCCTTGTTCCGTAGCTAGGTTTAAAAAGCTTAGGAGAACAACATTGACTACCCTTGTCATCACCAACAGAAAATTGTTATCTACGTCTAATGGCTACGATTTACGAGTGTGGAATCTTTGTCGCGCATTGTCAGTGAATGAAAAACTAGTACTTTTAACTGTTCAAATTTCATCAGATAATTTTTTAGAGGATGGGACTTTGAATACGGAAGAAATTTTTTCCAACGTCTTCATGTCTGAATCCTCTGATGATTTAATGCCACTCATCTGGCGACATTTTCGTTTAAGTGAGGAACTATTTTTCAGATGGGGATATCCGTCATTCCAAGCTGCGGTAAGCAATCAAATTAGTCAAATATGTAATGATTTCAGCATCGATAAAATCATTGTTTTTGGTTCAAACTTAGTTGGCCTTACACGACAATTCAGCAGGAATAAACGACTTTTGTTGGATGTATGCGATAGCGTCGCGTTGACGATTGAGCGCGAAATTTCGATTGATAGTGAAAAATTTTTTACATTAGCAGGGTTGCAAAAGAGACTATGCCTCAAACGCTGGAGAATGTTAGAGAGTAAAACACCGCACTGGTTTGACCATGTTGTAACTATTAATCAGCGTGATACAGAAACTATTCAGACTCTATCAGGCGGTTGCACAAATTTATCGACAATCCCTAATGGTGTAGATCCGATGCTTGAGGATGCATACCAAGAAGGGTTCTGTAAGCGAAGAGGTGTTGCCTTTTGGGGTAACTTGTTGTTTGCCCCAAATTTAGCAGCAGTTAAATATTTCTATAACCAAGTATATTTACCTTACCTGAAACCTGCTTCCATTGAATGGTGTGTCATAGGAAGAGATCCCCCACAGTTTTTGGTGGATGCTTCTGTACAGGATGGAAATATTCGGTTGCTTGGTTTTGTAAAAAACTTGAACGCAATTTTGGTGGAATACCCGATCATGGTTAATCCCATGCTTAGTGGAAGTGGCATGAAGAACAAGGTTCTGGAAGCCACGGCCATGGGACTTGCAGTCGTGTCAACTTCGCTGGGGATGGAATCCATCAATGGCGCAATTGATGGCGAAACATATATGATGGCGGATCATCCGTACGAATTTTATAAATCAGTACTGGCTTTGCTTCAAGATGAAAAACGACGTATTGATATTCTTCGAGCCGCCCGAAAAATACTACTGCAAAAATACACGTGGAAAAATGTCGATCAAAATTGGGTGACTCTGGTGGGCAGTGTATTTCTAGAAAAAGCTGTTTAATCGCACCTAATAAAAATGGGGCGCAGTGATTACTAAGATCGCTGCGCCCCAGAATTACCAGCAAACTTATCTACATAGCTGGAATGTGGATCTAGAGAATCAAGGGATAGCCGGCGCCAAGGGCAGACGAGGCGTGCCGCCGCCACCGATACTGCTTGCACTGTTGTTATTCACAACATACAAGGCAACGATCAAACGTTGCACATCACGCGACCATGCAGTAGACCCAGCCGACCATATCTCCAAAGGTGTACCGTAGTCGGATTGAAACTGGGCTCTCACCGATCCATCAGGACCATTTTCTGCATTGAAAACAAAGTGCGAACCCCACGAGTCGTCAACAATGTACGCACCATAGTTTTGTAATGTCCATGCGAGTTGCTTTCCTGGCTCAGTCTCCATGCCCATACTGCTGATGTTGACCGATGGCGGAATGGCTAGTAGTGCACCCATCTTCATTGCAGTATTGCTGTTATTACTGACGGTTCCATAATGTCCGACGGCATAGCCATCAGCATTGGTTGCCGGCCAGCGATAGCAACTAGAAGCGGTTGTACACTTGTAGAGAGCCTGTGCTGCATACACGTTTACTTTAATCGCATGTCCTGGTCCTTTCTGACCGGGTCGCAGCTCACCTAACCTGATGGAACCACCAACTGCTGACATGCCCGAGCCACCGTGTGATCCCGTTATGCCATCTCCATAGATATCGACAGTTGGGAATGTCACCAGGCTAGTTGCGGGACCGCCAGCTGTGCACCGCGTCAAGGGCTGAGTTTGAACAATGGACCGACCATCAGGCATCAGGAAAGCGGCTGAACTATTGGATAGATCGTTTGAAATAATGTAATTGGTCGGCATAGGTACGCTGACCAGTTGACCGCCAGTTGCGGAGCAACGATTTCCACCTGACCAGCCTACACTGCTGTAATTCACAGCCGTCAATGGTGCGGTTGGTTTAAAAACAATGCGCTCGTCATCAATCTGAGGCATGCCGCCTGATTGAGCTGAGGACAAGTTTGCTGGCACATACACTGCACCGCTACCGATAGGCATATTCCAGATACTGCTACTTGCAAACGGTTGTTTTAATGGATCCCGTGTTCCAGTTGTTGGTGCGGGGACAGGTGCAGGTGCAGGTGCCGGTACTGGCGCTGGCGCTGGCGCTGGCGCTGGCGCTGGTGCTGGTGCTGGTGCTGGTGCTGTCTGTGCGCTGTTGTTGAAAACCAAGAATTCAAACAATGAATACCCCCACGGAGTTGCTCGTTTTATGCCATTCATTTTTACGTACCGAGCACTGACAGTGTTGAACTTAACCTCCTCAATACCGCCTACACCTGTAGTAGTACTGTATATGGTGTTCCACGTTAGACCGTCGCTCGACACTTGCAATTGATAGGAACTAGCATATGCGGTTTCCCACTTTAAAACAACCTGATTAATTGCTATTAAAGACCCCAAATCTACGCTGATCCATTGCGCATCACTATACTGAGATCCCCATCGACTTGTCAAGCTTCCGTCAACTGCCATGGCTGATGCCATACCAGCACTTTCGTCCGACGAAGATTTTGTACGCAAATTTAGTGCAAGATTACTTGAAACAGTCGTGTCGTTGTACACCTTGAACTCGAACAATGAGTAACCCCAGCTTGTTGCACGCTTGATGCCATTCATCCTTACGTATCGCGTGCTGACGGTGTTGAATTTGATGTCCTCAGTGCCACCAACACCAGCGCTTGTGCTGTAAACGGTATTCCATGTTGTGCTATCACTCGATGTTTGAATCTCGTAAGATTTACCATATGCGGCTTCCCAATTAAGTACTACATGGTTCACGCTGGTAACGGCTCCAAGATCGACTTTAATCCATTGCGCGTCGCTATAAAACGAGCTCCAACGGGTTAACAAATCACCATCCGCTGCATACGAGGCAGCTAGTCCAGATTCTGACGAGGACGAAGTCATCGTTTTGTTTGATGCCAGATTGCCTGAAGTGGATGGGGCAGTGACAACGGGTACCGTACTAGTTGATCGTAATGCTGATATTTGCACTGTCGCATCTGGTGTAGTGGCATTGGTATCGCCACCACCAGTTCCACCACCACCGCACGCTGCCAGCGCAGAAGCGCTGGCAATTAGTAGTAGGTTTCGAAACTGAAGTGAGGTGAATGGGTCTCTTTTGATGGTGGAGTGGGATTTGCTTATTACCGAGTTATCGATAACTTGGAACGGCAGAGCCGCTTGTAACTGAATTGATGCTTTCAAATTGATAGATGTGTTCATGATGTCTGTCCAAAAGTGATTAAATCGTAGGGTTTTCCTTCCAAGCGAAATGGTAAATACCCTACAAAAAAAATCGATAAATCTTTCAAACAGAGATGTTTGTCACATAGAAATTGAGAATAATCAACAACACGGCCAACTCATTTTGTGATATTGAGCATGAAGGCAACAACGTCTAGGCCTACATTACCTGTGCGCCTCCATTAACTAGGCAGAACACCCAGCCCGCTCGCTTACGCTTGACAAGAAAATTCCTCAGTTCAAAGTTCACAGATCACAGATCAGTACCGGCCTATCCGGATGGCTTTCATACAGAATTTCAACCGCCAAATTCAACTCGTGGCTCAATCGGAGCTCGCTTTTGCAATAACGCCTTCATCGAGAAAATATTTCGATAACCTAAAAAAAATGAAATTTAATAAACTAAGTTTCGGGCAAAAGGGATGCGTTGGCCACGAATAAGCCATGTCTACTAATTGATATTTAGCAATCAATAATTTGACTCAAAATTAATAATGAACACGGTGAACAATGCTCTGCCTGTGTCATATGCATTTGCTCTATCCCGAACAGACGAAGGTGAAGATGCGACAAATTTTTGAATACCATCCTGTGCTAGGTTACCGATACGTACCGAACATCAAGGTGCGTGTTATGCATGAAGGAGGTGGATATTTGCTTCAGGTTAATGAGTCAGGATTTCGTTCTGATCGCCCGTTTGTAAAAGAGAGTACTTCTGGCACTCCACGTGTGCTTTTTTTTGGCGACTCGTTCACTGCAGGCGACGCAGTAGCAAATCACGAGCGCTTCAGTGACTTGCTTGAAAAGAAAATCCCAGTTGAAACCTACAATTTCGGACTTTCCTCGTCCGGTACGGACCAACAGTACCTGGTATGGCGCGAGTATGCGCAAGACATTCAGCACGATTTAGTTGTAATAGCGGTATATGTGGAGAACCTAAGACGCATCGTTTCACGATATCGCCCGCACTATGATGAAGTTGGAATCAAACGGATATACGCCAAGCCGTACTACACACTGGAGCAAGGAATCTTGCATTTGCATCATGTTCCACCTCGTCGTGAACCGTTTGAGGCGCACGAACTTGGCACTGAAGAAGATAGCGTCGACAACGGTGGTAATTTTCCATTGCTTAGAAAAGCAGTAAATCTTCTGGGCATCAAGGATGCAATGCAACACATTACAAGATATCAACCTGTGCCCGCGTATAACTCGCCCGAAACGCCCGATTGGCAATTGATGCGTGCCATTCTGCTCAAGTGGGTGAGAGAAATCCCCAGTCCCGTGGTGATTATGCCAATCCCGTTACACCAACACATTGACCAAACTTGTGACGCATCAGGATATCAAATGCGGTTTAGCGAAGTGGCAGCCGAATTGGGATGCACGCTTCACGACCCATTGCAGGCGCTGCTTCAATACGACCACGTAAAGCGTGGGCGTTTGCGTTTCAAAACAGACCCGCACTTTACGCCTGTGGGAAACGAAGTGATTGCTAATTCATTGCAGCCCGTGTTGTCGAGACTGCTTCAACATCGCAATAACTCATCAGGGAGCAGGCATGGGAAAGACAATTCTCGGAATTTCGGCGTTCTATCATGACTCAGCTGCGGCAATTGTTCGAGATGGAGAGATCGTCGCTGCGGCGCAGGAAGAGCGGTTTACGCGAAAAAAGCACGATCCACGCTTTCCTGAAAATGCCATCAACTATTGTCTGGAGGAGGCATTTACCGAAGCTAGCGCTCTTGACGCGGTCATTTTTTACGACAACCCTCTAACCACGTTCGACAGGATCGTGCAGAGCGCCATCGCCACCGGCGTAGAAGGTCGTACACAATTTATCAAAGCCGCAGGCTCTCTGCTTGGCGAAAAACTTTGGGTCAACCAATTCGTTGAACGCACGATCGGGACGGTTGGCCGTGAGGGTCGTGTCCTCTTTTCCGACCATCACATGGCGCATGCTGCTAGCGCCTTTTACCCATCGCCCTTCGAAAGTGCGGCAATTCTCACAATGGATGGTGTCGGCGAGTGGGCTACCACCAGTTTAGGCGTCGGACGTGGGAACTCCATAGAACTATTTTCAGAAATTAATTACCCGCATTCGCTTGGCTTGTTGTACAGCGCAATGACTTACTTCTGTGGCTTCAAGGTCAATTCTGGCGAGTACAAGCTTATGGGTCTAGCACCATATGGTGAGCCAAAATTCAGTGACGTGATCCGTCGAAACCTGATCGATGTGCGAGACGATGGATCATACCGATTGGACATGTCCTACTTTGGCTATTTGGACGGCACGATAATGACTAATGAGCGATTTGACACGTTGTTCAATGGGACGGCACGTCAGCCTGAATCGCCCATTACGCGTCGTGAAATGGACCTCGCTGCCAGTATTCAGAAAATAACTGAAGAAATCGTCTTGAAGACGTCAATTTACTTACGACGAACCACAGGAGAGAAGAATATTGTGATGGCTGGTGGTGTAGCCCTCAACTGCGTTGCCAACGGCAAGATGCTGGCACAGAAAATATTTGATAAGGTGTGGATTCAACCTGCTGCAGGTGATGCAGGCGGTGCTCTAGGTGCCGCGCTCATAGGCAACCACGTATATTTTGACGAGCCGCGTCATGTTGATCAAAATGGGTACGATTCACAAAAAGGAAGTTTTCTGGGTCCACGCTACTCTAGTGACGAAGTATCAGCATTTATAGACCGAAAGAGTCTTCCGCACCAACGCATAACAGACAACACTTCACGCGCTAAAACTGTTGCACGAGCACTGGCCGATGGAAAAATTGTCGGTTGGTTTTCCGGACGGATGGAGTTTGGGCCTCGCTCACTCGGAGCACGATCAATCTTGGGCGATCCTCGAAATAAGGAAACACAGGCCGTAATGAACATGAAAATTAAATTCCGTGAATCGTTTCGACCGTTTGCGCCGAGCGTATTGCAAGAAAGATGCGCGGAGTATTTTGATCTGGACGTAGACAGTCCTTACATGCTGCTGATTGCACCTGTGCTGGAGTCGAGGAGACTGCAGATGGACCTGACGAATTTTAATGACGGCAACGACGACATGATGAATATCATCAATCAACCCCGTAGCGACGTACCAGCAGTAACACACGTTGATTACTCGGCACGCATCCAAACAGTCGATATGCATACTAATCCGAACTACCATGCAGTGATCAAGGCATTTGAAGACTTAACCGGTTTCGCAATGCTGGTCAATACATCCTTCAATGTGCGTGGCGAACCTATTGTTTGCAGTCCGCAAGATGCATACCGATGTTTCATGAGGACTGAAATTGACCTACTTGTGCTTGAGGACTGTCTACTTTGGCGAAAAGATCAACCCCCGTTTAAAGACCATGAAAACTGGAAGGAAACCTATGCTCTCGACTAATGAAGATAGTTCAAATGAGATGATCGGTGCTCTGTTCGATGACGTTATTCTTCCTCTCGCGTTGAAAGCACAAACTAGCGGAGACCTGTCATTTCCGTTGATACCTGACAGTAATCCTCAAAGTTACTATGTACGACCCGCCCGTGCCACTATGACGCAAGAGGATTTCACGGCGGCTTCTTGCCTCGATTGTGATGACTTTGCTCAACGACTAGCGGCATATTGGAAAACGAGCAAACGCGATGACTTACTGATCTCAGTACCGCGTTTTGTAGCCGTTGCACGTGAAGTACAAGCGAATTTCGATATTACGGAACATCAGGAAGCTGAAATCTCTGAACTTATCTACGTAATGTTTTAATCTACAACAGTTGATTGGCGATAACAACCTGTTGTTTTCTATGTGTATTTACTTTGACGTCACAATTGTTCAGCGTACCGCAAGCTAGAAACACATCCCAATGTCAGGGATGGAAGTTGAATTTGCCTTGCATCATGATCAATCAGTAAGCATTTTGGTCCTTTAGAACTAAATGAATTGTTTTGAAGATAATGTAAGCATCCAGACGTAGAGACCAATTGCGAAGGTAGTCCAAGTCATAATCTATGCGCCCCTGCATCTTGTCCAATGTTTTTGTTTCTCCTCGGTAGCCGTTGACCTGAGCCCAACCAGTAATGCCTGGCTTCACTTTGTGTCGAACCATGTAGCCTTTGATCAGTTTACGATAGAGTTCGTTGTGAGCAATAGCATGAGGACGAGGGCCCACAACACTCATATGACCCTGCAAAACGTTTATAAATTGGGGAAGTTCATCAAGTGAAGACTTGCGTAAAAATGCCCCAAGTCGAGTGATTCGCGCATCATTAAGCTGAGCTTGCTGAATGTTTGAACCGTCCTCAGTGACGGTCATGGAACGAAATTTGTAAACCAATATTTCTTCACCATCGAGGCCATAGCGGCGTTGCTTGAAAATGATGGGGCCAGGAGATTCGAATCTGACTGCTGCCGCAATTACGAGCATCAGCGGGAAGATCATACTCAGGATAAAAAGTGAAAAAACAATATCACTGATCCGCTTTACGACACCATTGACAGACTTGAAAGGTGTTTCGCAGACAGAAATAACGGGCATACCGCATACTGTTCCGGCGTGACCCTGAATCAGGTCGGTGACGAACATATCCGGCACAAAATAGATAGATGCGGTAGTGTCTTTTAGTTCGTCCAGAAGCTGAAGAATTCGAGGTTGCGAAACCATGGGCAGCGACAGGTAAATGATCTGGATATGATGCGTCTGGATGAGGCTAGTTAATTGGCTAAGTGTGCCTAGAACATTGTTTTGACTATTGTTGTCGACTCGCTGGGCACTTCGGTTATCCACAAAACCAGTGAGTGAAATTCTGGCATAGGGCGTCTGCCTAATACGGGTTGCAAGCGCCAAACCTTGTTTGTTCAAACCCACAATAAGTGCGCGCTGCGGTGGGCCTTGCATTTTGAGTAATGCAGGAGCAACTCGGCGCAGCCAAAAGCTTGCGCCCACCTCTGTGAGCGGGGCTACCCACAACCAGGTCGTAAGCGCAGGTATTGAGAATTCTCGAATGTAACTGGTGGCGAAACCTGTGAACAGCAATAAGCAAGCCACCCAAATCCAGTTAAGAGTGATATCAAATAGCATGGTTAAACCGGACGACTGCAACCTAACTTTACTAGGAAAGACAAGGGCAAAAACAATGAGAGAAAGTATCAGATAAATCGGCAGGACTTGACCTTCAAAGTAGTAGATAAGTCCTAAAAGAGAAATAACATGTGCTGCGGGACCTATAGATGACTCAATCAATGTCAGCAGATTGTCATTTCCTAATGGAACGTGCTTTGAACTCTTGTTCAGTGGTGCTGCTGTGAGGATGCCTTGAGTTTTAAACATGGTTGGTTATTACCATGAATGGTTTACTGAATAATTTATATCGTTCTATAAAATTCTTTCTCTCGCGATGCAAAAAATTATTGTCGCTTAGTGAACCCGTCAACAGAAATTCATAGCGTTCATTATCATTGCATGCCTGATTTGAGATTACTTTCATCAACCCTATGACAATGACTCGATGAGGGAATAACTTGCTTACAAAAAAATTGTCGATTATCTTGTAGAACTTATGATTGCTTAATGTGAAATTCAGGCCGTCACTTTTAGCTATATTTTCGAATATGCAACGTTCACTGTCTACCATATAGAAGTTAACGTAGACGATGACAAAGCCTGTACTCAGCTGAGTGCAGCACTGAATAGAGTTTTTAGATTGAAGAATAAAAAACAACATATGAATTCAAATTGATGAAAATTTTTTCAAAAATATGACTTATTCAGCTCAGACTTCTTCTTAGAACATCATGCTGTTCATTACAACTTTAGGATGAAAATTTTTAAATGACAAATATCAAAGTTGTCATGTTGTTGTTCCTACAATTTGCGTGTTGAAATTTTTTTGAATGACCTACTTTCACGGTCAAAAAAAATTGTATGGCTGCATTTGCTGCATATGCAATTCAACCTGCACTATGACATGATCAAGGTTTTTAGAATGCGTCTTACGGTGCTAGATTGAACCGAAAAATTTAATGCGAGACGCGTCGACAAACAATTGATGGGTTATCAGTATTAGCGTCTACGCGCTGAAGCCAAGCTTCACGCCAATACAGACTACTATTGCGAGGACAGTTTTTAACACACAAGCCTTGGCATGTGACCCCCTTCAAAGCAACTGTGTTTTTGAGGCGAACCATTGCCCCTGTCTGCTCAAGAATGATCTTTTGAACTGGGTGAGAAACCTGATATCGCCCTCCAATATATTCGGACATGGCCGGTACAAACTCAAGCCCTAGATTTCTGCGACCAACATCCAGCGTTGATCTGATAATTTCGGCTTGCTTAACGTCAACCCACTCTCCATGCTTGAGTCCCAATTCGACAGGAATGCCTTTTTTTAAAGTCCCAACTAATGATCCGACCTCTTCAAACCCAAATAATTTATGAAGAACTGTTCGATACACAATGCGCAAGAAATCAGCTATCAGCAATTCACCATTGCGTATTTCATCCAAAAATTGACCAATGTTCCAACGAGATAGATTAGAGGTTGCTGTATACAACTCGGTAGATTGACAATAGTAACGATCCGAAACTCGAGTTTGCAGCCAGTCAAGCTTACATTTATCAACACTGATGGCACCTACGAAAGACTCAGAAGTGGGAGTTCCGTCCTCAACGGGCTGGAGCCATGCCTCTTTCCAAAAAAATGGGCAGTTGCGTTGACAACCGTCATGACTTCCACCATCGCACCGTAGTTCCTCCAAAGTAACAGTTCCTTTCATGCTACGTATGCCATGACCTTCAACACAAGTCTTATTGACTCGACGAAATACACGCGCATTCGAACCACAGTACTTAACCATCTCAGGCATAAATGGCACGCCATCATATTTTCCATCTACATCCAGTGTGGCAGCTATTTCACTTACGCTGCGAACCTTTACCATTTGTCCACGGAGAAACCTATGTCCAAAAATTTTAGTGTTGAGTTTCATGTTCATATGCATATCCAGGCAATGTAAATTTGTAGTGTCAGTACTGATACAAAATTCACAGTCAATATTTAAAGTAGAAAATCTTAAAAGCAAGATAAAAAAAGTGATTGATGATTGTCAAAATTTGTGTCGAGGTATGCCTACATTAGCAACTGACATATCAGAAACAAGTAGATCTAAGTAAAAACTTAGACACAAGTTACGCCAGCACGACAAACATCAATTTATACGTACTTTCACACGATATTCTTCATCACTTCTTATAAGGAGTGAAAAAGTGAAAACTGTCATGTTGCTTGGGCCTTCCTTGGAAGCTGTTAGTGGTGTCAGCACTCATTTGAATCAGTTGATGCATAGTCACCTTGTAAACGAATTCAATTTCGTTCATTTTCAAGTTGGAAGCCAAGGGCGTAATGAAACTGCGATTAAAAAAACTTTCCGGTTAGTTTTTAGTCCACTACAGTTTTTTTGGCGAATGCTTCAACAGAGTCCACATATCATTCATGTGAACACAACTATGGATCCAAAGGGGTATTGGCGCGACATGGTTTATCTGCTCATTGCACGTTCATTGGGCAAAAAAATTGTTTACCAAGTTCATGGCGGTGCTCTACCCCAATTCTTCTTTAGAAATAGCCAAGTACTATCCTATCTACTTAAGTGGATCCTACGAACTGCTGACCTGGTTGTTGTACTTGGTCAAGAATCACTTACAGCCTATCGGTCATTCATCCCGGGATTGAATGTAGAAGCGATCCCCAATGCAATAACACCCGGAGAGGACCCCTATTGGAAGCGTACACCCATCCGGAAAGATAAGCCTTTGTGCTTGGTTTACGTAGGTCGCTTAGCTGAAAGCAAAGGTGTACTCGAAATCATAGATGCCTTGGCGATATTGCATCGTGATAAAAGATCTATCTATTTGACTGTTGCGGGACTTGGACCCGCTGAAGTAGAAATGAGAAAAAAGGTAACTGATCATGATCTACATGAGTATGTCAAATTTGTAGGTATTGTCCATGGCGCAGAGAAAGAACGCATATGGGTTGAGTCTGATCTTTTTGTGTTTCCAACTTACCACGAAGCACTACCTTACGCGCTATTGGAAAGCATGGCTGCACGTACGCCTCCACTTATTAGTCCAGTTGGAGAAATTCCAGATGTAGTTGAGGATGGCGTACATGGACTCTTTGTTCCGCAACGAAACCCGCAAGCGTTGGCGACTGCGATATCTCGACTAGATAATGACCGTGATTTGATTAATCGCATGGGTGAATCAGGCCGTCAGCGTATCGTAAATTACTACACCAATGACCGATTAGCAAATGATTTCGGTAGCGCTTACCTAGATGTTTTAAGTCGGAATATTAAGCAAGTCACTATGCATGCTTGAGGAGCAAAAATGTTACGTAGAGGAACACCTGTACTGGGAGCATTTATTGATACTTTATCGTGGGACGAAACCACGGCAAAAATTGTGTCATGGGGATCCGCCCATGAATCACGGTATGTTTGTGCTTGCAATGTACACTCGGTTGTGACTACCACAACAGACCCTGAATTTAAGGCGGCTGTAAATTTCTCGGACATGTCTCTACCAGATGGTGCCCCAATTGCATGGGCCTGTAGGCGTTTAGGCTTTCCCACACAAGAGCGAATCAATGGTCCGGACCTTATGTGGCGATATCTTCGTGAGGCTGAGCGTCTTGGACAGTCGGTCTACTTTTACGGCAGTACGGAATACATTCTTAACAAGTTGCGTAGTTCCCTAAAGGTCAGCTTTCCTGACTTGGTCGTGGTGGGCATGAGGTCACCGAAGTTTGGCGTTTTATCCTTGTCTGAGGATGAAGCGGACATATGCAGCATCAATGACTCCGGTGCAAATGTTCTGTTTGTCGGATTGGGCTGCCCTAAGCAGGAAAAGTGGATGGCCGCACATCGAGGACGCGTGCAGGCTGTCATGATTGGAGTTGGTGCTGCATTCGATTTTCATTCAGGATCGATCCACCGAGCACCACGATGGATGCAACAGAATGGACTTGAGTGGATTCATCGGTTGTACAGTGAGCCAAGGAGGTTGTTTAAGCGCTATCTTTCTACCAACACGAAATTTATGATTGGAATTTCAAGACAATTAATTTCAATGAGACTTAATGCCCATGAGAAATAATCAAGCATACGACCACCAAACACTTGATAGTTACTAGATTTCTGATCAATTTTCTTCAAAAAAAAGCGCGTACTTTTTTTTCAAAATTGATTGCAATCCTTGAAATTATCCAGCCTCTTCGGCCTGGTTCCATAAGGTGGTTTTTTACAATTCGACCAACACCCTTGTACGCTGTACGTATAGCGTACGCGCCATTAAGAATACTTTCTAAGTATGAGCGATATACAACAACACGCTGCAAGTCGAACTGAACTCCAAGAAGTCGATATTTGTAGTCCAACCTACCCCATAGAAAATGAAACGTCTTTCCACCACTGATAATTGATTCACGAATGGTTAGATAACAACACAGTATTCCTAGGCTAAAGCGGTCGTATTTCGGGTCGTGAGCAAGCACATGCAGAAAATAGTTTGCCCCTAACTTGCTACATATTGCTCCAGCGCACACATTCCCTTCGATGGTTGCCACACCAACAAAACCATGTTTTCGTACAAGATTTATCAATTTTCTTGTATTTTCCTCGTTATGCAAAGAAACCTGTTTTTTGCCAATAATTCTTGCACAACTAAGTTGAATGATTTCATGAATTAGGACATCAGTCAGGTCCTGAGCTGCACAAATCTTAAATTCAAATGATGGAAATTTGCGCTGAACCAACTTACTGTAATGACTAATATTTTGGCGCGTTGACTTGCCTAGACTGCTGAGATAAATTTCTGGCGAATCGGGTAACTTGAGCACAATGTCTTCAAGACATGTGAAGCATTGATAGGGAAACGGTAACTTTTTAATAGTAGTTTTTATTGCATTAAATTTTATAACTGATACTGTTCTATATTTAGAGAAAACTGCTTTCGAAAAAAGTTCAATATCATTTCCATCTAACGATATACATTCGTTAATAACCTCTACCTTGTTTTCATTTTGTTGAAATACCAATACAGTCACTACTATTCCCACCTTGCGACGCACATATGTATTTGCGTTTAAAGTACGTCCATCAATATGGAATTTTGATGCAGAAGAAAAAATGTTCTCATAAAGTCTGTTTAACTCTAAAGCAAGATAATCAGGAATTTCATCTTCATAAAAATCGACATTATTTTCCTCAGACACAGTAAATACACTATCGCTATTTCCACGAAGAAGGGATTGAAGCATTGGGCGCTACGTCAGACTTTGTTGTCCGTATTCTGTTCAAAGCGCATAACCGGATCGCTTGAATTCGCGTACCCGGCTGATGATGCGTGCTGCAACTCGCGAAAATATGTCTTCCCGTCGATCAGACAGTAGCAACCATAGCTTAGATCGACGCACATAGGCTTCTAAAGACATTGGGAGTGCGCTTGCAGTATGCAAAATATAGTGGCCGATATTTTTGTACACAACTAAATAATCCAGGTACAGCAAAATACCCAGAAAATCAAATTTATATCTATGTGTTGATCCACCAAAGCGTACTTCGCTGCCGCCTCTCGTAATGCATTCAGATATCATCAGGTAGCAACACACCATTCCGAGTTTGTAGTCATCAAACTTTGGATCATGCGCCAATACATGGGCAAAGTATGTCGAACCTACGCGGTAGCAGACAGCACCAGCACAAACACGATCGTTGATCTTCAGGGTAAGAACTAACCCATAAACATTCGCCAAACGAATCAAACGTTGCGTTTCCTCATCACTGTTGTATGTCACCTTTTCCTTAACCGCCATTCTTTCATTATTAAGGTTAACGATATCGAAGATATCTTGAGCGTTAATATCACCTTTTAAGCTGGCTTCAGCACGAAATGATGGAAATGTAGTTGTTATCTTTTTTAGATTACTACGAACGTGTCGACGGGTGCTTTTTCCAAGACTTGTGAGATATGCATCAGTCTTTTCCGGCAACGTCACAACTATTTCTGGCAAACAGTAATTTCGGCGAAAAAGATAAGGAATCTTGCCTTGTGTTGGCATTAATCCCCAGTATGAAATATACGTTACAGATTTGTATCGCAAGAAAACCGCTTTGGAAAATCTTGAAATTTCAACAACATTTATATATGTTTGCTCGTTTAGAACAATGGCCTTATTATTTTCAATTCTAAATATTATTGCTGAAATTATATTTTGGCCTTTTAACGCCACATAAGAAGATATATTTTTTGAATTCTCGTATATTCTTAAACGCGCTACCGTCGAGTAGATACTTTGGTACAAACGTTCCAGTTCTAGTTCTATAAATTCTGGAACCTCGCCTTCATAAAATGAGATTGTTATCTCATCTGAAGTTACGACCACATTAGCATCACTCATCCCAACTAGCGGGTAAATGTTACTTTCAACAGGAATTACTTGCGCTTGATTTTTAACTTCGTTGAAAATTTCGGCCATTTATCGCTCCATTTTTACTAGCCTTGAAAGCCTGCTTGTACTGTCGCATCTCAGCTTGGAACTACCGTACTCGCGCAGAAACACCAATCAACTTCAACTCCTCTACTTGACTATCCTCCTCTTTCACCATTCCATAGGTATAGCCATAACCATACCGGCTCGGCCTCTGCTCCATATCATTGAGCAGTACACCTTTAGCCGAAAGCCCAGACTGCCGAAGCCGATTTAGCGATTCCCTCACCTCTTCTTCAGTTGTGACCCCTGCCCTCGTCATGATGTAAATTGCACCGGCATGAGCGCCTATGGTCAAGGCATCTGAAACCGCCAGAATAGGTGTTGAATCCACCAGAATGAGGTCGTAATTTTCAGACAAGGATTTAATCATTTCGCCAAAACGTGGACGCAACAACAAGTCAGATGGATTTGATGGAAGACTGCCCGTTGAAATGAAATCCAGTGTGGGCATGACACCTCGGTGAATGATCTTCTCTACTGGAATATTTTCAGCAATGTACTCAGACAAACCACCCTGCCTTGCCACACCGAGGTACTTGTGCAGTTGACCATTGCGCAAATCTGCATCTACCAGTAAGACTCTTTTCCCGGATGTCGCCGTGATTGCGGCTAAGTTGATAGAAACGAATGATTTGCCTACGCCTGGAGTTGCACCAGTCATCATGACCACATTATTTTTTGCATGTGTCATGGAATAATGCAATGCATTACAGAAACTCCGCAAGCTCTCTATTGCCATGTCAGCTGAAGAAACATTTGCAAGTAGTGGCAGTTTTGTAAACTTGTTACCGTCGCTAGCGTGCAGTTTTTTCAGTAATTTGCTATGCGGAATGGTGGCATAAACTGGCACACCAAACATCTTCTCTATCTGATCCGGATCATCAATCGTGCCGTTTAGCCTTCTTCTAATAAATGCACTCATCATTCCTAGAAACAACCCCAGAAACAGTGAAAGCGTGATGATCACAGACGCCGATTTGACTGGTTTTTCAGGCTTCATCGGCGCATCGACCATCCGAACGTTACTAACCTTTCCTGCTGTAATCAAACGCAGTTGTTGTGCCGTGTTAAGCAACGCTGTGTATAGTTCAGTATTTACCTTGATGTCTCGGTTCAAACCCAATAGCTCTTGCTCCATCATCGGCAATTTTTTGATATATCCAGAGATTGATGAAATTTCATAATCCATCTCCTTGATCTGAGAGTTTATGCCGGCAACGATTGGATGCTCCTCGGTGAATCTCGTTTGCAACTCCATTTTCTTTTGGAGAAGTTCCATTCGTTTGCTTTTCGCGGAAGAAATTTGTTGCAAGCTTATTTTGCCCTCTTCACTCAAGTCAATTGTTCCATGACTAGCTCTAAACAGGTTGTATTTGGCCTCGGACTGCTCAAGCTGCCGCTTTAGATCTGGCATCTGTGTTTCAAGGAAGTTGAGTGATTTTTCTGCTTCTTCTGTTTTTCTCGCCTGATTCTGAAGCAGATATTCCTTACCAATTTCACTTAACGTGTCGCTTAATTGTTTGGGATTTACACCTTTGAGTGTCACACTGACAACGCCGGATTGCTTGCCTTGTTCTGCTATGGTCAAAGTCTTTTGTATTTCTTCAGCTGTACTTAAACGCGGCGCGCGTTGCAAAGTGAATTGCGCACCTGGATTGGCATAAAGTTGATCAACTTGCAGCTCAATATTTCCGGTAGAGGTACTAGCAAGAAGTGTTTTACCTACCTGACCTTTCCATTCTTTCTCCCCGCCAGGTGCCATTATTCGGTATTGGTTATTGCCATCCGCTGTGAGTACGAACCTATGGTTTAAATAGACTTCTGGTACATTGAAAACTGGAACAATTATTTTTTCCACACCCCATACATACCCTTCCATGCCGAATAATCCTGGCGTTGACAGTACATCTCGGTACTGTGCGATCTTGCTACCGATTAATGGAAAATATTTTGGGCGTGCGTCAATGTACAAACGCAGCTTATCAACCGCTCGTAAAACCACTAATCGAGAGCGTAGAAGCTCCATTTCAGAAGTCGCAGATGACTTCACATCGAATGTCGAGGCCATTTCACCGAGAATATTTTTTGATCCGTTCGGGCGCCCATCTTCTTCAACATGGATCAACATATTCGCCACGTAAACCGGATTTGATAGAAACGCAAATCCACAACCCAACAGTGTGACCATCAAAGTAATACTCACAATTAGCCAACGATTGTCATAAAGGATTCCAAAATAGGGTTTTAACCCTGTCTCATATCCATCCTCTTGCATCCTCGCTGGCAATGGCCCCGTTAGCAAAACAGGATTCGATTTAACACTTGAATTATTCATCATGGTGCAGTCGCGAGTTGGAACTCTCCAGTGTTATTACTATTGAATGAACGCAGGTACGCACTCCAATCGTCAATGCCCTGACTTATCAACGATAGAGCATCCAGAAACGCCTGGCATTCCTTTTGATAAGGGTCGGGAACATCGAAGTTGCTGTACTCACCCAGGCGCCACACCTTGTTTTTGAAGCCAGGATATCTAACTTCAATCTCGTGTTTTTGTGCTCGGTCCATTGTCAAAACAAGATCAGCCTCTTCGATCATCCATACTCCTATTTTTCGAGCTCGATGTCCGCGAATGTCAATGCCTCTGCTCCATACTGAATCTACTGCCATGCGATCAACCGACGCGCCGTTGAGCGCATGCAGGCCGGCAGAATAGACCATCATTTCAGGTAATTTCTGGCGCATCAATCCCTCTGCCATCGGACTTCGGCATATGTTGCCCGTGCAGATGAATAAAATATTCCTAATCATCGCACCGGACCTGTGAGTGAGGTTAACGAGCTCGGAAAGAGTAGGCTAATTCCACGATGCCAGTTTGTCAGCGCATTAGGCGCAACATAGACAACATCTTTGGGCTCTAGTTCAAACTCTTCAGCTGTCGCCATTGCACTAGGATTCGTAGCATCTAGCTGATACACCACAGGAGATTTGTTTGTTTTACGAACTACATAGACTTGTCGTCCATCCGCAGTAATGACGTTGACACCACCAGATTCTCCCAACGCTTCATTCAACGTCAAGTGTCCGTTGTGCATGATGAGCGCCCTTGGAGCCGTTACCTCACCTGACACAAAAACCTTGCTCTCATCTCGTGAAAGTACGCGGACAACGTCGCCGTTTACCAACATAATATTTGTCGGATTTATTCCTTTTTGAAGCAATCGCAACAAATTTAGCCGGTAAATAGTACCTGCACGATTCAGAATAATCTGGCTTTGGTCTCCAGTAGGCAAGAACCCACCTGCGCGATTGATTGCATCAATCAATGTCATCGGAATATCGTTGATGGCCTGAAGACCGGGCGACTTGACTTCACCATCAATATAAACACGTTTGCTGCGGTGAGACTGCACACGCAGCGATATCTTTGGTTGGTTAATGTAGCGCGCCAGTTGAGTCGTCAGCAGTATGCGCGCCTGCTCCTCAGTTAGCCCAGCCATCTTGAGGACGCCAGTATGTGGAAATTGCACTGTTCCGTCATAGTCAACAATGAACCCTGTTGCTGGTATAGAAGACCCATCAGGATCAGAGCCCGATATACCTGCTGACTGTGGTGCCCTGGTCGCGCTGGCAAGCTCTGGATGATCCCAAACAACAATGGACAGAACATCTCCAGCATCAATGACATATTGGGTCGGGGTAACACTCAACTGGCTGATGTCTTGCCCAATTTGACGCTCACTGAGTTCACGCTGTTCCTTGATGAGCTCTGATGTAATCAGTGTGGTAGCAGGCATGTCTCCAGCAGAACCTGGAATACCTGTAGGAATTCTGTTGGCCGCAGCATATGAAGACTGGCTGGCGCATCCATATAGTGCAGTCACTAGTAATAGAGCAACTAGAAATAACGTTAAGTTCAATTTCATGATCGAAAAATTATGCATAGTGTCCATCTCAAGTGGGTTTTTTCTCAGCGCGATTTAGGACCGCCGCTTTTGTGTGTCAAGAATAATATTTCAGCTCTTTACAGTTTTGTTAAATGTCAATGTTTCATATGGTGTTTAAAAATCACACGTGTAGTTGAAAACACAACATCTGAAATACTTTTGTTTACACCCATTTCGATTTCGAAACATCAACAGACTTTATTACTGCTCGTAATAAAATTTTTTTTATGTCACACATCAAAGGGTTGTATGGAGAACTTTGAACCTATCAATACCAATGCCATGGCCTTCAATGAATTAGTTTGTTCATTGTTTGCTTTGCGCGATTCATTTTTAACTTTATCCCTAGCTTTAAAAGATTGGCAATTTGAGACAGACAGTGTTCAACGCCTAAAAGCAGAGGCTTTAGTCCAGCAGTTGCTAGACAAGATGAGCCTACCCCGTCGTTCTTCTTTTTAAGATGCTTTGAGTCGGCTTAATCTGAATTTCAAGACCGCGCATTCCGGGAACACTTCTGGCTGTTCTTTCAACTTGAAATCTAGTCTGGTGCGTATCCACTTTACCGCTAAGCACCACCATTCCACGATCTACATTGACTTCAATGTCTGACGCATCAATGGCTGGGTTAGCATCAAGCCGCTCCATCAAATCGGCCTTCAAATCTTCATCTGTTCGCATGACTTTTCTCCTACTAACAACGCTACATTGACTTTAGGCGAAGCACAATGACCTATTTTGAGAATTCTCAAAAAGCAACAATACACCGATAATTATGTTCATGTAGCGATTACCTCCAATCGATTGCGTCCGCCTTTCTTGGCCCGGTAAAGCGCCGCATCTGCCAATCCCAGCATGGCTGAAATTGTGGTCTCGTTCGTCATACATCCTGCGCCGATGCTTACTGTGTACGGAATGTAATCACTGCCAATTTCAACCGGATGAGCACGTACACTTTCAATAATTCTCTGGGCTAAAGCACACCCCCCTTCATGCATCGTGTTGGGCAGCAAGACGGCAAATTCCTCACCACCGATGCGCCCAATCAAGTCCGACTCACGCAAAACACCTTTGACGGTTTTCACAAACTCCTGCAACACCGCATCACCCACCGCATGTCCATACTGATCGTTGATCAGTTTGAAATGATCCAGATCCAGCATCAGCAACATGAGAGGTAACTCATAGCGTTTTGCACGCGCCAATTCCTGCTCTGCCAAGTTAATGAAATTTCGACGGCTCAAGGCGCCTGTCAGGGCATCGGTATTCGCCAGCGTCATACTGGCCAATTCGGCTGCTTTCAAAATAGTCACATCTTCATGACTTATCACCACCCTGCCCTCCACATCGTGCACAGCTGTTACTTTCATGCTGAACCAATGCTTGTCCCCTGGGGTATAAAACGGGTGTTGCAATTGAAAATTTAATGCTTCGCTTGAGATCACAGAACCAATACCAGCCGTTGCAGCCAACACTGTTTCCTCATTCTTTCCAGTCAGACAATTCAGGATATCTAGGTAGCCGACATCTATAAGTTTCTCGACTTCAACACAACCGCTACTTTGCAAATATTTTCGCCAGGCAACATTGGCTTGAATGATTTTTCCGGTTCGGTCTAGTACGGCAATGTGGGCTGACAAGGAGTCAAATACGGCCTGTTGAAAGCGGGCTGCCACCATCAACGCCTCCTCTGTCATTTTGATATGGGTAATATCGGTGTTGGTACCAATCATGCGCATAGGAGTTCCTTCAACCATACCGCTCACGATAGCGCCTCGGCTAAGCACCCATTTCCAGTGACCATCCTTGCATTTCCCGCGATGTTCATTGAAAAATTTATCGGACTTACCCATCAAATGCGCTTGAATGTCGGTCATCACACGTGATCTGTCATCAGGGTGAATGCGGGTGCGCCAGTCCTCAATATTATTTCCGAATTCATCTTCAGAAAAGCCATATAACTGTTTGTATCTTTTGGAATAAACAACACTGCCCGTCAGAATATCCCAATCCCATACACCGTCACCGGCAGCTTCCAGAGCCAGCTTCCAACGCTCCTCGTTTAATCGCAAACGCTCATCCATCTGCCGTCGCTCAGTGATGTCAACCAGAATTAACTGCCAGCCAAAATCCTGCGGCAGTGCAGATATTTTTATCTCTACATAGCGCTCAGTTGACCCTGTTTTGCTCAACGCGATTTCTCCACCCTGCACATCACCTGTAGTTTTAGCACTCTCCAACCAGGTGTTGAATGAAGGAAGATCCGCTTGCGCCACATACAACCCAAACCGACTGCCCAGCAAGCGGGCACGCTCACCACCAAGGAGCGTAGCACTGGCCAAATTAAGCTTGGTAATGGTCCCGATGGCGTCCAGCAAGACACTACCAACAGGAGAAAAGTCATACAACTCACTGCTTTGGTTCAGCGCCCGCTCCATCTGCCCGCGGGTGGCGTTCAGGTGTTCGTTTTGCAACTCCAGTTCAATCTGATGAATTTCCAGTTCTTCAAACAGGCGCTGTGCTTCTTGCAAGCTCAAGGCTGATGCGGCGTTCGACAAGTGGCCGGACAAACGCTCTTTGGCCAAGCGCCTCAACTCATCAGAATTAACCGGATTTTTACGATAGCCCATGGATGGTTACCTCGCGCTTCGAATCACCCATCAACGCTTGCAAATGTGACTGCGTGGCTCGCAATTCAGCTTCTAGTTTTTTGCTCACCGAAATATCCGAGAAGGTGATGACCAAACCATCAATCCGGTTTTCCTGGGTACGGTAGGGCATGGTGCGCACTTTGTACCAGCGACCATCCTTGGTGGGGACATCTTTCTCTCTAAATACCAAGGTGCGAAGAACCTCCTGTGCATCCGTCACCATGTCTGGGTAAACCAGATCGGTCACGATATCGGTGATGGGTCTCCCTGCATCGCCAACAATTAACTTGATGATGCGCGTAGCTTGTGAAGTGAATCGACGTACATTGAGGGTTTCATCAAGGAAAAGTGTGGCGATCTCGGTGCTGTCAAGCAGGTTCTTCATGTCATTGCTGGCCCGTGACAACTCTGCCACCTTGGCCTGCAACTCGTGGTTGACCGTCTGCAATTCCTCGTTCATGGACTGCATCTCTTCCTTGGAGGTCGTCAGTTCCTCGTTGCTGGACTGCAACTCTTCGTTGGCCGACTGCAATTCCTCGTTGGACGATTTCAGTTCTTCCTGTGAGGTTTGCATTTCCTCACGGGTTGACTTGGCTTCTTCACGCGACTGCTGCAACTCTTGCACCAGCGTCTCAACACGATACCGCTCGTCCAATGCTTCATTTCCTGCATGACGCAGTTTTTTCCGCTTGGGCACAGCCACGTCGTTAAACACAATAAGCGCCCGTCCGCGTAAATCGGCGGGGTCATCCAGTGGCTGTACCACCACATCGACATACTGAGTCGTGCCGTTGTCGCTTATTTTTACTTTCTTGAGTGCAACTTCTGTCTTGCTGCGAACCGCCCTGTAAAAGGCTTCACTCAAAGCTTGATTGACGCCTTCGCGGGCCATGGCAAAGAGATTGAGACTGGGCTTACCAGGAGCGGGTTCCAGGTATTTCCCGGTTTTACCGCTGAAATACAGCAGGTCTCCCTGGTCGTTAACCAACACAGCGGCCGGAGCGTAGCGCTGCAAGATCAGCTTGTCTACGGCCGCCTGGTAGTTCAGCGTGCCGTGCAATTGATCCAAAGCTGTTGCTGCAGTAGCCCCAAAACGGGAGCGCGTTTGAACAAACGAAGCCGGAAATCCCAGCGGCAGCGCTCGCGCTACGGCATCCAGCCGCCTGAAAATTCGCGCTTTCACGTTCAGGGGTGAGAAAAGATGAGTCGCCGAACCAATGGACTCTGCACTGCCTAGCACCAGCACCCCCCCGGGGTTCAGACTGTAGTGAAACAGCTGGATCAGCTTGGTCTGCAGTTCGGACTCAAGGTAGATCAGCAAGTTGCGACAACTCAACAGATCCAACTTGGTAAAGGGCGGATCAACAATCAAGTTTTGCTCGGCAAAAATCACCATCTCGCGGATTTCATTGCAAACCCGGTACCCAGCGGCATCTTCCACAAAAAAACGGCTCAACCGTTTTTCAGTGACATCAGTCGCCGAACTTCGGGGGTAGATTCCGTTGCGGCCTGTGGCCACAGCGTCTTTATCCAAGTCTGATGCGAAAATCTGGAGTGAAAAGCGCTGACTGGGTTTTATCGCTTCCAGCGTTTCCTTGAAAACCATGGCGAGTGAGTAGGCTTCCTCGCCGGTAGAACAACCGGGTATCCAGGCGCGCAGCACAGCACCGTTCGGGTAGCTTGCCAACAAGCCCGGGATGACTTCGGCCTTCAGTTGATCCCAAACGGGTGCATCCCGAAAGAAGCTGGTGACGCCAATCAGCAACTCGTTGAAGAGCAGTTCAGACTCTTTCGGGTTTTCACGCAAATAGCGCAGGTAGTCTTCAATCCGGGTCAACTGATGCAAGCCCATGCGCCGCTCAATTCGCCGCGAGAGCGTGCTTTTTTTGTAGAGCGAGAAATCGTGCCCGACCTGACTGCGCAGCAGCACGATGACTTTTTCCAGAAACCCGACATCGGCTACTTTTTGTTCATCCGTGTTTTGTGCATCCGCCAATGATGCAATCTGGACCCGACCCACATACGCCACTATTTTTTGGGGCAACTCTTCAGCGGGGGCCACCACATCGGCCACGCCTGCATCAATGGCGCTGCGTGGCATGCTGTCAAACTGGGCCGCCGCCGGCGTCTGCACAAAACAGGCGCCGGCGGCTTGGCGGATGGCACGCAAACCGACGGTGCCGTCAGAGCCCATGCCAGAAAGGATGACTCCAATGCTGTTTTGCTGGCGGTCATCGGCCAGCGACTTAAAAAAGACATCAATGGGCAGATGCAGACCCCGCGGCTCGGGCGGCACCAATAAATGCAACACGCCGTTGAGCACCGTGAGGTCAAAGCCAGGGGGGATCACATACACATGATCGGGCGTCACCTGGATCAGATCTTTGGCCTGCATCACGGGCATTGAAGTGGTGCGCTGCAATATCTCTACCAACATGCCTTCATGGTGGGGGTCAAGATGCTGAACGATTACATAAGCCATGCCCCCGTTCACAGGCACGTGTGACAGAAATTGTTCCAGAGCTACAAGGCCCCCCGCCGAGGCCCCGATTCCTACAATGGGAAAAAACGCGTTAGCGCTCACCTTGTTTTGATTCTTCAACCAGCCTCCACCTGTTCTATCTTGAACAATATTTAATGGTTATAGAAATTTAAATTATTCTTAAAACAAACAAAATCCCTCTGCTCGGCAATGCGTCAAGGATCAATGGCGCATTGGCTCATAAATTCCTCGGCGTCGGCAATCTCTTGTGGCGTAGGTCGGTCCACCATGACGGGGATGTGGGCCAGTGTCAGCGTCTTGAGGGCCACGCTGCCCAGGAATGCCCGCGACACCCCACTGCGGCCATGCGACCCCATAAAAATCATGCTGCAATTTTCTCGTTTGGCAACATCCACAATGGCTTGTGCCGGCACCGAGTTAAATTCAGTTCGCTTGCTCACTTCAACCCCCTGAGACGTGGCCACATTGGCTATCAGTTCAAGGTATCGGTTGGCGATATCACGGCACTGCTTCTCATAATCGGCTTCTGAAGGGTACTCAAACGGAATGCCACCCAAATATACGGGGTAGCGGTAAACCGGTATGGACTGAAACGCAAGCACCTTGACGTGCAAGCGCTTGGCAAATTCAACAGCCTTTAGTGCTGCCGCAATTGACAAGGCCGACCCATCCGTGGGCACCAGCATGGTCTCAAACGGTGGCGAGTTGCGCTGCAGCGCCACCACAGTGGCCGAAGACATTTAACTCAGCTTTCGAATTTGCGCAACGCTTCCATCGAAAGTATTTTTATTTCTCGACGTTCCGCCGAGATGATGCCCAGACTGTCCAATGCCGAGAAGGCCCGGCTCACAGTCTCCAGAGTCACATTCAAGTGGTTGCCAATGTCGCGGCGGGTCATGGGCAAGGTAAATCGGGTGGGGGAATAACCCATGGCGGCAAACCGCTCCGACTGAACCCGCAAAAACCGGGCCACGCGCGCTTCAGACTTGGCAGAGTGCGTCAGGGCGTAGGTCGTTTGCTCCTGAACAATCTCGCGGCTGATGGCCCAATACGCCATGCGCTCCATGTCGTTGCAACCGCGCCCAGGCGAGAACAAATCGGTGGAGGGTATCTTGATCAGGTCACACTCTGTCAGGGCCACCACTTCGCTCAGGTACTTGTTTTTGCAAATTCCGTCAAAGCCCAGCAGATCACCCTTCATGGGAAACGACAGCACATGCTCAGCCCCATCCACATGCGTCATGGACGATTTGAGGGCCCCCAGTCGCACCACATACAAACCATCAAAAGGCTGGCCCATCACCATGGCGGACTGGCCAGCTTTCAGACGGCGGCGGCGAAAAAGGGTGCTGTTGTTCAATTGATGCAAATGCCCATCAAACTTCAACAAATTCAAAACTTCCTGGAAATCGGACCAGCGCTCATCGCTCTCCAACTTCAGTGCAGGTTGACCAGGCGTGGGCTGCCAGCCAGCAGCACTCGGCATTGTTTGAACGTTCATCATGTTGTTGGCTTCCTCAGTGGATGCAGCGTCCGGTGGGCGCTTTAGCAAATCTCTGAGGCCAACTTTATTTGCGCTGAGTCAACTCGTCTGTAGGGAGTTCTCAACAACTTGCGAAGGCTGGTTAAGACACTTGACGAGAAACATCCGTAACACGACGTCCACGAGCCGCATCCATGTCGTCCGCATCAATTAATTTGAGACGAACCGCGAGCCGCACCAGCGCAGGTACATCGCTGACACCCAGTTTGGACATTAAACGGCTGCGGTAAGTGGCCACGGTCTTGGCCGACAAATGCAGCTCCACGCCAATATCGGCGCTGGACTGGCCGTTGACCACCATGGAAATGATTTGCCGCTCACGCGGCGATAGCGTGCTCAAGGGATCTTCCTGGTCTTGCTTGGTAAAAACCTGCAAGGCGAGATCGGCCACATCGGGCCCCAGGTGTTTTTTACCCAGCAGGGCCGCTTCGATGGCGCTCATGAGATCACTGCCGGCCGAGCCCTTGAGGACATAGGAACTCGCCCCCATGCGCAGCGCCTCGGCCACATGGCGCGGCTGCGCCGACATGGTGAGCACAATGCAGCGGGTAGGCAGGTGCCGCCGCTGCAACTCTGAAAGCAACTCAAACCCCGAGCGCCCGTTGAGATTGAGGTCCAGCAGCAACACATCAGGTCGCAAGCTCAGAATATCAGCCAGTGCCTCGGTGGGGTCGGCTGACTCACCGATCACGTTATAGTTTTTGGTCTCCAGCAAGGCGCGCAAACCTTCGCGCATGAGTAGATGGTCGTCGACGAGATAGATGCTTGTCATGTTGTCTCCCTGAAATTTGCCAGCTAGAAAGGCTGCCAGCTAAAAATAATACGCGTGCCGTGCTCTTCATCGGAGTTCACCGTGACTGTCGCAGAGATCGAGTGGGCCCGCTCCTGCATGCCCAGCATGCCCAGGTGTCCCATTTTTTGGGGTGCGCCGTCCACCAGACCATACCCGTTGTCAGTCACCTCCAGCCGCAGTTCACCGGGTGAACCCGTGAGTTCAACATCCACCGATGACGCCCCGGAGTGACGCAAGGCGTTTTCGACCGCCTCCCGGGCCACCATGAAGGCGGCGTATTCCACCTCGGTCGGCCAGCGCAGCAAGGCGACTTCAGGCGACACATGAATGGCGATATCCATCTTGGGCTGGGTCAGGGAGCGGTTGCGGAGCTCGTTGTCCAGCGCGGCGGCCAGACCCTGCTCTTCCAGCAAGGGCGGGCGCAAGTCCACCAGCACTTGCCTGACCTGGCGAATTGCCTGAGCAATGAGTGAACCCATTTGCGTCTGCAACCGGTCAACGGAAGGCGAAATAGCATTGCCTTGCAAGGCAATGATGGTTTCATGGGCCATCCGAACCGCTGCCATGGTTTGACCCAACTGGTCGTGCAGCGACTGAGCCAAACGCTTGACCAGCGATTTTTCCTGAGTCATGAGCTTTTGCGTCAACTCCGAGAGTTGCGCCCGTGATTGCTCAAAGATGGCGGTGGCACGCAACCGGTCAGTCACATCTCTTAAAACTGCAATCTGCACCTGATGCCCCTTGACCGTCACCTGGGCAATGGTGACCTCCAGGCTTAACTCTGCACCATCCGAGCGCAGCCCCTTCACCACCCCCATACCCATCATGCGGCTCGTCTCTCTTTCGGCAGCAAACTGGTTGCGATGCGCCGGATGCGCCTCTCGAAACCGCTCGGGCATCAGCAGTTCCAGGGTTTGCCCCTTCATCTGGTCACGGGGGTAGCCAAAGATATGCTGAGCGGCCGGATTGAAGACATCAATGCACCCGTAGGCATCAATCGAGATCACGGCATTGCTGGTCGAATTGACCACGGCAGCCAGCGTTTCCTGCTCCTCCTGTAAACGGTAGACGAGGTCAAAGTGCTCCTGCTCTGCGCGGCGCTGTTCGGTCACATCCTTGACCAGCACCAGCCGCGCAGGACCCCCCTCAAACGTCATTTCCTCAGTTTCGGTCTCGACCTCCATCGAAGCCCCACTGCGATGGCGGTGCACCCACGGCGCCACTTGATTCAAATCACTGGACGGACCCTCAAATTGAGTCTGCACTTGCACGGCATCTTCTTTGTGATGGACGTCAAGCACATTCAAGCCAAGAAATTCGGGGCGACTGTAGCCGTATTTTTTAAGCGCCGCATCATTGACGGCCAGCATGCACAAGCTTTTGACGTCATAGACCCACATGGGCGTCGGATTGTGCTCAAACAGCAGCCGATACACAGGCTCACTCGCGACCGTATCCGATGGCAGTGAGGGGCTTGAGTCGGCGTTTTGAGTTCGGAGGTGCATGGAGAGTTAAAAATTTCTGGATGAAATTTAACAGAAGACACCTCTACGCGTACAGGTGACAAAGAGTAACCCAGCCCGTTAACGACCCCGTTTTTGCGAGTTATCAATCGGAGGGGTTCCAAATTAAATAATCTTGCTTCTTGGCAGCCGTCCTTGAATGTTGAGCGGGTGGCTGTCAAAGTATTTCATCCATCTGTTTAACGTGAAGGATTCATCATGGCCAGCTTACGTTTGTTTGACCCCACCCTGAACGACCCTCTTGACACCATGTTCCGGCGCTTTATGGCGCCCATACGCATGGACAGAAATCTGGAGGAACTCGACATTCGGGTCGATGTTGTGGAAAAAAATGGCGCTTTCAAAGTGCGCGCCGACCTCCCCGGCGTCAAGAAAGAGGACATCAACGTGCGCATCGACGGCAACATCGTGCAGATTGACGCTGAAACCAAACGGGAAAAAGACATCAAGGAAGACGACGGCAAGGTATTGCGCAGCGAGCGCTACTACGGGGCGGTGTCGCGCAGTTTCAGCCTGGCGCAGGACGTCGACGAGTCCAAGGCCATTGCCAAGTACGAAAACGGTGTGCTGACGCTTGAGCTGCCCAAAAAAACCACCTCGGTCTCCAAGCGCTTGGAGATCAGCTAAATTCTAAAAGGGGGTTCATCTGATACGCTCACGCGGATGTCTGTCCGCACCGCTTCGAACCCCCTTCTGATTACGCCCTCCACCGTCATGCCCCCGGGCTTGACGGTCTTGATTTTGTCGCTGCTGCTGGGTCTGCAGCCCATCACCACCGACCTGTACTTGCCTACCCTGCCCGCGCTCACCGAGGGTTTTGGTGCGGCGATGTCGCAGGCCCAACTCACCTTGACCGCGCTGCTGCTGGCCTTTGGCCTGTCGCAGCTGATCTGGGGTCCGCTGTCAGACCGCTTTGGTCGCCGCCCCATTTTGCTGATCGGCTTGGCCGCCTATGTGCTGGCCTCTATTGCCAGCACCTTGTCACCCACCATGGGCCTGTTGATTTTCTGGCGCACCGTGCAAGGCGCTGCCATGGGCGCGGGGGTGATGTGCGCCCGTGCCATCGTGCGCGACCTCTATACCCCCGTGCAAGGGGCGCGGGTGATGTCCAAGGGTTTGAGCGGACTAGGCGTGATTGCCTGCCTGAGCGCACCGCTGGGCGGCTTGTTGTCTGACCTGTTCAGTTGGCGCATCGCCTTGCTGGCACTGGCTATTTTTGGGGCACTTTGCCTGGCGGTGGTGGCGTTGCGATTTATTGAAACCGTGCCCCCTGAAAATCGGCGGGCACTGCACCCGGCTGACCTGGCACGAAGCTGGTTGAATATTCTGAGCCACCCCACTTTTTGGGCCTTTTCGGCCTTGTCGACCGCCTCCTATGGCGGCTTGTTCACGTTTCTGGCGAGTTCCTCGTTCGTCTTCATCAAGGTGCTGGGAGTGGGTAAAACACCGTATGGGCTGTTGATGTGTTCAACGGCCTTGGCCTATATTTCGGGCACCTTTTTGTGCCGCCGACTGTTGACTCGCTATGGCGTGAAGCGCACGGTGGCCATTGCGGGCGGGTTGTCGCTGACCGCGGGCACCCTGATGGGCGCGCTGGCCCTGGCCGGATATCACCAACCCTGGGCCATCATGCTGCCCATCTACCTGTTCATGCTCGGCCACGGCATTCACCAGCCATGCGGCCAGAGTGGCGCCGTTGGCCCCTTTCCGCAAGCCGCCGGTGCCGCCTCGGCGTTGAATGGATTTCTGATGATGGCAGCGGCCTTCGCCATGGGCGGCTGGTTGGGCACCCACATGGACGGCACGGTCTACCCACTCACCTTCGGCATCTGGTTCTGGAGCGTGCTAATTGCCCTGGCCGCTTGGACGCTGGTGCAAAAAACCGGAGAAAACCGATGAGCACCCGCGCTGACAACTTGCGCTACCTGGCGCTGGCGGGGCCCACGGCTTCCGGCAAAACAGCGGCGGCGCTGGCTATTGCCCAAGTGCATGACGTAGAAATCATCAGCGTTGACTCGGCGCTGGTTTACCGGGGCATGGACATTGGCACCGCCAAACCCAGCCCCGAAGAACTGGCGCAAGTGCCGCACCACCTGATCAACATCCGCGACCCGCTACAAGCCTACAGTGCCGCCGAGTTTGTGAACGATGCCCAGACGCTGATTGCCGACATCACTGCGCGCGGCAAACTGCCGCTGCTGGTGGGCGGCACCATGCTGTACTTCAAAGCCCTGAGCCAGGGGCTTGATGACATGCCCAAAGCCGACCCGGCGATTCGCGCGGTACTGGAAAACGAGGCAAGCGCCCAAGGCTGGCCCGCGATGCACGCGGCACTGGCCTTGGTCGACCCGGTCACCGCTGCCCGGCTCAACCCGGCAGACTCGCAGCGCATCCAGCGGGCGCTCGAGGTGTATCGCATTTCCGGACAGCCGCTTTCCTCCTTTCACACTACTAAATCAATAGCTGCTAGCGCAGAATATACGGGGGCTAGAGGCCTAAATGGTATAAATTTGGAGGGCCCGTTGTTGATTTCCCTGGAGCCCACAGACCGCGCCTGGTTGCACCAGCGCATTGCCCAGCGTTTTGACGCCATGCTGGCGGCTGATTTTCTGGACGAAGTCAAAGCTTTAAGAGCGCGTGGTGACCTGAACCCCGACCTGCCCTCGATGCGCTGTGTCGGCTACCGGCAAGCCTGGGAAGCGCTGGACGGTTGTTGGCCGATGGCCGAGTTGCGCGACAAAGGCATTTTTGCCACCCGCCAGTTGGCCAAACGCCAGATCACCTGGCTGCGCTCCATGCCCCAGCGCCACGTGGTGGCCTGCGATGCGCCGGATGCTTTGACACAGGTGTTGGCCTTGTCCAAGGCGTTTGCCGAAGGCCGGCCATGAGCCTGGTCATCACCGATTTAAGCAAGTGCTATGACAGCGCCGTGCCGGTCTTCAGCCAGGTCTCGTTGACCGTGGCACCGGGCGAGTTCGTGGCGATTGTGGGTGAATCAGGCGTCGGCAAATCGACGCTGCTGAACTGCATGGCCGGGCTCGACACCTGGGACACCGGCAGCGTCACGCTTGACGGCGTCGACCTGAGCCGCTTGAGCGACGACGGTCTGGCCCGCCTGCGGCGCGAGAAAACCGGTTTTGTGTTCCAGGCTTTTCATGTGCTGCCGCACCTCGATGTGGCGCAAAACGTGGCGCTGCCGCTGATGCTGCTGGGCCAGCATGACGACGCCCGCGTGCAAACCATGCTGGAGGCGGTCGGTCTGGGCGGGCTGGGCCATCGCCTGCCACAGCAACTCAGCGGTGGGCAGTTGCAGCGCGTGGCGATTGCCCGGGCGCTGATCCACCGCCCCACGCTGCTGCTGGCCGACGAGCCCACTGGCAACCTCGACCCAAGCACCGCCGCCATGGTGATGGACGCCCTGATTGCCCAGACCCGCGAACACCACGCCTCGCTGGTGCTGGTGACGCACTCGCAAGCCGCTGCGGCCCGGGCCGACCGGGTGCTGCGCTTGGCGGCGGACGGGCTGTCGCCCCTGCTCGTGCCGTGATCGACCTGCTCAAAACCTTCTCGTGGCAAGAGCTGCGCCACCATCCGTGGCGCAATGCCGCTGCGGTGGTGGCGGTGATGCTGGGCGTGGCGCTGGCGTTTTCGGTGCACTTGATCAACGCCTCGGCGCTCGACGAGTTCTCGCAGGCGGTGCGCTCGGTCAGCGGCGAGCCTGACCTGGAATTGCGTGGTGTGCAGGGCAGCTTTAACGAGGCGCTCTACGCCCGGTTGGCGAACAACCCCCAGGTGGTCGTGGCGTCGCCCGTGCTGGAGCTCAGCACCTACGCCCTGCCGCCCAACGCCCAACGGGTGGCCTTGCGCGTGGTCGGCGTTGATGCGCTGGTGGTGGCATCCCTGGCCCCGGCGTTGATGCCGTTGCCCGCCGAAGACGCCGACCGGCTCGCCCTCTTTGCCCCCAACACCGTATTTTTGAATGCCGCTGCCGCCCAACGGCTCGACGGCCCTTCACTTTCACTGCAAAGCGCTTTGCAGGTCAAAGTAGTGACGGTCGCGGGTCGGGTCAGTGCCGGGGGCGCACCCTTGGCGGTGATGGACCTTGGCGCTGCGCAAGACTTGTTTGGACGACAAGGCCAGCTCACGCGGCTGGACCTGCGCCTGCAGGCGGGTGTCGACCGTGCCGCCTTCGTGCGCAGCCTGAAAAGCGCGCCAAACTGGCCGGCCAACGTGACCGTGGCCGAGCCGGGCGAGGCGGCTTCGCAGATCAACAACTTGTCCAAGGCCTACCGCGTCAACCTCACCGTGCTGGCTTTGATCGCCTTGTTTACCGGGGCGTTTCTGGTGTTTTCGGTGCTGTCTTTGAGCGTGGCCAAAAGGGCTCAACAATTTGCCTTGCTGGGGGTGCTGGGCCTGAGCGGGCGCGACCGTCTGAAGCTGGTGCTGTGGGAGTCACTGGCGCTGGGGCTGGTCGGCAGCGCCGCGGGTATTGCACTGGGCACGGCACTGGCAGCACTGGCGTTGAAGGTTTTGGGCGGCGACCTCGGTGGTGGTTACTTTTCCGGCGTGGCACCCACGCTGCAATGGAGCAGCACAGCCGCACTGGTCTACGGTGGTTTGGGTGTGGCGGCGGCGCTGGTGGGCGGCTGGTGGCCGGCACGGCAAGCGCAAAGTTTGCCTCCGGCGCAAACGCTTAAAGGCCTGGGTGCCGTCGGGGTAGCCCAGCGCAGCCACTGGGTCAGTCTCATTTTGATAGCTACTGGCGCCCTGTTGACGGCCGTTCCACCCCTATTTGGCATCCCTTTGGCAGCTTATGTGGCAATTGCGTTGATGCTGGTGGGCGGCATCACCGCCCTGCCTTGGGCCGTGGCGCTGCTGCTGGACCGCGTCGCCCCGCTGCTGGCGCGCCACACTTTGGCGCTGCTGGCGGTGGAGCGGGCGCGCCGGGTGCGTGAGACTGCTGCTGTGGCGGTCAGCGGCGTAGTGGCGTCGCTCAGTCTCGCGGTGGCATTGACGGTGATGGTGGCGAGTTTTCGGGACTCGGTCACCCAGTGGCTGGACCGTGTGCTGCCGGCCGATTTGTATGTGCGCAGCGCTGGCAACCTGGGCGCCAGCGAGACGGTTTACTTCACGCCCGAGTTTGTGCAGGCCAGCGCCCAACTGGCCGGCGTGCAGCGGGTGCAGGCCCAACGCCAACTGGCGCTGCAACTCGACCCGACCCGGGCGGCAGTCGCGCTGATTGCCCGAGACTTGACGGACCCGGCGCGCAGCCTGCCTCTGTTGGCCGACCCGCTGCCGGTGCCACCAGGGCACATTGGCATCTACGTGAGCGAAGCCATGCTGGACCTGCACGGGGCCAGCTTGGGCGCGGTTTTCACCCCACTTTCTGCATCATTTAGGGCTCTAGCCCCCGTCGCACCTGCGCAAGCAGCTACGTTTTATGTAGCAGGTGTGTGGCGCGACTACGCCCGCCAGTCGGGTGCGATTGCCCTTGACAAACCCGTGTTCGAGCGCCTCACTGGCGACCTGCGTGCCAATGACCTGGCGCTTTGGCTCGGTGAAGGGGTTGCGCCCGAGACCGTGGAACAAGCGCTACGCAACCTGGCTGACCGCGCCAACCCGGGCGCCGGCCCGCTGCTTGAATTTGGCACCGCCAGCCAGATACGGGCCACCTCGCTCAAGATCTTTGACCGCAGTTTTGCCGTCACTTACTGGCTGCAGGCGGTGGCGATTGCGATCGGCCTGTTTGGTGTGGCGGCCAGTTTCAGTGCGCAGGTGCTGTCCCGGCGCAAGGAGTTTGGCTTGCTGGCGCACTTGGGGCTGACGCGTCGACAAATTTTGACCGTGGTGGCGCTGGAGGGCGCGGCTTGGACCACACTGGGTTCAATGGCCGGGCTGGCACTGGGCCTGGCAGTCTCGGTGGTGCTGGTGCATGTGGTGAATCCGCAAAGTTTTCACTGGACCATGGAATTGATGCTGCCCTGGGCGCGATTGCTTGGCTTGTGTCTGGCAGTGGTGGTCGCGGGCACCGTGACCGCCTGGGGTGCCGGTCGCGCGGCGGCCGGGCGCGATGCCGTGCTGGCGGTCAAGGAAGACTGGTAGCCGAGCCCGCATCTGCCGCATGAAACCGCACCTGGTTGCGGCCTGCCGCTTTCGCCAGGTACATGGCCGTATCAGCCCATTTGAAAATATCGGCCAAGCGGTCTTCGTGGTCGACAAACAAGGCAACGCCAATACTGGCGGAGCAGTGGTGCTGCACGGTACGGGTGGCTCGACCGGGCGCTGTCAGGGCCAACAGATAAGGCTCGGCCAGGGCAAGGCGAATTTTTTCGGCAACCTGGCCGGCCTGCAGCGTGGACTCGGCTTCGCCAGCAGCGAGTTCATCGAGGATCACCACAAACTCATCGCCGCCAAAGCGCGCCACGGTGTCGATCCCGCGCACGCAATGTTTGAGTCGATCCGCCACCTCAATCAGCAGCAAATCGCCCACGTCGTGTCCATGCAGGTCGTTCAGCGGTTTGAAGTTATCCAGGTCCAGAAACATCAGCGCACCATAAAGATGGCTGCGCTTGCTGGACGCCATGGATTGGCGCAAACGGTCATTGAGCAGGTGGCGGTTGGGCAACTGCGTCAGTGCATCGTGAAATGCCAGTTGATGAACTTTTTCTTGCAGCTCTTTGCGCTCTGTGATGTCGGTTTTAACGGCGACGTAGTGGGTCATGACACCAGCCGGATTCATGACCGGTGCGACGTTGATTTCTTCCCAATACAGATCCCCGTTTTTGCGCTTGTTGTGGAGTTCGCCTTGCCAGAGCTTGCCACTGGTGATCCTGTTCCACATGTCCACATAGGTGGCGTGTGCGGTCTGCATGGAACTCAAAATGCGCGGATTCTGCCCCAAGGCTTCGGCTGAGCTGTAGCCGGTGATCTGGGTGAAACGCGGGTTGACGTACTGAATGGTGCCTTTCAGATCGGTAATCACCACCGAGGCCGGGCTTTGCTCCACCGCAATAGAGAACTTGCTCAGCATGTCCTGTGTCTGCTTGCGCTCGGTGATGTCGTGAACAATGGCCAGCAAGGTGGGTGGAACATCGTTCTCCAGCGGTGTGGCGTAGACCTCAACCTCACGCATTTCACCGCAGGCCAGCCGGTAGGTGAACTCAAAATAATTGCGTTTCTTTTGAAAGGCGTTGGTGGGGGCCGTCATGTTTTGCTCGGGCAACTGGGTGTTAATGCGGCCCATCGACATGCCCACCAATTCGGCCCGGGTGTAACCCAAATAACGGGCCGCTTCCTCGTTGGCATCAAGAATATGGCCGGTCAGGGCATCCATGAACAGCATCACGCTGGAGTTTTGCTCAAAGAGGTTGCGAAATCGCTTTTCGCTGCGGTGCAGCGCCCGCTGGCTGCGCAGCACCCACCAACCCAGCCCCCCCGCCAGCAGCATCAAAACGAGCGTGGCCAGCGCGGGCCAGAGATACAAATTTGGTAATGGCAATACTTTCCCCTGAAGATGACCTTGCCTTGCGGGCAACAACAGCGCTTCAGTTTTTCCTCGCGGAGCGAGGGTGAAGTCTCATGGTGGAGGGCAGAAAACCGCCTTCTGTCTCATTCATTTTTAGCACTACTAACGAGCCATTGACTTGATGTGGCTCAAAGTAATTTGACGGTCAAACCCGACTTCATATTGAGAATTCGCAAACGCCAAAATAGTCCGACTGGGTCCAATGGCGTTCCTCTTCCAGAGGCTCTTGACGATCAACTTAGGAATGTAAAAATGAAACACACCGCTGATCAACTTATTTCCAGCAACCAAGCCTACGTCGCGCTCATGAAACGGCTCACGCTGCATAGTTTTTCCAATCTGGCAAAACTGACCGAACTCAATATGGAGACCTCTAAAGACCTGCTCGGTGGCTCTTTTCACCATGTTCAAAACCTGATTAGCGCCAAAGATTTGCAGCAACTGCTGGACTTGCAAATGAGTGCGATTTCACCCCTTTCAGAGAAAACAATGACTTATGGCCAGCATGTTTTTTCACTGGCAACGGACACCAGCGCCGAACTCGCCAAATTCATGGAAAACAGGCTTGGCGACGCCCAATTAAACTGGTCCGAGACCCTGCTGCGCCTGATGCCCAGCGCCTCTGCTCTACAAGAAGGAACTCAACTTGCTATTAAATAAATAGCTTATTACGCAAGCAATACGGGGGCTGCAGACTTATTTCATCAAAGTCTACCCGATGGCAACCCAAGCCGGATCTGGCCGCCAAGTGGCAACCCAGCCCGGCAAATCAGAGGACGGCATGGGCCGCGCAATGCCATAGCCCTGGGCCAACTCACAGCCCAATTGGAGCAGCAAGGTGCCATGCGGCACGGTCTCTACACCCTCGGCAATGACCTCTCGGTGAAAAGCTTTGGCAAGACCCATCACGCCCTCCAAAATAGCCAGGTCGTCGGGATCGTCCAGCATGTCGCGCACAAAGCTCTGGTCGATCTTGAGCAGGGTGACCGGCAGGCGTTTCAGGTAGGTCAGCGACGAGTAACCGGTGCCAAAATCGTCAAGCGCAAACGTCACGCCCATGCGTCGGCATTCCTCAATGATCTGAGAGACCAGCGCCAGGTCCTCCAACGCGCTGGTTTCCAGCACTTCGAGCGACAGGCTGGCAGGATTCACGCCGGAATGGGCCGCCAAAATATCGCGCAGACGCAAGACAAAGCTGGACTGCTGTAACTGGCGGGCGCTCACATTGACACTTACCGGCACGTTCAGACCCTGAGCCTCCCAAAGCATCATCTGGGTCAACGCGGTGTTGATCACCCACTCGCCAATATCGATGGCCAGCGGATGGTCCTCGATCACCGGCAAAAATGCCGCTGGCGGCAGTAAACCCTGCTCCGGGTGCTGCCAACGGATCAGCGCTTCAACCCCGATGACCGCGCCAGTTCGCATGTTGACCTTGGGCTGGTAATACAGCACGAACTCGTCCGCCACCAGCGCCTGGCGAATGCGCAAAACACTCTCGTGGTGGCCGCGCAGGTTGCGGTCTAGCTCGGCATCAAAGACGTGGTAGCGGTTCTTGCCCGCCATCTTGGCCTGGTACATGGCCTGGTCGGACTGGCGCAGCAGCAGGTCGGCATCCACGTCGTCGGCCTGCGGGTAGAAGGTGACGCCCAGGCTGGCCGACACCTGCAGCACGAGGTCACCCACCTGCACCGGCTGGGCGGCGGCGGCGAGCAAGCGGCTCAGCATCGGCACACTGGCGGCGACATCATCCAGGTCGATCAACACGGCTACAAATTCGTCGCCGCCCAAGCGCGCCAGGGTATCGCCCTCGCGCAGCGCCAGTTTCATGCGAGAGGCCACGGCCATCAACAACTGGTCTCCGGCGGCATGGCCATGCTGATCGTTGATGGCCTTGAAGCCATCAAGATCAAGGTAGGCCACCGCCAATCGCTGGTTCCGGCGCAAGGCCTGCGTCATGCCCTGGCGCAGCCGATCGGCCAGCAGCACGCGGTTAGGCAGGTTGGTCAGCGCATCAAAATGGGCAATGTGTTCGAGTTGTTCCTCGTGCGCCTTGAGGGCGGTGATGTCGGAGAACAGCGCAACGTAGTGCTCGGCGTTGCCTTGCTGGTCGCAGACCGCGCTGATAGTGAGCATTTCGGGGTAGATTTGGCCATTTTTACGCTTGTTCCAGATCTCGCCGTACCAGTGACCTTTGGTCTTCAGGTCGTCCCACATGGCGATGTAGAACTCTTTGCTCTGCAGTCCGGAACTCAACAGGCGCGGGTTTTTGCCCATGACCTCTTCACGCGGGTAACCTGTGATGCGCGTGAAGGCGTCGTTGACATCGATGATCATTCCGCTGGCGTTGGTGATCGTGATGCCTTCGCGCGCATGGGTGAAGACGCTGGCGGCAAACTTGAGTTTTTCCACAGCCTGCTTGCGCTCGGTGATGTCGCGCACCGAGACATGAATGGCCGACTCGCCGTCATACACAATGGCAGTGCCCTGCACTTCGACATCAATGGGGGCACCATCCAACTTGAGAAACCGGGACTCGACAAAGGGCACGATGTCCACCTTGTCGATAATATTTTTCATCCTTTGCGCCTGCGCTTCGCGCGAGTCCGGGTGGATCAGCTCGTGCGTTGATTTTTGCATCAGCGCTAACGCGGAGGGAGCACCAAACAGCTTGACCGCAGCCGCATTGACATAGAGGATGGTCCCTTGTCGGTGTACCAAAATCGGCTCCGGCGTCCACTCTATCAGCGTGCGGTAACGCGTTTCACTGTCTTGTAATTGCTGGGTCTGTAGCAGCACCAGACGATGCTGCGAGGCCAGGTTGCGCCGGGCCAGCAGCAAACGCAGCGCCAGCATCAAAATCAAACCCAGCGCCACCAATCCGACAAAAAGCGGCCAGCGGTAGCGCGAGCCCACATCCCGCAAGGTAAAGGAAGGAGCCACCTCAAAAGGCGGCGCCCGTAATTCCCGAAGCAAATCAGCCACCGGGCTGTAGTCGGCCGAAACCGCAAAGCCCCGTATCCCCATGGCCAGGATGGTTTCCGGGTTTTCGTGAAGTAAGAACAGCGCCGCTGCCACATGTCGGGCCAAGTCTTCATCGGTGTGAGGCAGGTAGGCAAACGGCCATTCAGGGTACAAGGGCGTCGATGTCACGACCGGAAAATCTGGCAAATTCTGCCGATTAAGAACCTTGACCAGTTTCATGTCCAGCTTGCCTTCGCGGGTCAGGGCTTCGAGCACACCGGTGCGCACAAACCCGACATCGGCACGCCCCGTCAGCACGTCCTCAACCACCTTGTCGTGGGGCATTCCGGTTTCAAGCAGCTTGACATCATGGGGCAATTCGACCCCTGACTGCTTGAGCTCCAATGCTTGCATCTGGTAGCCGCCCAAGGAATCATTGCCAACGACAGAAATGGTTTTCCCTTTGATATCGTTCAGGGTGTTGAGCGAGACCCGATCAGTCCGACTAAAAATAACGCCGCCAAAGACAGCCGTACTTAGTCCGGACTCTTCGACCAGCAAGGTGGCCAGAGGTGCGGCCAGACCACCGCGCCGGGACAGCTTGACGTAATGCCCGGGGTTGGTCAGGGCAAAGTCCAGTTGTCGGCTAGCGACAGCGTCCTCCAACTCCGGGTAGGTCAGGGCTTCAATTAAAAAATCACGGTTCGGAATCGCCTTTTTGAGCGCGACGGCGAGCGGCTGCCATTGCGCCTGGGTTTGGAGTTTGGGCCGAACGGCCAGCACGCCAATGCGCACAGGCTCCGCCGCCTGCACGGTAACGCACACCAGCAGCGCCCCGGCCAGACCGGAAAAACTTCTGAGGCGCATAAGAATCGAAAAAACAAACCGGTGCAGCATGCTTAGTTTCCCAGGGCATCAGGCGGCAAAAAATCTGCCCGAATCAGATTGCCCAAGGTATCTTCTTTGGGAAGCAATTTACTTTGAACCATGGTGTTTGAGAGTTTGGCAACGCTGGCCAGAATTTCTGGTTTTACCCCGGACAGCAAACGGTAGTTGCTGGCGGCATCCGGCAACATCAGGCCCTTGAAAGCCTGCAACACATCGGCCACCGGCAATTTCAGGTGTCGTGTCATACGGTAGGCGGCATCCTGCGGGTTGTGCTTGATGTGATCAAGCGCCCGGAAGTGGCTTTGAAGCAAATGATTGACCGCGCTGGTGTGGCGGAAGTCAAGGACATCGCTGCGCAGGGCCAGCACATCAATGATGGTGTTGGGGATTTGCCGACTGTCAAACAAACGAACCGCTCCTTTGGCCAGCAATTGACTGGCCACGGGCTCATAAGTGATCAGGGCATCTACCTGGTGGCGATCCCAGGCATCGCTGTGCTGGCTCACACTCAAATGCTGGCGCTTGACGTCCTCCGGGGTCAGATGGGCTTCCCTCAAAATTTCAGCCAGCATCAATTGACCCACCGAGCTACTCTCATAACCAATACGTTGGCCCTTCAGGTCAGCAAGGGTCTTGATGCCGGGCCTTGCCACCAGCATGTCGGCCCCGGCAGAAATATCAAAAATCAGCACCATCGCCAGCGGCACACCGTCAGCCCGGGCGCACAGCATTTCATCCAGCGTGAGCGCTGCGCCTTGAACTTTTCCTTCTTTCAGTGCTCTTAAGGATTCGATAGCAGAGGATGTTTCATGCAGTAGCACTTTTTGGGAGTTAAGCCAGCCCTTGTCACGTGCCAGAAACATGGGCTCATAGCCAACCCAGACATGCGACGCCACGGAGATGGGCAAGTCAATAAAGCCATCACAACCCGGCAATACCGGCGCGCACGCTGCCGCACCTGTCCATGACAGAAACGTACGCCGGGAGGTCATTGGAAATTTTTGAGTAGTCAGTAAACCCATGAATTGCACTTATTCAGGACGAAACCAAAAGCCCTGAACAATTATGCGCGACACCGCGTCCTTCCGCCCTCGCAGGCCCGATAAATCAAGCCTCAGAGCGGATTAATGCATCTCAACGCAGTGCCAGCGCCAGACCCGGCAGCCTGAAACGCCCGGCGACATCGCGCAAATCGCTGGCCTGGTCTTGCAGGCTTTGGGCGGCGGCAGCGGATTCTTCGATCACAGCGGCATTTTGCTGGGTCATCTGATCCAACTGGCTGATGGCGGCATTGATGGCGGACATGCTGCTGCTTTGCTCCCGGCTGCCTGCGGTGATTTGACCAATCACTTGCGACACATTGCCCACCGATTCAACAATGTGACTCATCGTGTCGCGGGCCAGGTTGACCTTGGCAGTGCCGAGCTTGACCTGGTCCACCGAGGCACCGATGAGGGATTTGATCTGGCGCGCAGCGGTGGCCGAGCGGTTGGCCAACGTGCGCACTTCCGCGGCCACCACGGCAAAACCGCGCCCCTGCTCACCGGCCCGAGCGGCTTCCACGGCGGCATTGAGCGCCAGGATGTTGGTTTGAAAGGCAATGCTGTCGATGACGGAAGTGATATCAACAATTTGACGCGAAGCATCGCTGATGTCATTCATGGTCTGCATCAGTTCGGTCATAACTGCGCTGCCCCCGGCAGCCTCTTGTGCTGCCGACTTGGCCATGGCCTCGCCGCGAAATGCCGCTTCCAAAGAGTGATGCAGCGTGGCGGAAATCTCCTCAATGGAGGCTGCCGTTTGCTGCAAAAAGGAAGCCGAGAGTTCGGTACGGTTGGAAAAGTCAAGATTGCCAACGGCAATCTCGGTGGCGCCTTCGGCCACACTGTGGCTGGAGCCTTGAACTTCGACGACCAAGGTGTGCAACGAGTTTTGCATGCGGCTCAAGGCGTTCAGCAAGCGGCCCGCTTCGTCACGGTCGTGTCCTTCTATGTGGGCCGTCAGGTCCAATGCGGCCACCCGGTTGGCGGTATCAACCGCTTGCTGAATGGGCCGCGTGATGCCGCGCACCAGCCACATCGACAAAACGGCTCCCATCAGCAGGGCACAAATACTGAACAGCACCAAACCCCAACGCGCTGTCAGGCTGGCGTTGTTGATGCTCGCCACAGATTGATCAATCCGGGTGCGTTGGGAATCACTTAATTGGGTCACGGCCTGCATCAAGGTTTGGGCTGAGGGCGTAAATCGGCTGCTGTAAACCTGTTCAATGTTGGCAGTCATGCCACTGTCGCGGGCCGTCGTCAGCTCCTGGCGAGCCTTCAAAAATTGAAGATTAGCCTCCCTCATCGTCTTGAAAATTGCCAAGTCTTCAGGGGTGCTCAGCTTGGCGCTCAATTTTTGCAACAGGTTGTCGATCAAAACTGTTGTCTGGATGATCTCGGGCATCAGCGCATCACCCACTTGAGGCTCGGAGCTCAATGCGAAGGCTTTGGACCGCGCCAGATTGACTGTGATGTGACGTTGTAAATCGCCCGCGAGGCGCTCAGTGGCCATGGCGTCATCGACCATCAGCCCGGTTTCGCTGGAGACCCGGTGCAAAGACCAGAATCCAATGGTAGAGCCCAATAAAGACACGAGCAGAACCAGTGACAACACACCCAGAATGCGCCTTGAAAACGAGCCGGCCATCCGAGACAGACGGGATGAATTTGCGATGGACATGGAATACTTCACTTTCTGAAAGACGGTAGCCCGAGCGTTGCAAGAAAGAGGAACCTAGGGATAACCCTGACTATTTTGGGTGTGCGGTGTGACGTCGGCGTGACAAATCAGCGGCCTTTTCCTGACAAACCCCGCCCGCGACGCCCAGCCGCCAACGCAGCGACAATTCGCGCATGACTGACACGCCCACTCCGACCTGGCTGCATACGGCCGTTGCCTTGATCGAGGCCGACTACCAGCGCAGCGCCGACACCCACCTTATTCCCTTGGCCTTGCCGGTTTTTGCCCGGCACGGGATTGACTTGTATTTAAAAGACGAGTCCACGCACCCCACCGGCAGCCTCAAGCACCGGTTGGCGCGCTCGCTGTTTTTGTATGCGCTGTGCAACGGCTGGCTGCATGAAGGCTCGACGGTGGTGGAGTCGTCGAGCGGCTCCACGGCGGTGAGCGAGGCTTACTTTGCACGCCTGCTGGGCTTGCCCTTTATTGCCGTGATGCCGCGCAGCACCTCGGTTGAGAAAATTGCCCAGATCACGTTTTATGGCGGCCAGTGCCATTTGGTAGACAACCCGCTCACGGTGTACGAAGAAGCCAGCGCCCTCGCCTTGAAAACCGGCGGCCACTACATGGACCAGTTCACCTACGCTGAACGTGCCACCGACTGGCGTGGCAACAACAACATTGCCGAGAGCATGTTCAACCAGATGGCGCGGGAACGCCATCCGATACCGCGCTGGATCGTGGTCGGTGCAGGCACCGGCGGCACCAGTGCCACCATCGGGCGCCATGTGCGCTACCTGCGCCACGCCACGCAACTGTG
>NZ_JBAWYV010000010.1:0-55194 GCF_037143375.1 Rhodoferax sp. | reverse complement strand
CAGCCTGATCGGCAGTTTGCCCACCATCCACAGCGATTTCGGCTTTCAACCTGGGTGCCCCAAAGCAGACTCAATTGGGTGTTGGAAATCGCTGCGTCGAGTGGTTATAAAGACCTATGGAGTGGGTCACACGGAATTTGGCAACATGGGTCAAATCGGTATTGACGGCGGCAGGTCTGTTGCGGGCGCAGAGACTCCATGAACATTGCGATGCTTTAGCCGGTATGCCAATTGCGGACGGGTCATGCCCAGCAAGCGTGCTGCTTCAGACAGATTGCCACCAGCACGAGACACTGCGTGGTCCAGCACGAGCGAGTCGATCTCCTCAAGCGAACTGCCGCTATCCAAAATACGTGCACACAAATCGTCATCGTGGGTACTTGGTAATTTAGCGAGATGGCCATGCGCGTCTAGGCCGGTTTGAACGGAGTCCGGCTGTCTCGGAAACAGGTGTTCCAATTCAACTTTGCCTGACTGGGGGGCCAAGATTACGCCACGTTCGACCAGGTTTTCCAACTCGCGGATGTTGCCTGGCCAGTCGTGCTGCAGCAGCGCTTTCAGTGCACGTTCTTCAAAACCCAGCACGCGCTTGTTGTGCAACGCACAAAAACGGGCGAGCATGCCTTGGGCTAGTGGTTCAATGTCGGATTTACGCTCACGCAAAGGAGGAATGCAAATCGGGTAAACATTAAGTCGGTATAGCAAGTCAGCCCGGAAACGCCCAGCAAGTACGGCCTGATGCAGATCGACATTTGTGGCCGCCACCAAGCGCACGTTGACCTTGCGCGTGGTCTCGCCACCTACCCGCTCAATCTCTCCTTCCTGCAAGACGCGCAGCAGTTTGGCTTGGGCTGCCAGGGGTAAATCGCCAATTTCATCAAGGAGCAAGGTGCCACCATCGGCGCGCTCAAAACGGCCGATACGCAAAGTATGTGCACCGGTATAAGCCCCTTTTTCAACGCCAAACAATTCGGCCTCGACCAATTCGGAGGGCAAAGCTGCGCAATTCACCGCCACAAAAGGCCTGTCGGAACGACTTGATAGCTCGTGAAGTGCTCGCGCAAAACGTTCTTTGCCTACGCCAGTATCACCGGTCAACAGCACCGTAGCCTGGGTCTGCGCCACCTTTTGCATTAATGTGTAGGCTTTTCGAAATGCCGTGGAGTTGCCAATCAACTGGCTGCACTGATTAGCGGGTTCCAGCGTCGACTTCAATGCATCGACTTGCGATTGCAGTGCTTCCATCTTTTCCATCAGAGAGTCGTCGTTGAAGTAGACGCGATGGGCATCGCCGTCGGGCCATTCCTCGATGGGGCGCCCGACGATCTGGCAATGCTCGGCACCACAGGCGGCACACATAGTTTCTTTGAAAAGGATCAGTCGTCCCATGAACGCACTGGTATAGCCGCTGGCATAACCCAGGAGCGTCCAGCATGCAGGATCTGTATTCAAGCCATATTTCTGCTGATGCGAATAGGCTTCCCAGGAATGGTCCCAACTGAACTCGCCATAAAACTGGCCGGCCTGGATGTCGAATACGAGCTTGATCGGCGTGACATGGGCTGCTCCTTCGAGCATGAATAGTTGGGGGCCGACCAGGAAGCATTCATTCAATGTCATGTCGGGCCGCGTCCTTCTTGCGTACTCCGCATCACACATTCCCGCGGAGTAACCCATGCGCGTAAGAATACGCCGCGCATGTTCGGTCCCGACAGACGTGATCAGATCCTGCCGCAGTGCAGTCAAGGCCTTGGTGTGCATCAGCACCATGCGCCGGTCGCCCAACCAGATGGCGCCGTTGTCCGGCTCGAAGCGCAGCAGGCGACGTAAATCATCGCTTGGTGGAAATTTGAGGCTCATAGATCGATCATTTTCTGGGACCATTTAAAACAGTTTTCTCGATATTAATCCATGAAAAAGTTTAAGGTGGTAATTTTCTGAATCCCATCTGCATTTGATCATTCAATCAAATTAAGTGCCTTTGCCTTTACTGAATGGTAAATATACCTACGACTTAACGGTGTATTGACTAGGGGGAAACCCTATTAGGTTGCAGGAAAAAACTAAAGATGGTTAGGGGTAATCCCTATAAATCTCGAGATTATTTCAACACTAAGCAAAGTTGGCAAGGACCTTGCAAAGTCACTCATGAATGACCTGCCATTTCGTACTCAAGGAAAGCCGGGGGTGCTACATCACCGGTATCCGCGCCAAAGTAGTGGCTAGAAAAATTCTTTTGTCGCATGCAGCAAGGCACTTTCGCCACATCTAAAAAAGAGGAGATTTGTAATGGCTTTACTGAATCGAATGGACTGGTATGACATAGCCAGGGCAACCAACTGGTCGCCAAAATATGTGACAGAACTGGAGCTCTTTCCGATCGACATGGCCGGTGACTACGGATTGCCGCAGGAAGCATGGGAAAAATATGACGAGCCTTACAAGCAAACCTATCCCGAATATGTGAAGGTCCAGCGTGAAAAAGATGCCGGGGCCTATTCGGTCAAGGCGGCGCTTGAGCGGTCCCAAATTTTTGAAAACTCGGACCCGGGATGGAAGTCGGTCATCAAGTCGCATTATGGGGCGCTGGCGCGTCTTGAATACGCAGCGGCCAGTGCCGAAGCGCGCATGATGCGTTTCTCCAAGGCGCCAGGCATGCGCAACATGGCGACGCTCGGCTGTCTGGATGAGATGCGCCATGGCCAGATCCAGCTCTATTTCCCGCACGAACATGTGTCGAAAGATCGTCAAATGGATTGGGCGCACAAGGCCATTGACACGAATCAGTGGGCCATGATTGCAGCGCGTCACTTCTTTGACGACATCATGATGACGCGAGATGCCATCAGCGTCTCCATCATGCTGACCTTCAGCTTTGAAACCGGCTTTACCAATATGCAGTTTCTGGGATTGGCGGCGGATGCGGCTGAAGCCGGAGACCACACCTTTGCCAGCCTGATCTCAAGCATCCAGACCGACGAATCGCGCCACGCCCAGATTGGCGGCCCAGCGTTGCAAGTGTTGATTGAAAACGGGAAAAAGGCGGAAGCTCAGAAGAAGGTGGACATCGCATTCTGGCGTGCCTGGAAATTATTCTCTGTTTTGACCGGCCCGGTAATGGATTACTACACGCCCCTGGAACACCGCAAGCAGTCGTTCAAGGAGTTCATGGAGGAGTGGATCGTTGCCCAGTTTGAGCGCGCCCTGACTGACCTCGGTCTTGAGCTGCCATGGTATTGGGACCACTTTCTTGAACAACTCAGCGAACAACACCATGGCATGCATCTCGGCTCCTACTTCTGGCGGCCGACCATGTTCTGGAATCCGGCAGCGGGTGTGACGCCAGCCGAACGCGAGTGGCTGGAAGAAAAGTATCCAGGCTGGAACGACACCTGGGGCGAGTGCTGGGACGTGATTATCGACAACGTGGTCGAAGGCAACATGGCCATGACCTACCCCGAAACACTGCCCATGGTGTGCAACATGTGCAACCTGCCGATCAATTACACGCCGGGCAAGAAATGGAATGTCAAGGATTTCCCGCTTGAGTACAAGGGTCGCCTGTATCACTTTGGGTCTGAACAAGATCGCTGGTGCTTCGAGCAGGAGCCAGAACGCTATGCCGGACATCTGAGCCTAGTGGATCGTTTTCTCGCCGGCATGATCCAACCGATGGATCTGGGCGGGGCATTGAACTACATGAGCCTGGCGCCAGGCGAGATCGGTGACGATGCACATAACTATGCATGGGCCGAGATTTACAAGGCGATGCGGGCTGAAAAAAAGGCTAGCTGAAGAGCGCTAACAGACAGTGTCAGCGGTCATGACCGCTGACTAAATATATTACCGGATATAGGAGAGAAATATGGCTTTATTCCCATTGAGTTCAAATTTTGAAGGCGACTTCGTGCTGCAACTGCTGCCGGTCGATACCGAAAACACCATGGACGAGGTGGCTGCAGCCGCTGCCCACCACTCGGTAGGACGACGCGTACGAGCCCGTCCTGGGCAGATCCTGCGAATTCGTCGCCAGGGCACTGAAGAGTTCTTGCCACGCACCATGAAAGTGGCGGACGCGGGCTTCAAACCAACAGAAACGATTGAGGTGATCTGGGAAGCACCCAGCCACTAATCAGGAGACGCAAACATGACATTTAAAAAAGTCTGCACCCTCGATGACCTGTGGGAAGGCGAAATGGAGTCATTCGAAGTGGATGGCTTGGACATCTTGCTGGTCTGCGCTGAGGGTGGCGTGATCAAGGCCTTCCAGGGCATGTGTCCGCACCAGGACATACCCTTGTCGGAAGGGAAGTTTGATGGAAAAACAGTGATCTGCCGTGCGCATCTTTGGCAGTTCGATGCCTGCTCCGGTAAAGGCATCAATCCATCTGACTGTGCATTGGCAGAGTACCCGGTGCGGATCGAGGGCGAAGATGTGCTGATTAAAACCGGCGGAGTCATACCTCTTTTTGCGCACACGTAAATTCAGTAGAAAAAACAAGGAGACAAAAATGAGCAATACCAATGTAGTTGTAAACAAACACGGCAATAACCGGGTGGGTCCAGTGATGCGTGCGGGTGAGCTGGCCATGGCCGTGGCTGAGGCTGCGCGTGAAGACAACCCGGGTCGGGTGATACGGATCGATGACAAACGCGCCTACCTGCGCATCGATACCGATGACGAAATGATCCTGCGACGCGAAACGATTGAAACCGCGCTCGGACGTCCGTTCAAGATGAATGATCTGGAGGTTGACCTCAGTTCCTTTGCTGGAAGGATTGAGACCTTGCCAGATCAGGTCCGTTTCTACTTCGTCACCCATCTTTGAAATAAACACCCGTGCCGGCCCTTGTCCGGAAACTAACCAACGCATAGGAAACAGATCATGTCAGAAGTTCAAGCAGAAGCTCAAGTATTAAAGCCGCTCAAGACCTGGAGTCACCTGGCCACTCGTCGCCGCAAACCCAGCGAATACGAAATTGTTAGCGCCAACCTGCATTACAACAACCGGGTTGCCAACGCGCCGTATGAACTGGATCCCGAATTGGCCATGAACAAGTGGTACAAGAAAAACACTTTTGGCAGTCCCCTCCAACATGACGACTGGAACGCCTTTCGTGATCCGGAAGAAGTGGTTTACCGTAGCTACAACATGATGCAGGACGGTCAGGAAAATTATGTCTTGGGACTGTTTGACCAGTTCAACACGCGTGAACACGACAAGTCCCTTGACCCCCGTTGGGTTGGCACGCTGGCGCGGCTCTACACGCCGACTCGTTATCTCTTTCACACCTTGCAGATGGCCTCGGCCTACGTGGGACAAGTGGCACCAGCCAGCACCATCACCAACTGCCATTACTTTCAGATGGCCGATTCCTTCCGGTGGCTTAGTCATACCGCCTACCGCACCAAGGAACTCTCCTTGTCTTTTGCAGAAAAGGGTTTGGTGACGGATGAGCGCGGATACTGGGAAACTGATCCGGCCTGGCAGGGATTTCGTGAGTTGATGGAAAAGGTTCTGGTGACCTGGGATTGGGCCGAGGCCTTTGTGGCCCTGAACCTGATTGCCAAGCCGGCCATCGATGAGGCGGTTTTGAGAAAGCTGGGTGAATCAGCGCGTCATAACGGAGACATGTTGCTGGGCTTGCTCAACGACGCGCAACTGATTGATGCGGCACGACATCGCCGCTGGGCTACGGCTCTGGTGAAAATGGCGCTTGAAAAGCCGGGTAACGCCGAAGTTATCAAGGGCTGGATTGCCAAGTGGGAGCCCATCGCCGACAAGGCCATTGATGCCTATTGCGGCGTCCTGTCCGATGTGCCCAATGCAGCAGCATCGGCAAAGCAGGCGACCCGCGACTTCCGCCAGTCACTCGGGCTGTAAATCAACCCGGTCCTACAGCAAGCGCTTGTTGAGCGCCTGCTGTTAAGCCTGAAACCCCCTGCGTGAAATTGCCATGACACAAACCAGAATAACGATCGACCCCGAGCAAAGCAAATTTGACCAACTGGGGAAAGACACCGTCTTGCGCGCAGCTTTGCGCGCCGGAATCGGTTTCCCTTATGAGTGCAATTCGGGCGGTTGTGGAAGCTGCAAGTTCGAATTGCTGGAAGGCGAGGTAGAAGACCTGTGGCCGCAATCGCCAGGTCTGACCGAGCGTGATCGACGAAAAGGAAAGCACCTCGCTTGCCAATGCGTCGCAGCGACCGACCTGCGCATCAAGGTTCGCACTACATCAGAATGCGTGCCATGTTTTAAACCCCGGCGCATGCGTGCCAGATTCGCCGGGGTGCACGCCATCACGCACGATATCAGCGAGTTTCGGTTTGTCAGCGAAGGAGGTGCTGATTTTCTGGCGGGTCAATACGCGATGTTTGCGATTCCTGGTGTCGACACGCCCCGTGCCTACTCAATGTCCAATCTGGGTAATGAACAAGGTGAATGGCATTTTCAGATTCGACATGTTGCTAATGGCGTGGCGACGGCCCAGCTATTTGGCCGTCTTCAGGTCGGTGAAGAAATCGAAATTGATGGACCTTACGGCATCGCGTATCTGCGAACTGAGGTGGCGCGTGACATCGTTTGCGTAGCGGGTGGCTCCGGCCTTGCTCCTATGGTTTCCATTGCTCGTGGTGCAGCGCAATCGGGCATGCTGAAGACTCGCCAACTGCACTTTTTTTATGGGGGAAGAACCCCGCGAGACATCTGTGGTGAAACCTTTCTGCGCGAACTAACCGGCTTTGGAGATCGCATCCATTTTCATCCCGTAGTTTCGCTGCCCGGTGATGAGGCGGGCAAATCTTGGAGCGGTGAAACCGGGTTTGTTCATGAACTGGTGAAGCGGGTTCTCGGGGATAGCTTGCCCAGCTATGAGTTTTACTTCGCCGGTCCACCGCCGATGACTCAGACGTTGCAGGAAATGTTGATGGTGGGTTACCGGGTTCCCTTCGAACAAATTCACTTTGATCGATTCTATTGACGCCGAATGTCGTGGGCCTCAGCCCACGGTTCGGTGCTCATTCATTGGCAATACTAATTAATTCTAATCAAACGAGGAGACACATAAATGAAATCAAAAATCACGACGCTTGGCGTCATCGCCGCGGCATGTCTGGCTGCCACATCACAAATGGCCCAAGCCACGGAAGTCTTCCGCCTTGAAGGTTACGGACCCATTTCGCGTGCCATGGGCGGAACCGCCACGGCAGTCAATGTAGGCGCTGCAGGCATGATGGCCAACCCGGCAACCTTATCGATGTTGGCCCCGGGTTCAGAGTTCTATCTTGGCTTGGACATGATTACCACCGACATCAAAGTAACGAACCAGACCACGGGTGAAAGTGTTTCGTCTAATACGCACGGCAGTAACAGAGGCCCTTATTTAGCGCCGGAGATTGCTTTTACGAACCGCAGCGGCGAACTGACACTGGGTGTTGGCGCATTTGCCCAAGGCGGCTTGGGGACTGAATATGGCGATAGCAGCTTCCTTTCGCGTGCTGCAGGCGGATTGAACACTGGGCTTGATAACTCAAGCCGCCTGTTGGTGTTGAATATTCCTTTCGTAGCAAGTTACCAAGTCAATGAGAAACTCGCAGTTGGCGGGAGCATTGACGCCATGTGGCAAGGATTAAACCTCAATTTGTTGCTTGATGCTGGCCAGGTTGGCTCGTTGATCGGGGCAGGACGCGTGCAAGGAAGCCTGTTGCCGGTGTTGGGTGGTTTGCCGGATTTGCGCGGTGCTCATTTCAGCCTGACCAAAAATGAGCCCCTGGCCAGTGGTGTTGAATCCTGGGGGTTTGGTGGGCGACTTGGCATGACTTACAAAGTGTCGAATGAGACCTTGTTGGGACTCGACTACGCCATGGAAAGTCACATGAAAGATATGGAAGGGCGGGCCACACTCACCGCCATTGATGGCATTGCGGGTCAAATCCCCTTGCAAGGCAATATCAAACTGCGTAATTTTCAGATGCCCGCCAAGCTGGACCTCGGCTTGAGCCACCGCGTAAACGATCAGTGGATGTTGGCGGTCGACGTGTCCCAAGTATTCTGGGAGCACGCGATGAAAGATATCAATGTAGGTTTTGTAACTGATGGTGGCCAAACGCTAGACATCCAATTGCCGCAAAACTACAAGGATCAGACCATCCTGGCTTTTGGTGTTGCCTACCAGACGGGCAATTGGACGCTGCGCGGTGGGGCGCGGTTGGCGACGCAGGCACTTCGTTCGGAAACGCTGTTTGCCGTGATTCCTGCAACGCCAAAAAAGCATATTTCGGCCGGCTTCTCTTATGCGTTCTCGAAGGCTGATGGTGTTGACTTTGCTTATTCCCATGCCTTTGAAGAGACGATGAGTAATTCAAGCTCGCCAAATACTGCAGATCCGATACAAACAATGCATTCGCAAAACAATGCGACCATCGGTTACACGCATAGGTTCTAACAGGTATTTGAAACCCTTTCAGCGAGCACCGGGACAACAAATCGTCTGACGCTTGGATGTGGTTTTCCTTGGCATCTTTGGGCTGTTTCTGAAGTCGTTGCTTTGACTCGATTGAACTACACCCCGTGTTTTAAACAAGTTGGGTAAACTGTTTTACGATGTCGTGCGTCAGTCGAATATGGGATTCCAGTGCCAATGCGGCACGGGAGTCTTGTCGGGCAAGAGCGGCGCGAAAGATGTCCTCGTGTTCGCGGTGCACGTCGCGGTCACTGGCATGCGCCGCAGTAAGCCGCCAATTGATGTTGCGGTATCGCTCGGCATGGCGGTACAAAATATCAAGAAAGTACTTGCTCCAATTAGAGTCGAACCCGGCGTTCAGTGCCGCGTGAAACGACTTGTTACGGCATTCCCACAGGCCTGGATCAGTCCCGTTCGGGTCACTCTCGGTTTGCGTCAGCTGTTGGTAGCTGGCAACCAATGCGGCTTCCCATTGCGAATCGCCATGGCGGATGGATTGGCGTAGCGCTTCGGTCTCCAGCATCACGCGGGTGTTGGTGACGTCTTCAAGGTCTCCCAGAGAGATCGGGGCGACTCGAAAACCACGCTGTCCCTCGGCGGTAACCAGTGCATCAGACACCAGCAACGACAGCGCCTCGCGCAAGGTGCCCGCGCCAACCTCGTATTGGTCTTTCAAATGCTCCACGCGCAGGCGCTCGCCGGGGGCTAATTTTCCGCACACCACGTCATGGCGCAGGCTCAAATAAGCTCGTTCAGCCAGGGTCCGGGGTGCCGTTGACTCTGAACTGAGGGACGGATCGATAGGGTGTTTTTGTGTACTCATGGGGTGACTTCCAATGTTTTTTTTCTGCCGGGTGATCCCGAGCCGACACTCCCCGTTGGACGGTGTTTTTGCCGATAGGCCAGTTGAGGACGGGTCAGCCCCAGCAGCCGTGCTGCCTCTGACAGGTTTCCGTTCGCACGGGCGACCGCTTGGTCAATCACTTGCGCCTCCATCTCTTCCAGAGAACAGCCGCTGTCAAGAATACGCACACTCAAATCTTCCTCCTTCGCGTTCGGCATCCGGATCAGCTGACCGCGCGCATCCAGACCAGTTAGTGTCGGTTCGGGCTGATTAGGGAAAAGATGCTCTACTTCAATCATGCCGCCCTGACTCGCAAGGATCACGCCACGCTCGACCATGTTTTCAAGTTCGCGCACGTTGCCAGGCCAATCGTGCTGCTGAAGTGCCTGTAGAGCACGTTCGCCAAATCCGGTGATGCGCTTACTATGCAGCGCGCAAAAGCGCGCCAGCATATTTTGCGCCAACAGTTCGATGTCGGCCATACGGTCTCGCAGAGCTGGAATGTCTACCGGGTAAATGTTAAGCCGGTACATCAAGTCGCGTCGGAACCGTCCAGCGAGCACCGCTTGTTCCAGATTCACGTTGGTGGCGGCCACCAGCCGCACATTCACCTTGCGCGTGACCACTCCGCCGACCCGTTCAATCTCACCCTCCTGCAAAACCCGCAGCAGCTTGGCTTGTGCCGCAAGCGGTAACTCGCCGACTTCATCCAGGAGCAAGGTGCCGCCGTCGGCGCGCTCGAAGCGTCCGGCTCGCGCCGCGTGAGCGCCTGTGTACGCCCCCTTTTCAACGCCAAACAGCTCGGCTTCAACCAGTTCAGAAGGCAGGGCTGCGCAGTTGACCGCAATAAAAGGAGCCTCAGCCCGGGTTGATAATTCGTGCAGCGCGCGGGCAAAACGTTCCTTGCCGACGCCTGTTTCTCCTGTGAGCAAGACCGTCACTTGGGTTTGTGCCGCCTTTTGCATCAAAGCATAGGCCTTGCGAAAAGCGACAGAGTTGCCGATAAGGCGGCCGCCGTGGCTCACCGGTTCCAGTGTAGATTTCAGAGCTTCAACTTGCGAGTGCAATGCCTCCATCTTGTCCATTAGAGAGTCGTCGGTGAAATAGACCCGGTGCGCTTCACCATCAGGCCATTCTTCAATCGGACGCCCGACGATCATGCAGTGGTCCGCGCCGCAGGCAGAGCAGAGAGTTTCCTTGAACAGGATCAATCGCCCCATAAAGGCGCTTGTGTATCCACTGGCATAACCCAGCAGCGTCCAGCAGGCCGGGTCTTCCACTACGCCAAATTTTTGCCGGTGCGCGTAAGCCTCCCAAGAGTGGTCCCATCGAAATTCGCCGTAAAACTGGCCAGCGGCAACGTCGAGCGTGAGTTTCACAGGCGTAACCCGTGCTGCTCCTTCCAGCATGTGCAACTGCGGCCCGACCATAAAGCTGTCTTGAAGCGCATCACCCGGGCGCGTTTTCTTGGCGTATTCGGCATCGCGAAGACCCGAGGCGTAGCCCATGCGCGTCAATATGCGCCGGGCATGTTCCGGTCCAACCGAATTTATCAAATCCTGGCGCAGTGCGGCCAGCGCTTGGGTGTGCATTAAAACCATGCGCCTGTCACCCATCCAAATAGAGCCGCTCTCGGGTTCAAAGCGCAACAGGCGACGCAAATCATCGTCCGGTGGGAGTTTAAAGTGGGGCGGCATGTCTTGTCCTTTTTGGCCAGTGGCTGTTTTTCTCGATATTACGTTACTGAGACTCAAATCAGGAAAAAACACAAGACTCAGCGGGTGAATTGATCATTTGATCAAATTTGGTTGATCAAAATGCATCAAAGGAATGAATACAGGATCGATTTATGCAGCGCAAAAACCAGGTAAACAACTAAATTCCTTGATTGCAGCTCGAAAAAATGACAAATAACGGCAAATCTCTAGGGGTTTTCCCTTTGAATCTCGAGATTAATGAAATTTTGGCACGGGCTGGCCGGTAACTTGCAAAGTTCAAGAAGTTACACCAACGTCATGTCATGAGCAATAAACCCACCTTCAACCCCAACCTCAAGTTTGTGCGCGTCATCGAAAAACACGCCAGCGGATTGGTTGAGTTTGAGTTTGCGGTGGGCGAACCCGAGCTGTTCGTCGAATTGTTAATGGCGCAGGCGCAGTTTGACGATTTCTGTGTCATGCACGGTGTGACCCCAACGCAGGGTCCCCTGGCAGCTTCACAGAGCCCCGAAGAGCAGGAATGGGACTGGAGTCTGCGCGCTGCACGCGAGCAGCACTTCCGTCACGACAACAAGGCCTGAACCCAGGCCAAAAACCAAGAGGAGACTTACTGAAATGCATATCGATCTTCGCACCGTCAGCATCGAACCACTGCGGCACACCTTCGACCACATTGCCGCGCGCATCGGCGCCGACAAACCTGCCTCGCGCTACCTTGAGGGCACGATGGATATCCAGGCCGAAACCAACTTTCACTATCGGCCGACCTGGGACCCGGAGCACGAAATTTTCGACGCCACACGGACCGCCATCACCATGAAAGACTGGTACGCGCTGAAAGATCCACGCCAGTTTTACTACGGTGCCTACACTGCCTCTCGCGCAAAAATGCAAGAGACGGCGGAGGCTGACTTTGAGTTTGTCGAAACCCGTGGTCTGGCTGAAAGCTATGACGAAGTCGCCCGGCGCACGGCACTGGATTTCTATGTGCCACTGCGTCATGTGGCGTGGGGTGCCAACATGAACGGCGCCTATATGTGCGCCTACGGTTTTGGCACCGCCATTACCCAGCCCTGCCTGTACCAAAGCATGGACCAACTCGGCGTTGCACAGTACCTGACCCGCATGGGACTGGTGCTCGGTGATCTGGGTGAAGTGCAGGCTGCCAAAAAAGCCTGGACCGACCAGCCGCATTGGCAAGAACTGCGCCGCTACGTCGAAGACACACTGGTCATGAAGGACTGGTTTGAAATGTTTGTGGCCCAGCATGTCGCCATTGATGGCTTGCTGTTTGGCTTGGCTTACAAAGAAGTAGATCAAGCGCTCAATGCGAAAGCAGGTCCGACAGTCTCCTTGTTAACCCGCTTTCAAAGTGAGTTGTTTGAAGACAGCAGCAAATGGATTGATGCCTGCCTGAAAGTCGCCGCCGCTGAGAATCCCGCAAACAAGGTGCAGTTGCAAACATGGATTGCGCATTGGCGTGGTCGTGCCATGAAGGCGCTTCAACCGTTGGCCAGCATGGCGTTGGGTGCCGATGGTGACGCTGCCTTGGCGCGTTCTGCCGCTCGTCTTGACGCCCGTCTGGCCAAGGCCGGCCTTCTCGCCTGATCGCACCGGAGTAACTCCTATGTCAAACGTATTCATTGCCTTTCAAAGAAACGAAGAAACCCGTTGCATCGTCGATGCCATCGTGGCCGATAACCCAAATGCTGTGGTGAGTATGCAGCCCGCCATGGTCAAGGTCGATGCCCCCGACATGATGGTGATCCGTCGCGAATCCGTGGAGGAGCAAATGGGGCGGTCATTCAATTTGCAGGAACTGCACATCAACCTGATCACGCTGACCGGCTACATCGAAGAAACCGATGACGAGTTCACGCTGAGCTGGAAGCACTGACAGCACCTCCCCCCTTCCTATAGAGCCCCTACAAGCACCGGAGACACATCATGGATATGAAAGTCAATAAAAAACTGAACCTGAAAGATCGCTACAACCTGTTGACGCGCGATCTCGATTGGGAACCCACCTACCAGAAGAAGATGGATATTTTTCCGTACCTTGAGTACGAAGGCATCAAGATTCACGACTGGGACAAGTTTGAAGATCCGTTCCGCCTGACGATGGATGCCTACTGGAAATACCAGTCGGAAAAAGAGAAAAAACTCTACGCCATCATCGACGCCTTTAACCAGAACAATGGGCATCTGCAAGTGACAGATGCGCGCTACATCAATGCGCTCAAACTGTTCATGACCGGAATTTCTCCCGCCGAATACATGGCGCACCGGGGCTTTGCCCACGTCGGACGCCAGTTCGCCGGAGCCGGTCCCCGCGTGGCCTGCCTGATGCAGTCACTCGATGAAATCCGCCACTCGCAGACGCAAATTCATTCGATGTCGAACTACAACAAGTTCTACAACGGCTTCCAGAATTGGCATCACCAGAATGACCGCGTCTGGTACCTGTCAGTGCCCAAGTCGTTCTTTGACGACGCAGTCACCGCTGGTCCGTTTGAGTTCATGGTGTCGATTGGTTTTGCGTTTGAATACGTGCTGACCAACCTGCTGTTTGTGCCGTTCATCTCCGGTGCTGCCTACAACGGCGACATGGCCGCGATGGCCTTCGGCTTCTCGGCCCAATCGGACGAAGCGCGTCACATGACGCTGGGCCTGGAGATGATCAAGTTCATCCTGGAACAAGACCCGGACAACCTGCCCATCGTGCAGCGCTGGATCGACAAATGGTTCTGGCGCGGCTACCGCGTTTTGACCCTTGTGGCCATGATGATGGACTACATGTTGCCCAAGCGCGTGATGAGCTGGAAAGAAGCCTGGGAGACCTATGCTGAAGCCAATGGCGGCGCCTTGTTTGCCGACCTGGCACGCTACGGTATCACCGTCCCCAAGGGCTGGGAGCAGGCGTGCAAGGACAAGGACCACCTGTCGCATCAGGCCTGGTCCACCTTTTACAACTACGGTGCAGCCGCTGCCTTCCACACTTGGGCACCAACCGAGTCAGAAATGGAATGGTTGTCGGCCAAGTACCCCGATACCTTCGATAAACATTACCGGCCAAGGTTTGAGCATTGGGCCAAGGAAGCCAAAGAAGGCCGTCGCTTCTACAACGGCACACTGCCGATGTTGTGCCAGACCTGCCAGATCCCTATGGTCTTCACCGAGCCCGATGACCCGACCAAGATCGCCTACCGCGAGTCCGACTACAGCGGCATGAAGTACCACTTCTGCTCTGACGGCTGCAAGGATATTTTTGACCACGAGCCGGAGAAATACATCCAGGCCTGGTTGCCCGTGCACCAAATTTACCAAGGTAATTGCTTCACCCCAGAAGCTGACCCCACAGCCCCCGGTTTCGATCCGTTGGCCGAAGTCCTCAAGTGGTACCGCATCGAGATGGGCCGTGACAACCTTGACTTTGAAGGCTCGCAGGACCAGAAAAACTTCCAGGCCTGGCGCGATCTCGCCACCGGCAACTAAGCCACCTACAGGAGACCGATTCATCATGGCTATTGCATCCCTTCGCCCCTACCCCTTCATCCAGAAGGACACCGTGGATAAATTTCCGGCTCCGTTGCTCTACATCGGATGGGAAGACCATCTCATGTTCTGCGCGCCGTTCTGTGCCCCGATGCCACCCACCCTGAAGTTTGGTGACATGCTGGCCGGTGCCTTTCCAGGCCTGTTTGGCGCTCATCCCGACTTTGCCAAGATCGACTGGACCCAAGCCGAGTGGTTCAAATCTGGCAAACCCTGGACGCCGGATGCCGAGAAAACACTCGCTGAAAACGGCCTGGGTCACAAGGATGTGATCCGTTTCAGAACGCCGGGCCTGAATGGCCTGAACGGTTCGTGCAACTAAAGTAACGAGGCACTGATGAGCTATCAACTCACCATCGAGTCGACCGGACAAGTGCTGGAGGTCGAGGACGGTCAAACCATCCTCGACGCCGCGCTGCGGGCCGGCATTTACTTGCCTCACGCCTGCTGTCATGGTTTGTGTGCGACCTGCAAGATCGAAGTCACCGATGGTGAAGTGGATCATGGTGCGGCATCCAACTTCGCGCTCATGGACTATGAACGCGAAGAAGGCAAAACGCTGGCCTGTTGCGCCACGCTGCAATCAGACGTGACGATAGACGCCGAAATTGAAGAAGAACCCGATGCCCTGAATCTGCCGGTGCAGGACTACCGTGGCACAGTGTCCCGTCTGGCTGATTTGACCCCAACGGTCAAGGGGGTCTGGATCACTTTGGACGCCCCGAAAAACATGGTGTTCCAAGCTGGGCAGTACATCAATCTGGTGGTGCCGGGCGAGGTCCAAAGCCGGGCTTTCTCCATCGCCAGTGCGCCTTCAGCGTCGGGTGAAATCGAGCTCAACATTCGGCGCGTGCCCGGTGGCGTCGCCACCGGTTGGGTGCACGAGACGCTCAAGGTGGGCGAAGCGGTTCGCTTCAGTGGACCCTACGGGCGCTTCTTTGTGCGCCAGAAACAGCATCAGGCAGAACAACTGCCGTACCTGTTCCTGGCGGGTGGTTCTGGCTTGTCGAGCCCACGCTCAATGATCCTGGATCTGCTGGAACAAGGCTGCACACGTCAGATTGCACTGGTCAACGGGGCGCGCCACCAGTCCGAGCTGTACCACCACGAAGAGTTCGTGGCGCTGGCCGCGCAGCATGCACATTTTGACTACGTGCCGGTGCTCTCCAACGAGCCTGCCGACTCTGGATGGACGGGCGCGCGCGGCATGGTGCATGAGGCGGCGAAAGCCCATTTTGCCAATGACTTCAGGGGTCGCAAGGCCTACCTGTGCGGTCCGCCGATCATGATTGAAGCGTGCATAACTACTCTCATGCAGGGGCGCTTGTTCGAGCGGGACATCTACACCGAAAAATTTATTTCGGCGGCCGATGCCAACCAGACGCGCAGTCCGCTGTTCAAGCGGGTTTGAGGAGCGATCACGATGATTCTCGACACCCGCCCCAAGGTCAGTGTGCACGTCGCGCAGACCAATGAAACCTTTCTGTGTGCCAACGACGAAAGTCTGTTGCAAGGCATGTTGCGTCTGGGCCGCAAGAGCATTCCGGTGGGTTGCGTCAACGGCGGCTGCGGTGTCTGCAAGGTCCACGTTCTCGAGGGGCAATGTCGCCCGCTCGGGCCCATCAGTCGCGCGCACGTCAGTGCCGCGGAGGAGGCAGACGGCTTGACGCTGGCCTGCCGTGTTGCGCCCGTCACCGCTATTGAGTTGAAGGTGGTGGGTAAGTTTGAAAAGCCGTTCAGCAAAGGGTTTGCCTTCACGGTAAATCCCTGATTATTTAAACAACGAGGAGACATCAAATGGGTATTTTGCGTATTGGTCACATCAGCATTCGCGTGATGGACATGGCGGCTGCGCTCAAGCACTATGAAAACGTGCTGGGCATGAAAAAAACAATGGAAGACAAGCACGGCAACGTGTACCTCAAGTGCTGGGACGAGTGGGATAAATACTCGCTGGTGCTGACCCCGTCAGACCAGGCTGGCCTGAACCATGTGGCCTACAAGCTGGAGAAAGACGCTGACCTGGACGACCTGAAAGCCAAGGTCGAAGCCTACGGCATCGCCACCACTATCCTGCCTGAAGGCACACTGCCTTCTACCGGACGCATGCTGCAATTCAACCTGCCCAGCGGCCACGAAATGCGCCTCTATGCGATGAAAGAGTACGTTGGCACCGAGGTCGGCACGCAGAACCCAGATCCGTGGCCAGACAACATCAAGGGCGCAGGCGCGCACTGGCTTGATCACTGCCTGTTGATGTGTGAGCTGAACCCAGAAACCGGTGTCAACAAGGTCGCCGAGAACACCAAGTTTGTCATGGAAGTGCTGGACTTCTTCCTCACGGAGCAGATCCTGGTCGGCCCCGCCGGCGACATGCAAGCGGCCACCTGGCTGGCCCGAACCACCACGCCGCATGACATCGCCTTTGTGGGCGGTCCCCGCATGGGCTTGCACCACATTGCGTTCTACCTTGATTCGTGGAACGACATCCTGAAGGCCGCCGACATCATGGGCAAGACCAAGACCAAAATCGACGTCGCTCCGACACGCCACGGCATTACGCGCGGCGAGACGATTTACTTCTTTGACCCAAGCGGCAATCGCAATGAAACCTTCGCCGGACTGGGCTACCTGGCCCAACGCGACCGGCCCGTCACCACCTGGGATGAGTCTCACTTGGGCAACGGCATCTTCTTCCACACGGGTGAGATGGTGTCGTCGTTCACAGAGGTGTATACCTGATTGATTGAATGAGCCGTGGCTACCCCAAGTCCTGATTCATCAGCTTGGGGTGCCTTTGTTTTAGAAACGTAGCAAGCACCATGAACCAGCCTCTTTCACAGCAAGCCACTCACCCCCCCGTTAGCGTCGTTGTGCCCACGATTGACTGGTACGCCGCCCACCAGGCCGTCGGCGCCGCGGTGCAGGCGGCACAGGCCATGGGCGTGCGCGTCAATGTCGCGGTGGTTGATGCCTCCGGTGTGCTTGCATCTTTCTTGCGAATGCCGGGGGCCCCGCTGCATTCAGTAGAGATCGCCATCGACAAGGCCTATACCGCGGTCAGCTTTGGTCTGGCTACCAGCCAGTGGCATGGCGCACTGCAGCAGCATTCGCCCGCCGTGCGCGACGGCATCGTGCTGCGGCCCCGCTTTGTGGCCTTTGGCGGCGGGTTGCCCATCGTGGACAGTGGTCAGCGCATTGGCGGCATCGGTGTCTCCGGCGGCTCCGAGCAAGAGGATGAAACCTGTGCCCGCGCCGGACTGGCCACCCTCGGGATAACCGCATAGCGACGATTCGCCCCCACCCATTAGCACTTCAAGAGAGAGAAAAAAAATGAAAGACATCCGGAACTTCATCAACGGCGAATACGTCACCAATGTCAGCGGCAAGACCTACGAGAAACGCAACCCGGTTGACAACAGCCTGATCGGCATGGTCCATGAAGCCGGCCAGCCCGAAGTGGATGCCGCCGTGGCCGCCGCTCGCGCAGCACTGAACGGTCCCTGGGGCAAGCTCTCGGTGGTCGACCGCTGCGCCATGCTGGATGGGGTAGTGGCCGAGATAAACCGCCGTTTTGATGACTTTCTGCAAGCCGAAATTGCCGATACCGGCAAGCCGGCACACCTGGCCTCGCACATCGACATCCCGCGCGGTGCCGCCAACTTCAAGATATTCACCGACACCATCAAGAACGTCTCGACCGAATCCTTCGAGATGCGCACCCCCGACGGCAAAATGGCCCGCAGCTACGGCGTGCGTACCCCGCGCGGCGTCATTGCCATCATCTGCCCGTGGAATCTGCCACTGCTGCTGATGACCTGGAAATGCGGCCCGGCCATGGCCTGCGGCAACACCGTGGTCGTCAAGCCGTCAGAGGCCACCCCCAGCACCGCCACCTTGTTGGGCGAGGTCATGAACAAGGTTGGCGTGCCACCCGGCGTCTACAACGTGGTCAACGGCTTTGGTGTCAACTCGGCGGGTTCCTTCCTGACGGCCCACCAGGGCGTGAACGGCATCACCTTCACCGGGGAGACCAAGACCGGCACCGCCATCATGAAAGCGGGGGCTGACGGCATCCGCCCGGTGTCGCTGGAACTCGGTGGCAAAAACGCCGCTGTGGTGTTTGCTGATTGCGACTTCGAGAACGCCGTGAATACCGTCACCCGCTCGGTTTTTGAGAACGCCGGCCAGGTCTGCCTGGGAACTGAGCGCGTCTATGTGGAGCGTCCGATCTTTGACAAATTTGTCGCCGCGCTGAAGGTCAAGGCTTCAGAAATGAAGCCCGGTCGCCCGTTTGACCATGACACCAAAATCGGCCCGCTGGTCAGCAAAATTCACCAGAAGAAAGTGCTGTCTTACTACGCCAAAGCCAAAGAAGAGGGCGCCAACATCGTCTTCGGCGGCGGTGTGCCTGACATGCCCGATGATTTGAAAGACGGTTGCTGGGTGCAACCCACCATCTGGACGGGCCTGCCGGAAACCGCCACCGTTGTGCGTGAAGAAATCTTTGGCCCCTGCTGCCATATTCAGCCCTTTGACACCGAAGAAGAGGCGGTGCGCATGGCCAATGACACCAAGTACGGTCTGGCCACCTCCATCTACACGCAGGACATCAGCCGTGCCAGCCGCCTGGCGACACAAATTGAAGTGGGGCTGTGCTGGATTAATAGCTGGTTCCTGCGCGACCTGCGCACCCCATTTGGCGGCTCCAAGCAGTCCGGCATCGGCCGTGAAGGCGGCGTGCATTCGCTGGAGTTCTACACAGAACTGCGCAACGTGATGATCAAGTACTGAGATGCCCATGAGCGCCAATCCAGAGATCGCCAACCGGGTTCGCACCGGTGCTTTCCATAGCAATGTGCACGACGTGGGCCAGGGCTTTCCGGTGCTGTTGTTGCACGGCTCCGGCCCCGGTGTCAGCGCCTGGGCCAACTGGCGCTTGTTGTTGCCGGTACTGGCCCAAGCACGCCGCGTCATCGCCCCCGATTTATTGGGTTTTGGCTACACCGAGCGGCCCGCCGACCCCACCGACAACGCGCAGTACAGCATGGCGATCTGGGTGCAACAGGCGGTGGATTTGCTCGACACGCTGGGCATTGAGCAAACCGATCTGATTGGCAACTCTTTTGGTGGTGCGCTGGCCCTGGCCTTGGCCATTGCCCACCCCAAGCGGGTGCGCCGTCTGGTGCTGATGGGCAGCGTGGGCGTGCCTTTTGTCATCACGCCCGGCCTTGATGCGGTTTGGGGCTACACGCCCTCACTGGCCAGCATGCGCCAGTTGCTGGACATCTTTGCGTTTGACCGCGCACGCGTCACCGACGAGTTGGCCCAGCTGCGCTACCAGGCCAGCATTCAGCCCGGTTTTCAGGAGTCGTTTGCGGCCATGTTTCCGGCCCCACGCCAGCGCTGGTTGCCGGCCATGGAAAGCAGCGAGGCCGATATTCGCGCTTTGCCGCATGAAACCTTGATGGTGCATGGGCGCGAAGACCAGGTGATTCCGCTGACGACGTCGCAGACGCTGTCGCAATGGATAGCGCGCAGCCAGTTGCATGTGTTTGGCCAATGTGGTCACTGGACGCAGATAGAACACGCAGCGCGCTTTGCCCTGCTGGTCGAGAATTTTCTGACCGAAGCGGATGCGCTCAAGACCTGACCTTACTTCGATTTACTATAGTTTTGATAGCTGCTTACGCAGGTAATACCTGCGCTAGAGGCCTAAAACATATAAAACCATTTATTCAAATTCAACCAACCGGACCTTTTCACATATGGATGCCAAACTGATCGAAACGCTGGGCGACGAGCTGTACCACGCCATGAGCACGCAAACCGTGGTCGAGCCGCTGACCACGCGCCACCCCAACATCACCATCGAGCACGCGTACCACATCCAGCAGCGCATGCTGTCACGCCGCCTGAGCGCGGGCGAGCGCGTCGTTGGTAAAAAAATCGGCGTCACCTCGGCGGCGGTCATGAACATGCTGGGCGTCTACCAACCTGATTTTGGCTACCTGCTCGACGGCATGATCTACAACGAAGGCCAGTCGGTGGATGCCAGCACCCTGATCCAGCCCAAGGCAGAGGGCGAGATTGCGTTCATCTTGAAAAAAGACCTGATGGGCCCCGGCATCAGCAACGCCGACGTGCTGGCTGCCACCGAGTGCGTGATGCCGTGCTTTGAGATCGTCGACTCGCGCATCCGCGACTGGAAGATCAAGATTCAGGACACCGTGGCCGACAACGCCTCGTGTGGCGTGTTTGTGCTGGGCGACTGCGCCGTGGACCCACGCCGCATCGACCTGTCCACCTGCGGTATGGTGCTGGAAAAAAATGGCGAAATCATCGGCACCGGTGCTGGCGCAGCGGCACTGGGCTCACCGGTGAATGCCGTGACTTGGCTGGTGAACACCTTGGGCCGCTTGGGCATCGGCATCAAAGCCGGCGAAGTGATCTTGTCCGGCGCACTGGCCGCCATGTCGCCCGCCAAGGCCGGCGACAACTTCCGGGTGTCGATTGGTGGCATGGGCAGTTGCTCGGTGCGCTTTCACTGAGGCAAAAAGCCATGGCAGCAGCGATCCTCGACAAACCTGCGGGTGCCGTCACGGTGCTGATCACGCGCCGGGTCAAGGCCGGGCACGAGACAGCGTTTGAAAAAGCCTCCGCCGACATGACCGCCGCCGCAAGTACCTTCCCTGGTTATCTGGGCGGCCAGTTGGTGCATCCAGACGAAGAGGGCGGAGAAGACGCCGCGCTGTACCATGTGGTGTTTGCGTTTGACACGGCAGAGCACTTGCAGGGCTGGCAGCAGTCACCCACGCGGACGCTCGGGCTGGCCGCGATTGCGCCGTACATCGAAGGCCAAACGCAGCGTCAGGTCAGCGGCCTGGGCCACTGGTTTGCCGCACCCGTAGGCCCCAAGCAGATGCCACCACAACGCTGGAAAGTGGCGGTCGTCACCTGGCTGGGCATTTGCCCCACGGTGTATGCGATGTTTTTGTTGCTGGGGCCCTTGCTGGCCTCATGGGCCTTGCTACCCCGCGTGATGGTGCTGACCTCGCTGGTCGTGATCATCATGACCTGGTTGGTGGCGCCCCAACTCACCCAACTGCTCAAGCCGTGGCTTTATCCCGCCACGCGGCCCCACATTTCATAAAGAATCTCTATGGATCTTCAACTAAAAGGCAAGCGCGCCTTGATCACCGGCTCTACCTCGGGCATTGGCTGGGCCACCGCGCGCGAACTGGCCGCCGAAGGCGTCAGCGTCATCCTCAATGGTCGCGATGCGGTGCGGCTGTCCAGCGCGGTAGCGCGCATTCAAGCGGAACTGCCAGATGCGATGGTGGACGGTGTGCAGGCCGATTTATCTACTGCCGCCGGTTGCCAGCGTCTGCTGGACGCCGCAGGCGAGGTCGATATTCTGGTCAACAACCTCGGCATCTTCGAGCCCAAAGCGTTCGAGCACATCAGCGACGACGACTGGCTGCGGTTCTTCGAAGTCAATGTGCTGAGCGGCGTGCGCCTGAGCCGTCATTACCTGTCCCTCATGAAGGCGAGTGGCTGGGGTCGGATTGTTTTCATCTCCAGTGAATCGGGCATTTGCCCACCTGGCGATATGGTGCATTACGGCATGAGCAAGTCGGCCCAGTTGTCGGTGTCGCGCGGGTTGGCTGAAACCTGTATCGGCACCGGTGTCACGGTCAATGCCGTGCTGCCTGGCCCTACCCGCACCGAAGGCGTGGGCGAGTTCTTTGCCACGCTGGCGCGGGACGCCGGAGAAACGCTGGCCCAAGCCGAGCACGACTTCTTCAAATTCGCCCGACCCACCTCCTTGCTGCAGCGCTTTATCGAGCCGCCTGAAGTCGCGGCCATGGTGACCTATATCTGCAGCCCGCGCGCTGCTGCCACCAACGGCGCCGCACTGCGCGTTGAAGGCGGCGTGGTGCGTTCCCTCATTTAAATTAAACCCTACGGAGTCTTCATGAAAAAAATCAAATGCGCCCTGATCGGGCCCGGCAACATTGGCACCGACTTACTGGCCAAGCTGCAACGCAGCCCGGTGCTGGAGCCGGTCTGGATGGTCGGCATCGACCCCGAATCCGACGGCCTCAAGCGTGCCCGCGAAATGGGCATCAAAACCACCGCCGCAGGTGTCGACGGCTTGCTGCCGCATGTGCTGGCTGACGGTGTGCAAATCGCCTTTGACGCCACCAGCGCCTATGTGCATGCCGAAAATTCGCGCAAGCTCAATGCTCTGGGCGTGATGATGATTGACCTGACGCCTGCGGCCATTGGCCCCTTCTGTGTGCCACCGGTGAACCTGTTGGAACATGTCGGCAAGGGCGAGATGAACGTCAACATGGTCACCTGTGGTGGCCAGGCCACGATTCCGATGGTGGCCGCCGTGAGTCGCGTGCAGCCCGTAGCCTATGGCGAAATCGTTGCCACGGTGTCAAGCCGGTCCGCCGGGCCCGGCACGCGCAAGAACATCGATGAATTCACGCGCACCACCTCGGGTGCGGTCGAGAAAGTGGGCGGTGCCAAAAAGGGCAAAGCCATCATCATTCTCAACCCGGCCGAGCCACCACTGATCATGCGCGACACCGTGCATTGCCTGACCGAAACCACCCCCGATCAGGAAAAAATCACGGCGTCGATTCACCAGATGCTGGCCGAGGTGCAAAAGTATGTGCCTGGCTACCGCCTGGTCAATGGCCCGGTGTTTGACGGCAACCGTGTCTCGGTTTACATGGAAGTGGAAGGCCTGGGCGACTACTTGCCCAAGTACGCTGGCAACCTCGACATCATGACCGCCGCCGCCGCCCGCACCGCCGAAATGTTTGCTGAAGAAATCCTCGCGGGTCGCCTCACGCTCAAGGCCACCGCCGCTGCAATCGCCACCCCGGCTTTTGCCTGAACCCCTTAGGAGAAATGACATGACATTGCAAGGCAAAAAAATCACGCTTCACGACATGACTCTGCGTGACGGTATGCACCCCAAGCGCCACCTGATGACGCTCGACCAGATGAAAAGCATCGCTTGCGGCCTGGATGCCGCCGGTATCCCGTTGATTGAAGTGACCCATGGTGACGGTCTGGGTGGCAGTTCGGTCAACTACGGTTTTCCAGCGCATACCGATGAGGAATACCTGGGCGCGGTGATCCCGCTGATGAAACAGGCCAAAATTTCGGCACTGCTGTTGCCCGGCATCGGCACCGTTGATCATTTGCTGATGGCCAAGGACCTGGGCGTCAGCACCATCCGCGTGGCCACGCACTGCACTGAAGCCGACGTGTCCGAGCAGCACATCACTAAGGCGCGCGAGCTGGGCATGGACACCGTCGGCTTCCTGATGATGGCGCACATGGCCAGCGCTGAAAAGCTGGTCAGCCAGGCGCTGCTGATGCAGGGCTACGGTGCCAACTGCATCTACGTCACGGACTCGGCCGGCCACATGCTGCCCAATGACGTGAAGCAAAAGCTGAGCGCCGTGCGCCAAGCACTCAAGCCCGAAACCGAGCTGGGCTTTCACGGCCACCACAACCTCGCGATGGGCGTGGCCAATTCAATTGCAGCGATGGAAGTCGGCGCCAACCGCATCGACGCCGCCGCCGCTGGCCTGGGGGCTGGCGCGGGCAATACGCCAATGGAAGTGCTGGTCTCGGTGCTGGACCTGATGGGCGTCGCCACCGGGGTTGATGTGTACAAGATTCAGGACGTGGCCGAAGATCTTGTGGTTCCGATCATGGACTTCCCGATCCGCATCGACCGCGACGCGCTGACGCTTGGCTACGCCGGTGTGTATGGCTCGTTCCTGTTGTTTGCCAAGCGCGCCGAGAAGAAATATGGCGTGAGCGCCCGTGACATTCTGGTGGAAATGGGCCGCCGTGGCATGGTTGGCGGACAGGAAGACATGATCGACGATACCGCCATGACTCTGGCCCGTGCCCGTCAAAATCAAACCAAGGTAGCCGCATGAAACTCGACAACGCAACTATTCTCGCTCTGGCCGAACGTCTGGAAAACTGCCAGCTGCAGCAGCAAGACACCCACAAAATCACCGACGACTATCCCGAAATGGATTGGGACGACGCCTACGCCATTCAAGATGAAATCCGCCGCCGCAAGGTGGCACGTGGCGCGCGCGTGATCGGCCTCAAAGCCGGACTGACCTCTCACGCCAAGATGAAACAAATGGGTGTCACCACACCGGTGTTCGGTTTCATGACTGACGACTACGCCGTGCCCGATGGCGGCGAGTGCAAAGTGAGTGAACTGATTCACCCCAAAGTCGAGCCCGAGATTGCCTTCGTTACCAAGACCGAGTTGCGCGGCCCCGGTTGCCACATCGGCGCCGTGCTGGCCGCCACCGACTTTGTGATGCCCGGCATCGAAGTCATCGACAGCCGTTACCGCGACTTCAAATTCGATCTGAAAAGCGTGGTGGCTGATAACACCTCGGCCGCGCGCTTCGTGGTTGGCGGGCAGCCCATGAGCGTCTCGGGTGTTGACCTGCGCACCGTCGGCATCGTGCTCGAGAAAAATGGACAAGCCGTCGCCTTTGGCGCCGGTGCCGCGGTGCTGGGCCACCCGGCGGCCGCCATTGCCATGCTTGCCAACCATCTGGCCGAACGGGGTGAGTGCATTCCGGCGGGTAGCCTGATTTTATCGGGTGGTATCACCGAAGCGGTCTCGGTTCAGGCCGGTGACAATGTCACTTTACGCGTGCAGGGCATGGGCAGCACCAGCATGCGGTTTGTTTGAAGCCCGCAGGAGAAACCCGAATGCCTTTTGCACAGATTTACCTCATTGAAGGTCGTACCGAAGAACAAAAACGCGCCGTGATCGAGAAAGTCACCGCGGCACTGGTGGAGGCGGTAGGGGCGCCTATCGCCAATGTGCGCGTCTGGATTCACGACGTGCCCAAAGAGAACTGGGGTATTGCCGGGGTCAGCGCCAAAGACATGGGCCGCTGACGCAAAGAAGGGTCACCAATCAGGCGGGTTGGTGACCCGTTTTTCAGTCTTCTTCCTTTTTCAGATTGTCTTTGAACGTCTGTATGACCGCCAAAAAAGCCTTCAATATAGCGGAGTCATCGTCCTTGCGGTGTATGCAACTCAGGTCAACGTGAGTTGGAAATTTGTCTGCAAAGGGGCGGTAGACCACCCCCGGCAACTTCAACGTGGTAGCTGATTTGGGCACAATCGTCATCCCCAGCCCACCGGCCACCAGCGCCACGCCCGTCACGACATCCCCGACGATTTGAGATATTTCAGGCATGAATCCAATGCTGCGGCAAAGCTCAATAATTTTGTCGGCAAAGTTAGGTCGATCGCCATTGGGAAACAGTATCAACGGGTGACTTTTCAAGTCCATGAAGGAAATCGATTCCTGTTGACTGAGCGGATGATCTTCATATACGGCCAAATACAGAGGCTCGTGAATGATCAATAAATTCTCGATGTCGGGATGAGCGAGTGGCATGCGATGGAAGCCGATCGTGATCCGCTTTTGTCGCAGCGCTTCAATTTGCTCGCCCTTGGTCATCGTGTGCAATACCACTCTGACATCGGGATGGGTGTCACGGAACAGGTGCAGCAACTGCGGAATGACCTTGAGAATGCCGGTACCAAAGATGCCGATATCAAGCCGCCCCAGTTTGCCTTGACCGGCACGCACCGTGCGCTCAATGGCCTGTTCCATCAGGTAACGAATATTTCTGGCTTCGGCCAGGAACATGTCACCGGCTTGGGTCAATTCCACGCCACGCGGCGTACGGATAAATAACTGAACCTCAAGTTCCTGTTCGAGTTGCTGAATTTGTCGGGTGAGCGGTGGCTGAGAAATATGCAAGCGCAGCGCAGCCCGGCCAATGTTCAGTTCTTCGGCGACCGCAATAAAGGATTTGAGATGTCGAATATCCATAGCTTCGCACTAAAAAATCAGTTCAGATTTGAACAAAAAAACCAGTTGAAATTCTATTCCACGCTGACGTGCCACTAACCCTGAAAAACAATGTTGTTTCGGAGACACGCAAGGGTTTGTACCGAGTCGTATTACTTGTTATTCCGCATCATTAATTGGTAGGAAATAAAAATCTTGTCAAGCTAGGGTAACTACCCATAAGGGCACTGTGGAAAACAAGCGTCAACAAGCTGAAGCTATCCGCTGGGCCGCATGGCTATTGAGTTTTCATGAAGAAATGACTACTCATCGAGGTCTCACTGTAGCCTTAACGATGAGTGAATTTGATAAAAATATTTAGAGAAATATAAGCTATGTGCCAGCGCTATTAGGAGATAAAGAGGCTGAGGGCATCTTGCTGCGATCCATACCCAATCGGTATCAAGCATGGATTTTCATAGTATTGGACGGTAATTATCGGGCTGCGTAAATTACAAAGTCTGAATGCGTGAGTTGCGGCCTTATCACGGTCACAAGCGTAGTTCGGACAACCTTATAAGTCGAAAATTTAGGAGCAGCAGATGAGAAAAAATAGCAGCACTCGGCACCTGAAGATGATTCCGTCAGCACGGCAAGTACGCGCTGCGATCGGGATTCTTCTGGGTGGCGTCAGCGCCCTGGGATCAGCCTACGCCGTTGGGATTGAAACCGATAACCCGGACATCAAAATGTCGTGGGACAACACTTTCAAATACAGTGCCGGCTGGCGCTTGAATGATGCGGATGCCAAAGTGGCAGACAATTCCTTAGGCCCTCAGATGAACACCAACGATGGTGACCTGAATTTCAAAAAAGGGGCGATGATTTCCAATCGCTTGGATTGGTTGTCAGAGTTTGATCTTCGCTACAAAAATGCTTATGGCTTGCGCATCAGCGGCGCCGCTTGGTACGACGATGTATACAGCCATAGCAACGATAACAGCGGCGTGTTTGTAAATTCCACATCAGTTTCGTCGTCTAACCAGTTCACAGATGCCACTCGCGATCTGCATGGTCGTAAAGCTGAGTTTCGGGATGCCTTTGTGTATGGAAGCTTCACGCCAGGTGAAATGAATGTCAACGTCAAGGCCGGGCAGTTCACTCAGCTTTATGGCGAATCACTCTTCTTTGGCTACAACGGTATTGCCGCAGCGCAAACACCACTTGATCTGGCGAGGGCCCTTTCCGTACCGAACTCGCAATTCAAAGAAATTGCAATGCCCGTCAAACAATTGTCCACCCAAATCCAGATCAATCCACAAGTTTCTGTGGGAGCGTATTACCAGTTCGAGTGGAAGAAGAACAGTCTTCCAGCAGCGGGTAGCTATTTCAGCTTTGCAGACTTTGCAGATGCGGGTGGCGAATCCTTGATTCTTGGCCCTGGTGCTGCCGTGCGTCGTGGTGAAGACATCAAAGCAAGTGATACCGGTCAAGGCGGTGCACAGGTGAAATTTAAGGTTGGTGATTCAGAGTATGGCTTCTACGCTGCCCAGTTTCACGACAAAATGCCGCAGTTCTATGTTCGCCCAGGGGTGAATGCTGGCGGTGGTTTCATCGGCGATTATGTGCTCGTTTATGGTGAAAATATCAAGACATACGGGGCAAGTATCAGCACGCTACTGGGTGAAACCAACGTAGCGGCAGAACTTTCCATTCGCAACAATATGCCCATGGTGGCGCGGGGCATCACGGTGGTTCTGCCAGGAAACACCACGGCCAATGGCGGTAACAATCCGGCCTATCCAGTCGGTGATTCACTGCATTTGAATATGTCTGCCATCAGTGTTCTGGGCGCCAGTCCGCTTTGGCATGGTGCCAGCTTCGTTGGCGAGTTCGCGTACAACCAGCGCTTGAAGATCACCAAGAATGAAGACCAGCTTGATCCATTGGCAACCGAAAGTGCAAGCGCCATTCAGTTTGTATTCCAGCCTGAATACTTCCAGGTCATGCCGGGATTAGATCTTCAAGTGCCGATCGGGATCGCATATGGCATCAGTGGTCGATCATCCATAGCGGGCGCGTCTTCCCTGATGCCCTCAGAAGGTGGCGGCAACATCAGCATAGGCATCAAGGGTGACTACAAGAAGACGTGGCAAACCAGTCTCAACTTAACGCACTACTTCGGCTCGAGCGGAGCGGTGATCAAGTACGGCACGGCAGTCCCAGAACTTTCATACCAGAACTTCCACGGTGACCGAGATTTCATCTCTCTCTCAGTGCAACGGACGTTTTAATCCAAACCAAAATCACAATCACGAGATCTGAATCATGAAAAAAACTATGTTGTGTGCGACCGTGGTCGCGCTGATGGCCGGAACCACGGGTGCCTACGCAGCCGTGTCTGCCGATGAAGCCGCTAAATTAAAATCGACACTCACGCCATTGGGTGGCGACAAGGCCGCCAATAAAGATGGCAGCATTCCCGCTTGGGATGGCAAGACCACGGTGGCTGCTACGCCAAAGATCGGTGACATCCCCACCCAGATTTTTGCAGGTGAAAAAGCGGTCGTTCAGATCTCCGCCAAAAACATGGCGCAGTACGCCGACAAGCTGAGCGAAGGCACACAAGCCTTGCTCAAAAAGTACCCGGACACCTTCCGGGTCGATGTTTACCCAACCCACCGCACTGCTGTTGCCCCCCAGTATGTGTATGACAACACGTTCAAGAATGCCACCAACTGCAAGACCAAAGCTGGCGGTTATTCGGTCGAAGGTTGCTTCGGCGGTATTCCGTTCCCTATTCCCAAAGATGGAGCCGAGGCGATCTGGAACTACCTCTTGCGGGTAGAGGCGGAGTCAACGGAACTGAACTTCAAGAACATCATTGGTACGTCAGATGGTGTACGCACCATGGCAACCCACAATGATCAGTCCAACCAGTATCCTTTCTACTACAAAGACGGTTCGGCTGAAAAGTGGGCCGGTGAGTATTGGATGCAGCGCTTCATGACCATTGCTCCGCCATTCAAGGCGGGTGAGTCACTGGTGATTCGCGACAGTGTCAATGTCGCCACGCCTCGTCAAACCTGGCAGTACCTGGTGGGTCAGCGTCGCGTGCGCCGTGCCCCCACCGTTGCCTACGATACGCCGGACTTCGTGGCGTCGGGTGCCAATTACTTTGATGAAGTGATGGGCCTCATGGGTTCGCCAGATCGCTACCAGTGGAAACTGAACGGCAAGAAGGAGATGTATGTCCCCTACAACACCAATGGTCTGGTGACCGCGAAGGAAGAAGATGCGTTTGCCAAGCGGCACATGAATCCTGACAAGCTGCGCTGGGAATTGCACCGTGTTTGGGAAATCGAAGCAACTGTGGCGGCAGGCAAGCGTCACGCAGTTCCTAAACGCCGCTACTACCTGGACGAAGATACCTGGCTGTTGACGTTGATGGACGGCTACGATCCAGAGGGCAAACTGTGGCGCACGACGCAGGTCTTCCCATACGTCGTTCCTGCGATCCCTGCGGTTGTTATCAAGCCGGTCACCGTGTTTGATTTGCAAAAGGGCACGATGAGTATGGTGCAGTCGCTCAATGGCGGCACCTTCAAGGTCTTGCCACAACGCAAATCTGAAAACTACTTTACCGGTGATGCCGTTGCCGCTGACGCTAGTCGCTAATTGAAGAAGCATGCCGGGGAGATTTTTCCCCGGCACTTTCTGCCGGCCCCGGGTTCTCTGGGGAAGGTTTAACAAAGTTTGGGTTTGAAAATGGACGCTCGCGTAACCACGTGGCGGGGGCTCACTGCCGCCGTAATTTTGAGCACTGTCAGTCTGCTAACAGGCGGATCAGTGCAGGCTGCAACCGCCGTGGCGGGAGGGCGCATAGATATTCTGGAAATGCCAGCCCGACATACCGAGCGTGCCAAGTTTGCTGTGTTGAATGCGGTGGCGATCGCAGGCAAGCGCCTGATCGCCGTCGGCGAGATGAGCATCATCATGCTGTCAGACGACAACGGGCAAAACTGGCGCCAGGCAAAGGCGGTGCCAACCAGCGTGACGTTGACCAATGTTCGTTTTGTATCGGCCAACACGGGTTGGGCCGTGGGCCACAGTGGCGTGGTTCTGAAAACCATGGACAGTGGTGAAACCTGGGTGCGCCAGCTTGACGGCAGACAAGCGGCCCAAATAGAAGTGGCAGCCGCAGAGGCTGCTGTCACCAAGTTGGGGGATGCAGGCGCACGACGACTACGCGATGCCCAGCGCATGGTGACCGAAGGGGCTGATAAGCCGTTTCTGGATGTGTACTTTTTTGACGAACAGCGTGGCTTCGTCGTGGGTGCTTATGGCCTGACCTTCGCAACGCGCGACGGTGGGAAGACCTGGGCGTCGCAATTGGGGCAGATCGACAACCCTAAAAACAGACATTTCTACAACATTGCCGTCGCTGGCCGCGACCTTTTGCTCACCGGTGAGCAAGGCATGCTGTACCGGGTCAGTGAAGCCGGAGAGCGCTTCACGGCCTTAAAAAGCCCGTATCCAGGAACCATATTTGGTTCGGTCACCGTCCCAGACGGAAACATCCTGATCTTTGGTTTACGCGGCAATGCCTTCCGTTCACCAGACCAGGGCGTGTCATGGGAAAAGGTCGATTTTGGTCAAACGGTCACGCTCACCGCCGCCACCCGCCTGCGCGATGGCCGACAAGTCGTGGTGGATGAAACCGGACGTCTGATGTTGAGCCGTGACGGTGGATTGACGTTTGCCAAAGTAGCCGTTCCAAAAATGAATGCCGCCACAGGCGTTGTTGAAGCGGCTGATGGGTCCCTGATCCTCTCTACCCAGCGCGGTGCGGTTCGCATCGCCGCTGAAGCCTTTCGTTCGGAGCAAAAATAATGAGTTATGTGGCACCACAGCCGGATGTCGGCGCAGTATCCCTCGAAGATTTCGACACCAATTCAGGGTCGCTGATTGAAAGAATCTTCTTCAACAATCGACTGATCATTGTTCTGATTTGCTTGCTGGCAACGCTGGTATTGGGTTATCAGGCCACCGGCTTGACCTTGAATGCCGCGTTCGAGAAGATGATCCCGACGCGTCATCCCTACATTGCCAATTTTCTTGAAAATAGATCGCAGTTGGCCGGTGCGGGTAACACCCTTCGCATCGCCGTTGAAACCAAGAATGGCACCATTTTTGATGCTGCCTACCTCGAAGTCGTGCGCAAGGTGACTGACGATGTATTCCTGTATCCGGGGGTAGATCGGCCTTTCATGAAATCCATGTGGACACCAGCGGTGCGATGGACTGGGGTGACGGAGGAGGGGCTGGATGGGGGTCCGGTCATCCCGGAAGATTACGCCGGAACGCCTGCCCATATCGACCAGGTGCGACTCAATGTAGAACGGTCGGGTGAAATCGGGCAACTGGTGGCGGCGAATTTCAAGTCCAGTATTGTCCTGGTCCCGCTGCAAGAAAAAATAGCCGAAACCGGGGCCCGGATTGATTACAACGACCTCTCCAAACGCTTGGAAAAACTCCGGCAACAGTACGAGACCGACGACATCAAGATCCACGTGACGGGCTTTGCCAAAGTCGTGGGCGATCTGCTCTCTGGACTGCAGCAGGTGTTGATGTTTTTCGCCATCGCCATCGTTATTTGCACCGTCGTGCTTTACTGGTACACCCGTTGCATTCGCAGCACCTTGCTGGTGGTGGCTTGCTCAGTGGTGGCGGTGGTCTGGCTGCTGGGACTATTGCCAACCCTGAATTTTGAACTGGACCCGTATTCGGTTCTGGTGCCGTTCCTGGTGTTTGCCATTGGGATGAGCCATGGGGCTCAAAAAATGAACGGCATTATGCAGGACATCGGCCGCGGGACTGACAAACTGGTGGCAGCACGTTTTACCTTTCGCCGATTGATTCTGGCCGGTGTCACGGCTCTGCTGGCAGATGCCGTCGGCTTTGCGGTGCTGATGGTGATTCAGATTCAGGTGATTCAGGATCTGGCCATTACCGCCAGTATTGGTGTGGCTGTGTTGATTTTCACCAACCTGCTCCTGCTGCCTATTCTCCTTTCCTTCACGGGTGTCAGTGCGACTGCTGCAAAGCGGAGTCTGAAGTCCGAATTGGCAGAAGCCGAGGACGCTGGCCATGCCAAACATCCGTTTTGGGCTTTCCTTGATTTATTCACCCAGCGCAAGTGGGCGACGGTGGCCATCAGCGTTGCCGCCATCATGGGCGTCATTGGGCTCGTTATCAGCCTTCAATTAAAAATTGGTGATACCGATCAGGGTGCACCTGAGCTGCGTCCCGATTCGCGCTACAACCGCGACAACGCCTTCATGGTGTCCAACTATGCGTCGAGCTCAGACGTGTATATCGTGATGGTCAAGACGCCGCAATTTCATTGTGCCCATTACGACACCGTCATGGCAGTGGATGCGTTGGAGCACGAGTTGCAACAGTTGCCCGGCGTAGAGGCAACCAACTCGCTTGCAGGCTTGAGCAAACTGGCGGCGGCAGGTCTCAATGAAGGCAGCCTGAAGTGGTATGAAATTCCACGCAGCCAGGACATGCTTAATTCGATCATTACGCGGGCACCGCGCGAGTTGTTCAACCAGAATTGCGACTTGTTGACGGTCTACGCCTACCTCAAGGACCACAAGGCCGATACGCTGGACAGCGTCGTCAAAACTGTTGAAGGTTTTGCCGCCCAGTACAACAACGCCGAAATCCGTTTCCTCTCCGCTGCAGGCAATGCTGGTATTGAAGCCGCGACCAATATGGTGGTGAAAAAAGCCAACACCGAGATGCTGATGCTGGTGTACCTCGCGGTGATCATCCTGGCCTTCATCACGTTCCGCTCCTGGCGTGCGGTGGTTTGCGCGGTGTTGCCGCTGATGCTGACGTCTGTTCTGTGCGAGGCCTTGATGGTATCGCTGAACATTGGTGTCAAGGTTGCCACCTTGCCGGTGATTGCCCTGGGGGTCGGGATTGGTGTTGACTACGCACTGTATGTGTTGACCGTGACACAAGCCCAGTTGCAGGCCGGGAAAAGCCTGTCTGAAGCCTACTACAAGGCTTTGCTTTTTACCGGAAAAGTGGTGGTTCTGACGGGGATCACGCTGGGTATTGCAGTGGCAACCTGGATATTTTCTCCGATCAAATTTCAAGCAGACATGGGCATTTTGCTGGCCTTCATGTTCGTCTGGAACATGCTCGGCGCCCTGATTTTGTTACCCGCACTGGGTCACTTTCTGCTGCGTCAAAAAACGCCGGTCATCGTTTAGATCCGACCCCTCTTCAAGCCCTGATTTTTGCGAGAAATGTAAATGTACAAGCACCTCCTGGTTCCACTCGATGCGTCGGGGTTGGCCACTGAAATTGTGTCTCAAGCTGTTCCCTTTGCGCTTGCTCTGGGCGCACGTATCACCTTCTTTACAGCCCGGGCCGACTTTGGCTCGACCGATCAGGGCGCCTTGCAGCGCACGGTCGCGCCCGATCGCTATGTCGATAACCTGGCCGGTGAAGCGCGCGGCATCTTGCAGAAAGCCGAAGCGGCAGCGAAAGCCAAAGGCGTTAGCTGCAGTTCGATCACAAAAACCAGTGACCGACCCTCAGAGGCCATTCTGGAAGTGGCACAAGCCCAGGGTTGCGATCTGATCTTCATGGCGTCGCATGGTCACAAAGGTATTCGCGGACTGATTCTCGGTTCGCAAACACAGAAGGTGCTTGCCAACACGCGTATCCCCGTCCTGGTCGCTACGGTGGAGAGCAACCATCTGGACGAGCATGCGTTGCTGGCCATTGGCATTATTCAGGACGAGCACCGTTCATTGGCGGCCGTGGTTCGCGGTCTGGTCCAACTCGTTGAGCAATCGTGTGCGGACAAATCGCCACTCAACGTTGAACTGGTGCTGTCAATGATTCACTATATCGACGCCTTTCCTGAACGTTTGCACCATCCAAAAGAAGATGCGTACCTCTTCAAGCTCCTGAGTGCCCGCACCAACGAATGTGATGCAGCGATCAGCGAACTACGTGCCCAACATGCCAGTGGGGGTGACCTGGTGCGCGCCATGCAATCGGCGGTCGAGAACTACGCCAAAGCGGCGGGCGATCAGACCGAGGAACTGACCCGTGTTCAGACTGCCGTGGCTGTTTTTGCCGAAGCGCAATGGGCCCACATGAATCTTGAAGAAGGCACGATCTTGCCCATGGCAAGAAAGCACCTGACCGACCCGGATTGGTCAACGATCTACCAAGCCTTTTCGATCAATGGAGACCCCCGTTTTGATGCCGAACTGGGCGAAGGCTTCAAGACCTTGTACACGCGTCTTATGAACTTGGCGGGTCGCTAATTTCATATTTTTATGAATTGGCAAAGTAAGTTAATAAATTTATAAATATTCAAATTTGACTCCTACCTTTACCGCTTCCTGATAAGAGCTTTAGACCAAGAAAACACCTCGATGGAGCGCTGAAAAATGAAGTTCAGACCCAAAAATCTAGGTGTTTTCCCTATTAAAAACAGCTCTTCAAGCGTTTCTATAAATGTTGGCAAGCATATTGCAAAGTCCTCATTGCGATACCTAGAAAACCAGTATCAAACAAGTCATCAAGCGTAAATGAGAAGGCATGTCAGTGTTCCAGATCACGATTTTTGAGACCGGCGAAAGTTTCTCATGCAGCTCAGAGCAGTCGGTGCTGGCAGGCATGGTACGGCTGGGTCGGCGGGGCATTCCGGTGGGGTGTCGCGGAGGGGCTTGTGGTGTTTGCAAAGTTGAGGTGATGTCCGGCGACATTGAGCGCAAGGTCATGAGCCGTTCTCACGTCAGCGAGGAAGACGAAAAGGCATGCCGGGTATTGGCCTGCCGAATCTTGCCGGGCAGTGATCTGGTGGTTCGGGTGCTGGGTGGCATGAAGCGGGCAGTGAACAAGCAGGAATTTAAAAAAATTCCTGCAATCGGTGAGTAAATTTATTAACAAGAGGAGACAGAAATGGCAATGACAGGTGTTTTACGTCCAGGACATGGACAGATTCGTGTACTCGACCTTGAAGAAGGTGTTCGCCACTATCGTGACGTGTTGGGTCTTGTTGAAACCGGACGCGATGCTCAGGGACGTGTCTACCTGAAGTGCTGGGATGAGCGCGATCACCATAGCGTGGTACTCCGTCAGGCTGACCATGCCGGTATCGACTTCTTTGGTTTCAAAGTGCTCGACAAGGCGACGCTGGAAAAGCTGGATGCGGACCTGATTGCCTACGGGGTCAAAACCGAACGTATTCCTGCCGGTGAAATGATGGAAACAGGCGAGCGGGTTCGTTTTGAAATTCCGAGTGGACACCTGATCGAACTCTATGCAGAAAAGACAGCGGTTGGAAATGGTTTGCAAGTTGTGAATCCAGCGCCTTGGACCAAAGCATCAGAGAACGGCATCGCGCCTGTGCGTCTAGATCATTGCCTGCTTTACGGGCCCAATATTGCCGCCGTTCAAAAGCTGTTCACTGAAGTGCTGGGCTTTTACCTGGTTGAGCGCGTCCTCGCCCCTGATGAGTCCGCAAATATCGCTATCTGGATGTCCTGCTCCCACAAGGTCCATGACATTGCCTTTGTTGAGCATCCAGAACCCGGTAAATTGCATCATTTGTCCTTCTTGCTTGAAAGCTGGGAAGAAGTCCTGCGTGCAGCCGACATCATGTCCATGAATCAGGTACCGATTGACATTGGTCCTACACGCCATGGCATAACACGCGGATGCACTATTTATGCATTTGATCCGTCCGGCAATCGCTTTGAAACGTTCATGGGTGGCTATCAACCCTATCCAGATTACGAACCCACGACGTGGTCCTTTGATGGACTCGGCGCCGGCGGTGGACTGGACTATCCACAGCGCAAGCTGCATGAATCATTTTTGTCGGTCGTGAGCTGAGTGGTGCGTTCATGACAGATTCCACGTCATTGTTGGAACGAGTGCCCGCGTTGGATACATCGCGGCGCTTTGTCCGAATTCGTGGTGAACGTGGCAACGGATTCGTTGAGTTCGACTTTGCGATAGGTGAGCCAGAGGTATTCGTTGAATTGATTCTCGGACGCGTTGCCTTCGCTGAGTTCTGCGTGACCAACAAGGTCGAATTGCTCCCGCCGTCAGAGGCGACATCGTCAGACGATGGTGAGAAAAGCGACTGGGAATGGCGCTTGGCCGATGCCACAAAAACCCGGTTCAAGTAACACGAATACGGTGCTTTGAGATACCGAAAAATTTAGGAGATACCCCATGCAAATTGATCTGCGTACGGTCAGCATCGAACCCCAACGTCAAACATTTGACCACCTGGCACGTCGTTTTGGCGACAAGCCAGCCTCCCGCTACCAGGAAGGAAGCTACGACATTCAGGCGGCAGAAAACCTGCATTACCTTCCCACCTGGGATCCGGAACAAGCGCTCTACGACACCCGCATCACCAAGATCGTGATGCAGGACTGGTATGCCTTGAAGGACCCTCGCCAGTTTTACTACAGCACCTACACACTGGCGCGCGCCCGCCAGCAAGACTCGACCGAAGCGAACTTTGACTTTGTAGAGTCCCGGGGCTTGGCCGACATGCTGCCCGAGGATCTGAGGACGATCGCGCTGAACCTGTTGGTCCCACTGCGCCATGCCGCGTGGGGCGCCAATATGCACAACACCTTTATCTGCGGCTACGGGTTTGGCACGACCTTTACCCAGCCCTGCATGTACCACGCTATGGACCAATTGGGGATTGCCCAGTATTTGTCCCGCGTCGGTTTGCTGCTGGGCGACACCGCCGCCTTGAATGAAGGCAAGGCCGCCTGGATGGATGGCGCTGCCTGGCAACCCCTGCGTCACTATGTCGAAGACTGTCTGGTACTGCGTGACCCCTTCGAGTTGTTTGTCGCACAGAACGTGGCGCTTGACGGACTGTTGTACCCGCTCGTGTACGAACGCATCGTTGATGACGTGCTAGCCAAGCGGGGCGGCTCAGCGGTGGCCATGCTGACCCAGTTCATGAGTGACTGGTTTGGCGAGACGCGCAAGTGGGTGGATGCTGTGATGCGCACCGCCGCAGCCGAGTCTGAGCCCAACCGTCAATTGCTGCAGGAGTGGACGAAAAAGTGGAGCGATCGTGCTGCCACGACCCTGCGCCCTGTTGCCGCGTTGGCGCTCGGACCAGCGGCGGACGAGGCGGTCAACGAAGAAGTGATTGCCTTGACGGCACGCTTGAAAAAAATCGGGATTGAGATCTGAAAGGCTGCTATGTCAACTGTATTTATTGCCCTTCAAACCAACGAAGAAACCCGCCCGATCATTGATGCCATCGTCATCGATAACCCGCTGGCGGTCGTCCTTCGCGAGCCTGCCATGGTCAAGATCAATGCGCAGGGCCGACTCGTCATTCGTAGAGAAACCATTGAAGAGCAGATGGGCCGCGACTATGACCTGCAAGAGTTGCAAATCAATTTAATTTCTTTGAGCGGTTATGTCGACGAAACAGAAGACACGTTGACGCTGTACTGGAACGAATAATAGGAGACCGACATGGACATGAAAGTTACTAAAAAGAAACTCGGGTTGAAAGAGAAATACAAGCTTCTCACCCGTGACCTGGGTTGGGAAACGACCTACCAAAAAAAGGATGACGTTTTCCCTTACGTGGGCTACGAAGGCATCAAGATTCATGATTGGGACAAGTGGGAAGATCCCTTCCGCCTGACCATGGATTCCTACTGGAAATACCAGGCCGAGAAAGAGCGCAAGTTCTACGCCATCATTGATGCCCATGCCCAGAACAATGGCCATCTGAACATCACCGATGCGCGTTACCTGAGTGCCCTGAAGATATTCCTGCAAGCCATCAGTCCGGGCGAGTATGCGGCGCACAAGGGCTTTGCGCGGGTTGGACGGGAGTTCCCTGGCGTCGGCACGCAGGTCGCTTGCCAGATGCAGGCGATTGATGAAATTCGCCATGCGCAGACGCAGATTCACGCCATGTCGAACTACAACAAGTACTACAACGGCTTTCACGCCTTTGCAGACTCGCGTGATCGCATTTGGTACACCTCGGTGGCCCGTTCATTCTTTGATGATGCGATGTCCGCCGGCCCCTTCGAGTTCATGATCGCCATCGGATTCTCGTTCGAGTATGTGCTGACCAATTTGCTGTTTGTACCGTTCATGTCAGGTGCGGCCTACAACGGCGACATGGCGACGGTGACCTTTGGTTTCTCAGCGCAATCTGATGAGGCCCGTCACATGACCCTTGGTCTTGAATGCATCAAATTTATGCTGGAACAGGACCCGGCCAACCTGCCGATCGTCCAGGGTTGGATCGATAAATGGTTCTGGCGCGGTTTCCGTGTGCTGGGACTGGTCAGCACGATGATGGATTACATGCTGCCAAAACGTGTGATGTCGTGGCGTGAAGCGTGGGAAATCTACGGCCAGGAGAATGGTGGGGCGTTGTTCAAGGATCTGGCCCGTTATGGCATTCGTGCCCCCAAGGGTTGGAACGATGCCGAGGCGGGCATTGACCACATGTCGCACCAGTTCATGCTGGGCTTGTACCAGTGGAGTTTTGGTACTGCGTTTCACAGCTGGATTCCTTCGGATGACGACATGGACTGGCTCTCTGCCAAGTACCCCACGACTTTCGATAAATATTACCGTCCGCGTTGGAACCATATCAAGAAGCTGGCGGCAGCGGGCACGCCCTTCAAGAACTTTGGCTTGGCCAAGTTGTGCCAGACCTGCCAGTTGCCGGTGGTGTTCACCGAGCCGGATGATCCGACCATGGCTTGCCATCGTGAGACGGTTTACAAGGGCGAGAAGTACCACTTTTGCTCGGATGGTTGCCAGGACATCTTTGCCAATGAGCCCGAGAAGTACGTTCAGGCGTGGTTGCCCATGCCGGCACTTTTTCAGGATCCGTTCAATGGCGACATTGGTGCCTGGATGAACTGGGTGAGCCTGAAAGATGGGGTTGATAACGGTGACTTTGTCGGGTCGCAAGATCAGATGAACTTTGAAAAATGGCGTGGCATGGCCACTTCCAATAAATAAACCGTCACACCTCATAAAAGGAGAAAAAATATGCCCGTGGTATCAAAGAAAGAATATGTTGGTGTTCCTCGCGACAGCGTGGCCAACTTCAATGGCAGTCAGCTCGTCTATGCCAGCTGGGATCAACACTTGTTGTTTGCCGCACCGTTTCTGCTCTTTGTTCAGCCGCAGATGCTGTTCAAGGAAATGGTGGAAGGCCCCCTGAAAATGCTCATTCAGCCCGATCCGGATGCCGCCCAGGTTGACTGGTCAAAAGTGCAATGGTTGAAATCCAATCAGCCCTGGACGCCCGACTTTGAAAGCAGCCTGGCCGCCAATGGCGTTGGCCACAAGGATCAGATCCGGTTTCGCACGCCGGGCCTCAATTCGTTGCTCACCAAAGACTAAAGGACGGTATGAGCTATCAACTGACCATAGAGCCCCTCGGTCAGACCATTGAGGTCGAAGAGGGGCAAACCATTCTTGACGCCGCTCTTCGTGCTGGAATCTACTTGCCGCATGCCTGTTGCCATGGACTGTGCGCCACCTGCAAGGTACAAATCATTGACGGCGAGGTGGAGCACGGTGCGGTCTCCCCCTTCGCGCTGATGGATTTCGAACGTGAAGAGCAAAAGTGCCTTGCCTGTTGTGCGGTGCCGCAAAGCGATGTCGTCATCGAAGCCGAGATTGATGAGGATGTGGATGCCGAAAACCTGCCCGTCTGTGACTATGACGGAACGGTGAGTCGCATCGAGTCCCTGACTCCGACCATCAAAGGGGTCTGGATCACGCTGGATGCGCCGGAAGGCATTCATTTCCAGGCCGGTCAATATGTCAACTTCCATCTGCCAGGCGACATCGGGAGCCGCGCCTTTTCTTTGGCAAGTGCGCCCGACACAGGAAACGAGGTTGAACTCAACATTCGCATCGTGCCGGGTGGACAAGCGACCGGCTACGTGCATGAAAAGATGAAGGTCGGGGAGCGCGTGCGCATTTCTGGGCCTTATGGTCGCTTCTTCGTGAAGAAGTCAGCACGCATGCCCATGATCTTCATGGCGGGCGGCTCCGGCTTGTCCAGTCCGCGCGCCATGATCCTCGATTTGTTGGGTGAAGGGGGTGAATTGCCCATCACGCTGGTCTATGGCCAGCGTACGCGGGCTGAGCTTTATTACCACGATGAGTTCATGGCCCTGGCCCAGCGCTACAGCCATTTCACGTACATTCCGGCCCTTTCAGGCGAGCCCGAAGGAACGGATTGGCAGGGCTTTCGTGGCTTCGTGCATGAAGCGGCCAAAGCCCATTTCGACAATGACTTCAGGAACAACAAGGCCTACCTTTGCGGGCCACCCCTGATGATTGATTCCTGCATCAGCACCTTGATGCAGGGGCGCTTGTTCGAGCGCGATATCTACTCCGAGAAGTTCATTTCAGCAGGCGATGCACAGCAAGTGCGCAGCCCTTTGTTCCGCTCCATCTAAGGGGCTGCGAGCCATATTTCGGCGCGTCACTATTGATACCTATTTGCTATTGAGTTTTGCAAAATTTGGTATTGGACGGTATTGATGGTGCGCTCATAAACTGGATTCAATTGGGCAAAACCCAGGTCAAAAAAATCATTTCATTCGCCCGAATTTCGGGAAATAAGCAAGGAGTGCCATGCAGCTGATCAAGAATTTCATCAACGGCGAGTTCGTTGAAGGCATCGACCGAAAAACCTTTGATAAACGTTCGCCGCTCGACAACCGGGTGATTGCCAGGGTGGCGGAAGCCGGCAAAGCCGATGTGGATGCGGCAGTGCGGGCGGCGCATGCGGCACGCCACGGCGTATGGGGCGGTTTGACGACCGATCAGCGCGTTGATTTGCTATACGGCGTGGCTGACGAGATCACGCGCCGGTTTGAGGATTTTGTGGCGGCCGAAATGGCCGATACCGGTCAGCCACGCCACGTGATGACCAACGTCTTTATTCCACGGGGTGCAGCCAACTTCAAAGTCTTTGCCGACATCGTCAAAAATGTGCCTTCGGAGTCGTTCCAGATGGCGACACCAGACGGCCGTGGAGCACTTAACTACGGAATTCGCGTCCCCAAAGGCGTGGTTGGTGTGATCTCGCCCTGGAATGCGCCGTTCCTTCTCATGACCTGGAAGGTCGGCCCCGCACTGGCCTGTGGTAACACGGTGGTCGTCAAGCCATCGGAAGAGACGCCACTCACCACCACGCTGCTCGGTGAAGTCATGAATGCCGTCGGAATTCCCAAGGGTGTTTTTAATGTGGTGCATGGTTTCGGCCCCGATTCCGCTGGCGAATACCTGACCCAGCATCCGCTGGTGGATGCGATTACCTTTACCGGCGAAACACGCACCGGCACGGCGATCATGAAGGCGGCCGCTGTAGGCATGCGGGACGTGTCCTTTGAGCTGGGCGGTAAGAATGCCGGCATCGTGTTTGCGGATGCTGATTTCGAGGCAGCTGTGGAGGGCATATCCCGTTCATCATTCCTTAATTCCGGCCAGGTCTGCCTGGGCACGGAGCGGGTGTATGTCGAGCGACCTATTTTTGATCGCTTCGTGCAAGCCCTGAAAGTCAAGGCCGAGGCGGTGAAGTTTGGCCGCCCGGACGACCACAACGCCAACTATGGCCCGCTGATCAGTGCCGAGCACAAGCAAAAGGTCATGTCCTACTACGCCAAAGCCAAAGCCGAGGGTGCCACCATCGTCACTGGTGGCGGTGTGCCGAGCATGCCCGCCGATCTGGCTGAAGGCCACTGGGTGCAGCCGACGATCTGGACCGGCTTGCCTGAAACTGCGTCAGTAGTCCGTGAGGAAGTCTTTGGGCCGTGCTGCCACATCAGTCCGTTCGACAGCGAGGACGAAGTGGTGAACAAGGCCAACGACAACGATTACGGTCTCTCCACCACCATCTGGACGACAAACCTGGCGCGCGCTCACCGCGTGGCGGCGCGTGTCGAAGTCGGCATCACCTGGGTCAACAGTTGGTTCTTGCGCGATTTGCGAACCGCCTTTGGTGGCTCGAAACAATCCGGCATTGGCCGCGAAGGCGGGGTTCACTCCCTGGAGTTCTATACCGAAACCCGCAACATCTGCGTGAAACTCTGAGAAACCTATGGACGAACTAAAAATCAACCACTATGGCGATGAGCTGTATGAAGCCTTCGTCAAACACACGCCGGTGCGTCCGCTACTTGAGCGCGAACCCACCATCACGATCGAGGATGCCTACAAAATTCAGGAGCGCTTTGTGGCCCGTCGATTGGCGGCAGGGGAGCGCATTGTTGGCAAGAAGATTGGTGCGACCAGCAAACCGGTGCAAGACTTTCTCGGCGTCTACCAGCCTGACTTTGGCATGCTGACCTCCGGCATGGTGTACCAGGAAGGCGACACCATTGACCTGAGCACGATGATTCAGCCTAAAGCCGAGGCCGAACTGGCCTTCGTGTTGAAAGAAGATTTAAAAGGGCCTGGCATCACAGCTATGGACGTGATCCGCGCCACCGACTATGTATTGCCTTGTTTCGAAATCGTTGATTCGCGCATCGTTGACTGGAAGATAAAAATTCAGGACACCGTGGCCGACAACGCCTCGTGTGGCGTCTTCGTGCTGGGGAAAACCCGGGGCGATCCGCGCGTGCTCGACATCACGCTGGCCGGTATGGTGCTCGAAAAGAACGGCGAGATTTTCTCGACCGGCGTCGGTGCCGCCGTGCAGGGCTCACCGGCCAACGCCGTCGCTTGGCTGGCCAACACGCTGGGTGCGCTGGGTATTCCGTTCAAGGCTGGCGAGGTCATTCTCTCTGGTTCTCAATCTTCGCTCATCCCGGTGGTAGGGGGCGATGCCCTGGTGTGCACCGTGGGCGGTCTCGGCAGCTGCCGTGTTCAATTTTCAGGAAAGACTTCCCTATGAGCCAGCCACTGACACTCTCCCGGGAAGATATTGTTCGGTTGTGTGAGCGCGTCGAAGGCGCCCAGACCCGCGCCTACGCAATTCCTAAACTGACCGATGAATACCCGGCCATGACGGTGGCCGACGGCTATGCCGTGCAAGCCGAACTGCGTCGCCGCTACATCTCCCAGGGACACAAGCTGATCGGCTGGAAAGCGGGCCTGACCTCGAAAGCCAAGATGGTTCAGATGGGCGTTAATGTTCCGTCTATCGGTTTCCTGACAGACCGCATGGCGCGTCCGGAAAACTCGGCGATCAAGACGTCTGACTTGGTGCATCCGCGCGCTGAATGCGAAGTCGCCTTCGTCACAAAAAAGTTGCTCAAGGGCCCCAATTGCACCCGTCAGGATGTGCTTGACGCCACCGATTACGTGCTGCCTGCGGTCGAAATCATCGACTCGCGCTTTTCTGGATTCAAGTTTGATCTGCAAAGCGTGATTGCCGACAACGGTTCCTCAGCCCGCTATGTTGGCGGTGGACGGGCTCGCTACCCCGCCGATATTGACCTCAGCACGCTCGGCGTAGTGATGGAGAAAAACGGCGAAATCGTCGCCACCGGCGCTTCAGCCGCCGTGCTGGGTCATCCGGCCGAGGCGATTGCGATGCTGGTCAACATTCTGGCCGAGCAGGGAGAAATATTGCCCGCCGGGAGCTTCGTGATGAGTGGGGCGATTACCGAAGCTATTCCCGTCAAGCCAGGCGACAACATCGTGGCCCGCTTCCAGGAACTAGGTAGCGTATCAGTGCGATTCATTGAATAACAAAACACAAAAGAGGACAAGACCATGCCAATTATTGAAATGCATTTGCTCGAAGGACGCAGCGTAGAAAAAAAACGTAAAGCCGTCGCCGCTGTCACCGCCGCTTTGGTGGCCTCGCTGGAGGTTCCCGCAGAGACGGTGCGGATATTGATTACAGAACACTCGTCAGAAAACTTCAGCGTCGCCGGGGTAACGGTCGGTCAGCGCAATGAAGCGGCCGGGAAATAGAAACATTAATTCATAGAGAATGACATGAAGAAAATCAGATGTGCCTTGATCGGGTCGGGCAATATTGGCACCGATTTGATCTACAAGATTCAACGCAGCCCCTGGCTGGAGCCGGTGTGGATGGTCGGTATTGATCCGGAATCGGAAGGGTTAGCGCGTGCGAGCGACATGGGACTGAAGACCACAGCCTTAGGGGTTGACGGCCTGTTACCGCACGTCCTTGAAGACAATATCCAGATTGCATTTGATGCAACGTCGGCCTATGTGCACGCAGAAAATTCGCGCAAGCTAAATGAACTCGGCGTCATGATGATTGACCTCACACCCGCAGCCATTGGCCCGCTGTGTGTGCCGCCGGTCAATTTGCGTGCGTTGTCCGATAGAGTTGAGATGAATGTCAACATGATCTCCTGCGCCGGTCAGGCCACGATTCCAATTGTGTTTGCGATCTCCAGAATTCAAAGCGTGGCCTACGGGGAAATTGTGGCCAGTTTGGCCTCCAAATCAATCGGCCCCGGCACGCGCGCCAATCTGGACGAATTTACCTACACCACCTCCAACGCCATCGAGGTGGTCGGTGGCGCCCGCAAAGGGAAGGCCCTGGCCATCATCAACCCGGCCGAGCCCCCAATGATGATGCGCAACACCATCTCTTGTCTGACCGATGAGGTGCCTGATCAGGTGCGTATCACCGAGTCCATCCTTCAGATGATCGTCGAGGTTCAAAAATACGTACCGGGCTACCGATTGGTGAACGGTCCTATCTTTGATGATAAAAAAGTTTCTGTGTTTATGGAAGTCGCAGGACTGGGCGACTACCTGCCCCGCTATGCCGGCAACCTGGACATCATGACCGCAGCAGCGACACGTACCGCCGAGATGTTTGCTGAAGAAATCATTGCTGGGAAAATCCAGTTGAAACCCATGGAACTTGCATCATGAGCGAAATTCAAAGTTTGCAGGGCCGCAAGGTCATCATTCACGACATGTCTTTGCGCGATGGCATGCACGCCAAGCGAGAGCAGATGACCATCGACCAGATGGTCAGCGTGGCTACAGCATTGGACGCTGCGGGTGTCCCGTTGATTCAAGTGACCCACGGCGGTGGTTTGGGGGGGAATTCCCTCCAGCACGGTTTTGCGCTGCACAGCAACGAGGAATATCTTCTGGCTGTTGCCCCCAGGATGAAACAGGCCAAGATATCAGTATTGCTAATTCCCGGTCTGGGCACGATGAAGGAACTCCAGTCGGCCTATGACTGCGGTGCACGCAGTGTGCATGTCGCCACTCACTGCACCGAAGCCGATACCTCCCCACAGCACATCGCCTTTGCGCGCAAGCTGGGCATGGACACCTCGGGTTTCCTGATGATGGCCCATCTGAATACGCCAGAAGGCTTGGCGCAACAGGGCAAGCTGATGGAGTCCTACGGGGCACAAACCGTCTACATCACCGATTCGGCCGGCTACATGCTGCCGGAGCATGTGAAGGCGCGGGTTGCGGCCTTGCGGGCGGTGCTCAAGCCTGAAACCGAGATCGGTTTCCATGGTCACCATAACCTGGGTATGGGCATTGCCAATTCCATCGCGGCCGTCGAGGAGGGCGCCAGTCGCATCGATGCGTCGGTAGCCGGACTGGGGGCGGGTGCTGGCAATACACCGCTGGAAGTTTTTGTGGCGGTGTGCGAGCGCATGGGCATCGTGACGGGTTGTGACTTGTTCAAACTGATGGACCTGGCCGAAGACATCATCGTGCCGATGATGGAACACATGGTGCGCGTGGACCGTGCGTCGCTGACCCTGGGTTATGCCGGTGTTTACTCGACCTTCCTGCTGCATGCCAAACGCGCAGCGGATCGATTTGGTGTGCCAGCCCGAGACATTCTCATTGAACTTGGTCGCAAGAAGATGATTGGGGGTCAAGAGGACATGATCGTTGATACCGCCATGACCATGGCCAAAGACCGTGGTTTGTTAAAAGAAGTCACGGCCTGAATAAACTGATGTCTGCCTCCAAGGAATGGGTCGTCATTGTTGGCGCAACCGGTGCTTTCGGCCAAGTCATGGTCGAGCGACTCATCCGCAATGGGTTGGGTGTGGTCGCTGTCGCACGCAGTGCCTTGGCGCTGGAAGCACTGGCGGCAAGCTACCCCGGTTTGGTGCCGTGTGTCGCTGATATCGCCAGCGACTCGTCCATAGACATCATCCGTGCTGCATTACCGGGGACGGTCCGAATGGTGGTGCATGGACCGGGGGTCAGCGTCGGGGGTGGTGTGCTCAACATAGAGACCGCAGCCCTGGTGGATGCCGTGAACATCAAGGTGGGCGGGCTGTTGCGTTTGGTCCGGGCGGTCGATGCCCGGTTAAGCACGCATTCCCGCCTGGTGGCTATCGGCGGGCATTACGGGTTTGAGCCGACAGCTTACGCGGCCGCAGCTGGTGTGGCCAATGCCGCACTGGTCAATGTTGTCAGGCAATTGAGTTTGGCTTATGGCGCACGTGGAATTACCGCCCATCTGGTTGCGCCAGGACCAGCCGATACGGAGCGACTGAGGCGGGTTGCCGCAGATCGTGCGCGGATGCAGGGCATCACCGTCGAAGCTGTGCTTGATGCCATGAAAGCGGAGTCCTCGCTGGGTGCCTTCACTGAACCCGCCCAAGTGGCCTGGGCTCTTGAAATACTACTGGCCCCAGAGGCCTCGGCCATGACCGGGTCGTCACTCATGCTGGATGCTGGTCGACGTCGAGGTCTGCCTTGAAAGAATAACCATGCCCGTTTTAAATTTTCATTTGGTTCAGGGCCAGCATGCGGCGTCTCGCGTAGAAACCTTGCTGTTGCGTGCCAGTCAGTTGTTTTCCGAGGTGCTTTGCTGCCCCATTGACCGCATTCGCGTATTTGTGACCGAGCACGCGGCGCAGCATGCCTGCGTGGGTGGCAAGCTGGTCAGTCAGCATGATCAGGCCGCGCCCTATTTCAACTTCATCGTGTTGCAAGGTCGACCCCTTGAGGACCGGCATCGCCTTTTGGCCGGTTTCACGGATTTGTTGGTGGAGCTACTGGGTTGCAAGCGAGAACTGGTGCGCGGTGGGGTGATCACCATCGCGCCAGAAGATTGGAGTATTGGTGGGGTGCCTGCCAGCAGGTTGCGTCAGGCAGAAATTGAGGCACGCAAGATGGCTGCCAAACCGTAAATTTCATCTGAGACTCGTTATGAATATCTTGATCGTCCACGCGCATTACGAGCCGCAATCTTTCAACACGGCGCTGAAGGACTGCGCCGTTACAACACTGACCCAGGCCGGGCATGACGTCCGGGTGTCAGATTTGCATGCCATGAACTGGAACCCGGTGGCCACGGCAGCAGATTTCAACTTGAGAAGCAATCCGGATTACTGTGTCTATGCCCTTGAGCAGCGCAAAGGGTTTGAATCCGGCACCCTGGCTGAAGATATTCGGCTTGAGATTGAGAAGGTCGAGTGGTGCGACATGCTCATCCTCAATTTCCCTATTTTCTGGTTTTCTGCGCCGGCTATTCTCAAGGGCTGGATCGATCGTGTGTTTGCTTCCGGCCGGTTCTACGGCGGCAAGCGGTTTTACGACAACGGAGGCATGCAGGGCAAGCGGGCGATGGCCACGGTAACGCTGGGTGGGCAGCAACACATGTTTGGACCCGATGCCATCCATGGCGAGATGGACACCATGCTGCGCCCGATCCTGCGCGGCGCACTGGCCTACTGTGGTTTTGCGGTGCTTCCTCCATTTGTGGCGTACCACGTGCCTTACGTCTCGCATGAGGAGCGGGAGAAGATTTTGCAGGACTACCAGACGCACTTACAGGGTCTTGACCGGATGGAGCCACTGACTTTTCCATGCATGTGCGACTTTGATGAAAAGCTCAACCCGCGAATTCCGGTGGATGCTTAAACATTGAGACGTTCCGTGAGTGGGTTTTAAAATGCTATGCATTCAGTAGTGCACTACGCAATGGATACGGGGGCTAGAGGCTGATTTCTTATAAAAAAATTAAAGAAGCCGAGACGCCAATGACGGGAGTCAGGAACGCATTGGCAAGGGGTGCGCGCCGAAGTACCATCGCTTATCAACGCTATCTCGCCGCTTTTGGGTCCATGCGAATTCATGAAGAAAAAATCCAACCCCAGTCCTGAAGAGACGATTCAACTGCTGCCACCCGACGCGCAATCTGCGCATCGGTTCCCGGATATGGGGGATCTGGTGTCGCGCCTGCGGTTTTCTCCCGGCGATGGAGAAATCTGGTTGGACGATCAACGCATGGTATTGCTGCACAACGCCTCACTGGCCGCTTTGCGCCGTGAGCTGATTGAAATTCTGGGCAACGATAAAACCCGCGGCATCCTCACGCGCATGGGCTATCTCTCGGGGGTGCGCGATGCTGACATGGTTCGTAAAGTTCGACCCGACAGCAGTGATTTCGATGCGTTTGCCGTGGGCCCGCAACTGCATTCACTGGAAGGATTTGTGTCGGTGGAGACCGTAGCGATGGAGGTCGATATTGAAAAGGGCCATTTTCACGGCGAGTTCATCTGGCGCAATTCTTCAGAGGCCGAAGAACACATCGCGGCAAATGGCATTGGCAATGCCCCCGTCTGTTGGACCTTGCAAGGTTATGCCAACGGCTATGTAAGCAGTTTTCTCGGACGCCAAGTGCTGGTTCGCGAAGTGGAGTGCAAAGCCATGGGCCACGCCGCCTGCAGGGTGATTGGCAAGTCGCTCGATGATTGGGAAGACCCCGACAAGGATTTCCGCTACCTGCAAGCGCAGGAGTTCGTTCAAAGTCCACGCGCCAAGACTTTCAACTTTGACCATAAAACCAGCGAAGCAAGTTCAAGAAATGAAAAGATCAACCTGATTGGCGTGTCGGCGGGTTTCAATACGGTTTGCCACATGATCCAACGCGTCGCGCCGACCCGCGCAACGGTACTTTTTCTGGGCGAAAGCGGTGTCGGCAAGGAGCAGTTTGCGCGCACCCTGCACAATATCAGCGACCGGACAGGGAAACCATTCGTAGCCATCAACTGTGCCGCCATCCCGGAGCAACTCATTGAATCAGAATTGTTTGGCGTCGAAAAAGGAGGCTTTAGTGGGGCCATTCAATCGCGCCCGGGTCGCTTTGAGCGGGCGGATGGTGGGACGCTTTTTCTGGACGAGATCGGCACCCTCAGTCTGATGGCGCAAGGCAAACTGCTGCGCGCCCTGCAGGAGGGCGAGATTGAGCGCATTGGTGACACCCGCGTCAGATCGGTGGATGTGCGCGTCGTCGCAGCTACGAATGAAGACTTGCGCGATCTCGTCGAAGCAGGAAAATTTCGCGCCGACTTGTTCTACCGGATCAATGTATTCCCCGTCAGAATTCCGCCGCTGCGCGAACGCAAGGAAGATATCTTGCTGTTGGTGGAAAGTTTTCTCAATCGGTACTGTGCCTTGCATAAACGCAAGGTAACTGGCCTCAACGAAGGCGCCATCGAAGCCCTGCTGTTCTATTCGTGGCCCGGCAATATTCGGGAACTTGAAAACATCATCGAGCGGGGCGTCATCCTGGCGCCCGAAGGGGGCGGCATTGATGTGGCGCACTTGTTTACCAGTGGTGAAAAGTTGAGCCGTGGCCCCCTCAAGCTCGGGGAAAATGGTATCTTGAACGGCGAGTCTGCCAACTCGACACTGACCGGTCAGTTGCCTGGGTTGCTGCGTGAATCGCTGATGAGGGGCGATATCTCCATGGATGCGCTGGAGGAGATGGCGGTGGATGTTGCCGTTGACATCGCCAATGGCAATGTCTCAGCCGCTGCAAAAATCCTGGGAACGACACGGTCACGAGTGGCCTATCGACTCTCTGGCAATAAAGTGCCGCATCCGCCAGATCATTCGACCTGAATAACTTAACAGAGGGTGGCCATTCGCCATCGACTCTTTTCGCTGAGCATCGTGAAAAGGCGGCGCTTTCCTGTAGGTGTCATTACCGCCTACCCCCAAATTTTCTGAGTTCCATTGTTGGCGTTCATTTTTGAGGTCGGGTTCTGGTTTCCTTGACCTACTCCACAAGTGCAGATAAAGAGACTACATTTGTTGGTAGGATCAATGCCGTTGCATACAGCTATATCGGCAAGGGGGACGATGCTGGTCGATGAACAGTATCTCAAATCGTGAATTTTTGGTAGCAGAATACGTGCATTGTTGGCTGTCTGGAATCGCGGCCTTCCACGTCCACATTTTTCTCCATTGCTCAGTGTGCGACAACTGCGATCTCGGTACGCGCTTTGCTCAGTGCGGCCGACTTGACTTCTTCCTCATGTACGTAAAGAGACGTTAATATTCGGAATTTCCGCCCTATACCTGCCATTCAACCAGTTTCTCAAAGTGAGATTTTTTTCTCAGGCCAAGCCCCGGACGATATACGCCAAAAACATCAATCCGCGTGTGACCCCAGACCAAGCCAAGCCATCACTGTCCAATAACTGTAGTCCCACCCAGTCCTTGTAAGAGGCCGCCTTGGCGGCAACAGGCGGCATAACGCAACGAACATTACTGTTCACAAAAGATCCTAGTGCTTTTCTGGCCCATGGGGGGATTTCTGGTTCGCCTGTTTTACGAAGCAGAACTGCGATGTTCTCTGCTTTCAGTTCCATCAGGGTCAACAGTGTCATGTACTTATTTAAGTTTTCCTTTTCCTTGACACCTTTGAACACCACATCGCGCTTGCTTGGGTTGTAATGTTGCAAATGAACAAGCGCCCCCGCAAGCGCCTTTTGTGCATCCAAGGCGAACGCCCGCTTGAGACGAGGTTCTACCTCTTGTGACCAGCGCCGCTGTGCATCTTTCCGAGAAAATTCTGGATATGCCAAAGGCCGAATCCCACGTCGTTCAAATCCGTAATCAACCCCCGCGTCACGCACCCTATCCACGATGCGTTGCCCTAATTCGGATTCCGAACCTACTTGTTCGCAGATGTTTTCGATCGCATCCTGTGTAGAGGAATACAAATGCAGGAGTCCATGCACATCTGCCAAAGGGATCCAATCTACCGGAGCCATTTTTTTTGGGCGGCCTCTGGGAGATGATGGTCCTGGGGCCTTAGTTCCGAGATGTTCAGTATTATTGGATGCCGAAATCCTAGCGGATTTCTTTCGTGCATGTTGAGCACGTACGTGGTTTAACAGATGCTCTATGCCTGTTTCAAGTAGTCGATTGCCCCAAGCCGATTTTAGATTAGCTACTCCCCTTAAGGAGTCGGGTGAAAGTTGGTTGGCGGTTCGAATAGCCAGCGCACGGTGAATGAACTCTGTACTGTGAATGTAGCTGGTGAGTGATACCAGCGGTGAACTGTGGCCTAGCAGCCGTGCCACGACATAACCGTAGGCGCGGCTGGTCGGTCCGGGTCGGTTGATCAGCAACGAACGTAATCTTTTACCTCGTTTCAGGAATACGCTGGTCTCGGGTAAATGCTCGAACAGCGTCAATACCTCCTGATAGTCCGGCGCGCGCAGGGCCAGATACATCCAGGTGGCAAATGAGTGGCGTAACTGGTGAATCTTGGTCGGTTGTCCGGTAGCGTGAGAAAGCGCCTTGATGATTCGGTCTGCAGTCGTTTCGGCAGACAGGCGCGTCCAGCCTCCCTCAGGCCGGGGTACGTCGAAAACCCAACCTGTGTCATCTGCGATATCTGCTCCGATGAATCTGCGTTGCAGCCAGGCCTGCAACTCTCGTCGTTCATCAGGGGGCAGCAGCAACCGTGCTGGAATAATCCGTTGCGAGGCTTCAGTCTTGAGGCGGCGTTCCTCATGCGGACGGATGATGAGCTCCAGATGGTTAATGGATGTCACATCTTTGAGCCGCAAGCCAAAAATCTCCCAGCGCCGCATGCCAGCGCGAAATGCCAGCATCATCGACAGCTTGGCAATCTGGTTCAGTTCGCGGTCGCCACCTTGCTGGATCTGCCTCTCAAGATATGCCTTGGCCTTGTAATATTCCTCAAAGCTGATGGGGTTGGCATCGACTGGCTCCAGTCCCGCATCTTCTCCCAGGGTTTCGCGTAGGCTTTTCAGGGAAGGCTTGCCGTGTACGCGAACTAGATGCAAATGAAACTCCCGCAGGCCTTTGGCTAGATTGACCCGCTGACTTCCCTGTGTGCCATAAACGATTTCTTCGTAGAGCTCGACCAGATCTACGTCGCTGAGGTCGGCGGGGCTGGTGTCGCCCAGCCGTGACAGTACCTGCGGAATGACCGCATCGCTCAAGCGCTTTATCGTCGAAACTGCCAGTCGATCATTGGTTGCGTTATGCCCTTGCAACATACGCACGATCCAATTCACATAAGTCCGGTGCGACTCAGGTATTGGAATGCCCGACTCCTTTATGACACGATTCACATCGACCGATTGAGGAGGTGTTTTCGGGGGGAGGTCCAAGGCTCGGTGTACGACTAGGAACCAGGGGTAAAGCAGGCAGAAATCGGTCAGGAAGTCTTCATCTTCCAGTGGCTGTTCGTACGCCTCGCCTGGTGGGGCGGTGTCACTTGGGACGGACAGTTGTCTGAACAACCGGTTCCAGCTTCGTTCATGCAGTGCGTGGGATTGCACCTTTCGTTGCACAATCTCGATATCCACTCGTGCCGAGTGCTGATGCCAACGGGCCGTGGCGTGCTTGAGCAGCTTGTTCAATCCTTTTGGTAGTTCCTCTTGGGGCGTTCCGTGTTCTTGAAGAAGTGCCTGAATGGCCTTGGTCTGTTGGTCAACCGTTAGCGGCGTGTAGTTCTTCGGTCGACGCAGGAAAAGCAGTTCAGTGATGGGATCCAAAAACCAGCGCTGGCAGTGAAAATCGCCAAATTTCCCCATGCGTTGGTGAAACTCGGCATAGGGGCGTCGGCCCACGACGGGCAGATCGCTGGCCATTTGCTGGAGCAATACCTTGACTTTGGCTGCTTCCAGCAGGCCCCCGATCAACACTGACGACAGGATAACGCCTGAACTCCATTGCGCTGAGGTCAGTTCCAGACCCTTCAAGCTGGCCAGCCAGGAAGCCAGACTCCTCTCCCAAAGTAGAACGGGGCGGCACAACGCTGTTTGTGCAGGCGAAAAGGGGCTGGTTGGGAGACGCGGCAGGATGGCTAATTTGGTCAGAGTAATTGGCTCATTGGCGGTCGCCCTTAGGATTTTCAGGGCTAAATGGATCCATCTTAGCCATTGCGCCGCGATTTGGCGGCTGACCTTTTTTTGGCGCGCGTGCTCGCAAACAGCTTGCTCAAGGACAAGTGCGCTGTGCTCATCAATGTCCCCCGCGGGTTTCTGACCGCACAACAGCTTGGCGTGTGGGCAGTCGAGCGTCGCGAGAAACCTAGTCAGCGCCGATTGATCACTGTCACCAAGACCGGGGAGGCCCCGCCTCACCTCAAGCCACAATGCTTCGTGCGCATTCATTGTGTCCCCAGGCGGGTGGGGTATCCACTGCTGACCGACGATACCTGCCATTTTCTGGCCGCTGATTTTGATAAGGCTGATTGGCAAGATGATGTACAGGCGTACCGCCAGTCGTGCCTTGAGTTGGGCGTGCCGGTTGCCATCGAAATTTCCCGCTCCGGCAAGGGCGCCCATGCCTGGGTGTTTTTTGCAGGCAGGGTCTCGGCGCGCGATGCCCGTCGCTTGGGGACAGCCCTCATCAGCCACACCTGTGCGCGGACCCGGCAACTAAACTTGAATCTTATGACCGCCTTTTCCCGAATCAGGACACGATGCCAAAAGGCGGCTTTGGTAATTTGATTGCGTTGCCCCTGCAGAAAAAGCCAAGGGAGTACGGCGGCAGCGTGTTCGTAGATGAATCCTTGAGCCCCTATTTGGATCAGTGGGCTTACCTGGCATCGATTGAGCCCATGGCTCCGCATGACATTGAGCCAACGATTCTTCGTGCCACTGGCGGTGTCCATCCCCTAGACGTCACCTTCATTGATGAGGAAGACATCAATGAGCCGTGGAAACGCCCGCCCGTGACCAAAAAGATCTCCGGGCCAACGCCGAAGATGCTGACCGTGACGCTGTCGAATCTGATTTATTTCGAGAAGTCTCAGCTGCCACAAGCGCTGGCCAACCGGTTGATTCGCCTGGCTGCGTTCCAAAATCCTGCGTTCTACAAAGCCCAGGCCATGCGGATGTCGGTCTGGGACAAGCCCCGTGTCATCGGTTGCGCAGAGAATTTTCCCGCACATATTGCTCTGCCGCGTGTCTGTTTGGACGCTGCGCAGGAATTACTGCGGGGTAACGCGATTGGCTGCGATCTGGTTGATGAACGATTCAACGGCGAGCCACTTGAGGTCAACTTTGCCGGAACACTGCGACACGATCAGGAAACCGCCGTGGCCGCCATGCTGCATGACGATGTGGGTGTGCTGTGCGCACCGACGGCTTTCGGAAAGACCGTGACGGCCGCTGCGATGATTGCCCGGCGCGGGGTCAATACGCTCATTCTGGTACACCGTACTGAACTGCTGAAGCAATGGCAGGAGCGGCTTCAGACCTTTTTGGAGATCGGCAAGGGTGTCGTTGGCACCATTGGCGGCGGCAAATCAAAGCCCTCCGGCAAGATTGATATTGCCGTCATGCAGTCCTTGTCGCGCCAGGGCGAAGTCAACCCTTTGGTTGAAAATTATGGCCACGTCATCATTGATGAGTGCCACCACATTGGTGCTGCATCGT